>DAIOHQ010000056.1:0-22484 GCA_036744635.1 Tepidisphaeraceae bacterium | reverse complement strand
GGCCACATCCATGGTGCGCTGGGCGATCTGCTGCCAGTCGTAGCGGCTGGCCCGGGCCGGCCCAAGTCGGCGCATTTTCTGCCGCATGGTTTCATCGTGCAGGACGGTATCCAGAGCCTTGTAGAGTTCATCGACGCTGCCGTCTTCGGCGAGGTAAGCGATGCCCGCGGCGAATTCCAGGAATGCGGTGTTCCGCAACGCGATGGCGGGGGTGCCGCACGCCATCGCCTCCAGCACCGGCATGCCGAATCCTTCGTAGGAGGAGGGGTAAATCAGCACGTCGGCCGCGTTGTAGGCCAGCACGATCTGCTCGTGTCCGGCGTGGCCGACCAGCGTCACGTGCTTTTCCAGACCGAGATCGCGCACGAGTTTCCCGACCGGGCTTCCGGGGAGGTCCGAGCCGATGAACAGGAATCGATGTTTTATTTTCCCATCGCGCAGCAGCCGTTTGTAGGCCTCGAATAACTGCGGAATGTTGCGCCGCCTGGCCGGTTTGCCGACGAAAAGGATAAACGGCTCGTCGGCGCCGAATGCCTGGGTGCGAAACGCCGACAGCGCCGACGCGTCTCGGATCGGGCGGAAGAGCGACGTGTCCACGCCTTCGGGAATGACGTCAATCTTGTCGGCGCCGACTCCGTAGAATTTCACGATGTCGCGTTGACTGTGTTGTGAGACGGTAATGATGCGATCCGCCCGGCGGGCGCTGAGCTTGTAGGCCCACAGCGCCTTCTTCGTCGCCCATCGGCCAAATGCCTGCGGATATCCCTCGTAGGAGCCGTGATGGATCAGCAGCAACGGGCAGTTGGCGCGGAGCGGGGCGACGTAGCTGGGGCAGACCAGCAATTCCACGCGCCCGTGCGCTTTGGGCAGGGCGAATTGCTCCCACATCCAGAGCGGCTTGTGCCCTTGGACGACGACGTTGCGCGTGCGCGGCAGGTTCAGCTCCACCGGCTTGGGCGTGTAGACCCGCACCTCTTCAAACGGATGTTCCATCGCGGACCACTGGCGCAGCACGTTCTCGATGTATCGGGCCACGCCCGATCGCGCCGTCGTCAGCCGAATTCCGTTCACGCCAAGGAACATACGGTGTCACCAGATTTCAACCTGTGCCAAGGACATGCAACAACGAATGCTGGAACAGTGTCATTCTGAGGTATTCCGAAGAATCTGGATCGATTTGCAGTCGGGGCCAGATCCTTCGGAGCACCTCAGGATGACAGTTACCACCAGCACAATTGATTATCGCATGGCGATTCCTGCTTCTTCATTCATCTCTCTGTGCGCACAGCCAAACAGTTCTTCCGGCGGCTCGTCAAAAGTTTCGGGGACGAGGCAGATGCCGTAGACGGCTTCGGTTTCCGAGCCGGCGAGGGAATAGGTGCGGGTGACGCGCTGGCCGTGCAAGTCGACTTCATACACCGCCGCGGGCTGATGGCTGCCGACCAGCACGCGACTGCCGCCCAGCTCGGCATAGCCGCGGGCGAAACTCCTGGGTCCGGGCAGCGGCACGGCCAATTCCGGTTTAGCGCCGCCGAGGGCCACGCTCACCACGCGGCCGCCGTTGGTGTCGTTGTAAATCAGCGTGCCGTCGATGATGGCGATGTTGTGGTTGGGAACATTGGTCCTCTGTGCTTTGGCGAGAATCGTCGCCTTGCCGTCCTCGGCCAGCAACACGGCGGCCCACTGGTGATCGCCTTGCTGGCCTTTGCTGGACTCGCGGACGACTTGAATGCTGGTGTCATCGCGGCGCTTGAGGTGGAGCAGACTGGCGATTTTTCCGATGAACGCGGCCCTTTTCTGCTTGCGGTACTTTTCGGCCGACAGAATTCTGCCGAAGGAGAGCAGCAATCCGCGCTCGCAGCGGGCGATGGCGTTCAGGTGGACGGTATTGCGCACGGCGGTGCGGGCGGTATTGGGATCGCGATGGTCCACCTTGCGGTCGACTTTCGGCAGCTTCGGCAGACCCAGCTCGCGAACCAGCGCGGCATCTTCCCGCCACTCCCAGACCTGCTTGAGGTTTCCCTTCCAATCCAGCTTGATGAGCAGATCGGCCATCGTGCAACAGGCCCAGACGCCATCTTCTTCGGCCAGCACATCGTGTACGCCGCCCATGAGCGGGTGCGTCAAGTCGCCCAGCGATTTCCAGCTTGAATCGAAGACCATGACCCGCTCGGCGTTGGCAATGGCCAGGCGATGATCGGTGGCGGAGACGCCGCGGGCGCCGCGATGGCCGCCGCGCGGGTTGGGATCATCTGCGCGGTGGGAGCTTTCCGGCATCGACCAGGTGCGCAGAATTTCGCCGCTCTCCAACTCCAACAGGCGCACGAAACCGCTGCTGGCGCTGGCGCCGGCGTGACGGATGACTGATGAAATCAAGGCTCTGCGGCCGTCAAACATGTCGTCTCCAATTCCTCTGATCCCGCGACCTCGGTAAATGCCTTGCGGACGGCACGCCACGCGAGTCCGGCCAGCAGCGCCTCGCCCAGCAACATCCCCAGGGCGCATCCGATGACGCCAAGAAACGGAATCAGTGCCAACTTCAGCACTACGTGAGCGCCCGCGGCCACCGCGGACAATTTCAGATCGACCTTCTGCCTCCCGACCAGAAACAACGTCTGGCGAAAATGCTTGCTCATCTGGTTGGCGATGCCCGCGCACAGCAGGATGCGCAGCGGGTTGGCCGCCGCCGCGAACGACGGCACGTACAGTATTTTTAGCACCAGCGGCGCCGCGATCGCCAGGATTCCGGCGCCGCCGACCGCTCCCAGCGTCACCACCGCCAGCGACTCATCGGCCGCCTTCTTCAGCGGGACCATTCCCTGGTTGGAAATCTTCGCCAGCCGCGGGAAAAGCACCATGAAGTAGAGCGACCCGAGGGTTAAATATAACCCAAAAACCTTGATCGCGCCGTTGTACTGCCCGATCTGGGCCAGATCGACATGGGCCGGCCAGCGGAGGTGGCGCCAGGATTCGGCGGTGAATATTCCGAGCAGGGCCAGGTCGCAGGTGAGTGAAACGGTCCGAAAAATCATCGCCCCGCCGATCGGGGCGGAGTGGCGCAGGATTCCCCACCATTGGGCGACCGGCAGCGGCCTTTTTATCGGACCAACGACCTGGATGGTCCAAATCAGCAGAACAGCGGCACCCATCACCTCGGCCGACACCTTGGCGGCGGCAAAGGTCCAGAGGTGGTTGGAGCGCTGCAGCAGCAGGACCAGAAGGAGCAAATTGGTGGCCTGTACTGCCAGGCCGACGTAGCCGGTGATATTGGAACGCTCCAGCGCCAGCGGCACCCAATTGAGCGTCAGGGCGACGGTGATGAGGGATAAGCCGAAGATGCTGATTAACGCGAGATGTGGCCGAAGCGATGGCACGCAAAGGGCGACGAGGATCAGAATGGCGTAGATGGCCACGCCAAAGAGCAGCTCCATCGTGATGAGGGTGCCGCCGAGGGTTCCGATGGACTCCTGGCGCTTGGCGGCGGTCTTGACGGCGTAAGAGTCGAGGCCGAAATTTCCCACCAGAAGGGCGTAGCTCACCCAGGTGAGGGTGACGCCGATGATGCCGAAGCCGTCAGCGCCGAAGCGTTGGACTGCGATCTTCGCGACGACCAAACCGAGTGCTTTGCCACAGAGATCGGTGGTGACGAGCAGGCCATAGCGCTTGACCAGGGCGTTGTTGGCAAGAATTTTTTGTTTGACGGTGCGCCACATGCGGTCACCGTGCCTGCACGGCGCGGCCGACTTGTGCGCCGGGGGTTGTGGATTTGCGGGAACTGCCCATCATGTGAGATACCGTTCCGATCGCCAGGGCGGCGCCGCTGTAGAGGTAGTAGAGCACGTGCATGGGGAAGACGCGCAGGGCAAACCAGGGACCTTTGAGTTTCGTGAAAAAGGCGTAGTAGCGACGGTTGAGCAGCACGATGCCGAGTGCCAGTGCCGCGGCCGCGGGAATAAGGATTTCCCAGGGCAGCATCAGCCATCCGGCTCCGCGCAGGATCATCGCGACCAGCGCCAGCACGAGTAATCCTGACAGCAGCGCTGCGAGGCGCTGGCCGAATGTCAGGTTCAAGTCATTGGGAAGATTCTTCTTGCGCAGGATCAACCGCGTCCAGGGGATGCCACGATCTTTGACATCGGATTTGATGATGCCGCTGAAGGTCCACTTCTTCAGGTGCTTGGCCTCCACGTCACCAATGATGGCGATGTGCTTGCCGGCGCGGTACATCCGCGCCCCCAACTCGATGTCTTCAATGCACGGCCTGGTATATTCACTGGAGAACCCGCCGACTTCTTCAAACACGGTTTTTTTGATGGCCCCGCAGCCCGCCCAGAAGGTGCTGGCGCGCTTGCCGGCGGACTGCTGATGGACGAAGCGATGGGTAAGGTTTTTGTATTGGGAGAGGAAATCTTTCTCTCCGGGCTCGAGATCGTAGGAGCCGAAGAGGGCGTCGATACCCGGATCGCGCCCGAAGGCCGCCACCACGTTTCCCAGCGTCTGCGGATGCACGCAGACATCGGCGTCGACGAACATCAGGTAAGTCCCGCGGGCGGCCGTGACCCCCCGATTGCGGGCGAGTCCCGGGCCGCTTTGCTGGTCCATCTTCAGCACAATTGCGCCCAGCTCCTGCGCCACCTCAGGCGTCGCATCCGTCGACGCATCATCCACCACGATCAGCTCATAGTGCGGATATTGGGACTGCTTGATCGCCGCGAGGCACAGGCGAAGATGCCCCGGGTCGTTCCGCACCGGAACGATCACCGACAGCACCGGCATCGCGCTGGGCTGCATCGGGGGCTGTGAATCCATCGCAGGCGCCCTCACTTTTTTGGATGCCGCAAATCCGCGACAAAATTGTAGACCAATGCCCCGACGTAGACGATCAGCCAGCCGGTGAAGAACCCGTACAGGAACCCGATCGCGCTGCCTTGAACGCTCACGCTATACCAGGGAAAATATTCCCCCAGCAGCTTCAGATGCGGGCCAACCGGCTGGTTCTTTTCGACGAGGGAGTGCTTGATGACCAGAATGATCGTCGCCCCGAACAACAGCAGCCCGCAGATCACGCCGGCGGTAATGGCCAGCACCATCGCGTTGAGCCGGCGGACACGGGTCTCGACCAGCCGCTCGAGTTCCTTTTCTTCTTCCTGATCCATTTTTTTCATCCCTGAAATGCAGCCCAGCTAGATGTATTCCAACACATTCCACATGCTGGCCTGCTTGGCGCGACGTTGTATCAGGCGCACTGTCATGAAGGAAATCAGATTCGTCAGCATGGCAAACAGGTATCCGAACACGAAACCGCTCATGCCACCATACAGCAATCCCAGAAAGCTGCCGCTGACACTTACCTTGTAGCCGGGGAAATACTGGCCCAATAGCTGCAGGTTCTGCCCGGGATGCGAGCCGCCTTTGATCACCAGGAACAGCGTCGCCAGGAACAACGCGGCGCCAATCAGCACGCCGGCCGCGGCGCCGGTGGCCACCCGGTCGAATTTCTCCAGCACCAGAGAAAGTCCGGCCTTGACCGCCTGTTCCACGCCTGCCATGTCGTCGGCGGGCGCCTCTTTGGAAATCTCGTGATATTCCTTATCGGCGTTCACCTTCCAGAGGTCGTACTCCTTGCCGTCCATCAGGTTGCGCACGGCGTACATGCCGGTCAGCATCGAGTGGTCCTGGTTGTTGTAGCGGTGCAGCCCGTTGCGGCCGATGGTCTTGAAATTCACCAGGCTGTCAACGTAATCGCGGATCACTCCCAGGTACGTGACGTAATCCGAGTCATAAACCGGGTAGCTCTTGGGGACGCGGAATACGCAGCCATCCTCGACATCCTCTTTGTTCGCGAGGCCGATTTTGTCAATTTCCTGCCGGGCGAGCTCGACGAGGTCTTTATCCGACATCGTCCAGAGTTGGTCGCCTTCATTGCAGAAATATTCCAGGCCCAGGCTGGTCTTGTTTTCGTCGGCCACCATGTTGGGGCTCCAGTTCTTGAAATTCTGGATGCGCCCGACCTGCACGCTGGCCTCGTGAATATAAATCCAGTTGTCCGGGAAAAGGTCCTTTTTGTTGACGATGATGCAGACCGTCAGGAAGTCGCGGTATTTCAGCTTGCCGGCGGCCTCCAGCACGTTGGCGGGCGCTGGCGGATCGAGCTTCTTGACGAATTCAGTCAATGGCATGCTGGAGATGTAGTCCGTGCTCTTGATGGTTTGCTGCTGGCCATTGCACCCAACCACGACGCCGTCGATGCGGTTGCCATTTCGGATGATTTTGGTGCAGTCGGTTTCCATCATCACCTTGGCGCCGCGCTGCTCGATCTGGCTTCTTACCGCGTTCCACATCATGCCGGGGCCGAGGCGCGGGTAGTCGAACTGTTCGATCAGCGTTTTGATGGTCTTCTTGGGCTTGATGAACATACTGATGATGGCGGCCTTGAGATCCAGGTCCTTGATGCGCTGGGCGGCCCATTCGGCCTTCAATTCCGAGCAGGGAATGCCCCAGACCTTCTCGGTGTAGGTCTTGAAGAATGTGAGAAACAGCCTCTTGCCGAAGCGGTTGGTTACCCACTGCTCGAGGCTCTCCTCGACTTTGTAGGGAAACATCCGCCAGCGGGCGTAGCTGCAGCCGATCAGGATGCTTTCGAATACACCAAGCCCCGCCAGGGCATTCATAGGCTTGAGCGGGTAGTTGAAGAATTTCTGCTTGTAGTAGATGCGGGAGAGGCGGGGCCGCTGCAGAAATTCGTTGAGCAGCACCTCATGCCACATCTTGTTGACTTCTTCGCTCTTGGTGAAGAAGCGGTGGCCGCCCATGTCGAAGTGGTAGCCTTTGTAGTTTTCGGTGCGGGCGATGCCGCCGACGATTTTGCCCTTTTCCAGGACGGTGGTGGGGATGTTGCGCTTGGACAGCTCATAGGCCGCCGTCAAGCCGGCCGGTCCACCACCGATTATCGTAAACGATCTATCTGACATTAACGACCCTCACAGCCCCCTAACAACACTTCCCGCCGACAACCTAACGTGTTCTCATTGTAACCGATAAATCGGACGCAAGCCAAAAGAAGGTTCGCGGCGCGAAAGCAGATTTTATATAAAATACTGCTAACAAAAGATTTGCGCCGTTCACTGGGCATGAAGCCGATAGCCTACGCCCGGTTCGGTGAGGAGGTGTTTTGGTCTGGTGGCGTCGGCCTCCAGCTTCTGGCGAAGCTGGTTCATGTAGACGCGCAGGTAATGAGCTTCCTCGCCGGATCCGGGGCCCCAGACTTCCTTGAGCAGGTGGCGGTGGGTGAGAACCTTGCCGGTGTTCTTGACCAGCACGGAGAGAAGCTTGAATTCGTTGGGGGTGAGATGGATCAGTTTCCCGTCGACGGTGACCTCGCGGCGGGCGAGGTCAACCCGTAGGGCGCCGCTTTCGAATACCGGATCGCCGGTGTCCGATTTCACCACGGATAGGTGGCGCAGCACCACGCGGATACGGGCGAGGAGTTCGGCCACCCCGAATGGCTTGGTGAGATAGTCGTCGGCGCCGGCGTCGAGGGCGATCACCTTGTCCTGTTCCTTGCCGCGGGCGGAGACGACGATGATGGGAATGGCCGTCCATTCGCGCAGGCGGCGGGTGACTTCGATGCCGTCCATGTCGGGCAGGCCGAGGTCGAGGATGATCAGGTCGGGCTGATCGACCGCGGCGTGGCGCAGGCCGGCCTCGCCGGTGGAGGCTTCGACGATCTTGTAGTCCTGGGTGCCGAGCGTGACCCGCAGGAACTTCTGCAGGGGCTGCTCATCTTCGATTATCAGAATCGTCGTCGGCATTGGGAAACTCAGGTGCGACAGGTCAGGGCACTGGCGGCGCATGCGGGACGATCAGCCGGAGCTGTCAACTTGGGGAGGTTCTTCGGTCAGGGGCAAGGTGAAACGGAAGAGGGCGCCGCCATCGGTCCTGTTACTGGCGCTGATGGTTCCGCCATGGGCATGGATGATACCACGGCAGATTGCCAATCCCAGCCCGACGCCGCGGCGGCCCGGCAGCGCGGCTTGGTCGTTTGGGATACCGGGGGCGGACGGGACGGGAGGGGAGGCGCGGAAGAATTTGTCGAAGATGCGTCCTTCGGTTCCCGGATGCAGGCCGGGCCCGCGATCTGCCACCTCAACGGTGAGGCCACCTTCGCCAACGCCGGCGCGAATGTCGATTGGCGCATCGGGGGGAGTGTATTCCACCGCGTTGTCGATCAGGTTGACCAGCACCTGCTCGATGGCGACGCCGTCGATCTGCACCAGGGGCAGATCGGCGGGCAGGTCGGTGGTGACCGCGTGCTGCCGCAATCGACGATCCATGTGGTGCAACGCTGAGCCGACGACTTCCTGAATGGGCTGCCATTCCCGCTTGAGCGTCAGGCCGCCGGATTCGAGGCGGGTCATGTCGAGAAGGTTGGTAACCAGCCGTTCCATCCGCTCGGCCTCGCTGAATATGGTGTCGAGCAATTCGGCGCGGGATTCGGGGGGAAGGCTTTCGCCGGAATCGATCAGGGTGCTGGTCAGGCCGGTGATGGCCGCCAGCGGCGTGCGCAGCTCGTGGGATACGCCGGAAAGGAGTGTATTGCGGAGAAATTCCACTTCGACGCGCTCCCAGGCAAGGCGGGCCTCTTCGGCCAGAGCGGCGCGCTCCAGGGCGAGTCCGGACTGGGAGGCAAACGCCTCGACAAGCTGGCGGCGTTCGGGGCCGAAGGAAGGGTGGCCATTTTCTCCGAAGATCCCGATGACCCCCAGAACGCCGCGCGATGACTTGAGAGGAAGATACATTCCCTGGGCGGCGGGAAGGGTGTTCGTGCCGGCTCCGGCGGGCTGGTCGTGCTCAAAAGACCATTGAGCCACGCCCATTTCCTTTGGTTCCATGACAGGCTCGCCATTGCTGGCAGCGCGGGGCAGCAGGCGGCGGTCGGCATCGGACAGGAGCAGAAGAACCCTGGTGCCGAACACGTCGGCGGTGTGCTTCACGGTCATGGATGCCACTTCATCGGTCCCGCGCGCCGTCGCCAGGTCGCGGTTGAGTGAGAACATCGCGGCCGTGCGGCGCTCGCGGTCGCGGGCGGCCTCGGCCTGGGCGCGCACGCGGTGCGTCAGGGTACTAATGAGCAGCGCGGTGACCAGCATCGCGGCGAAGGTGACGATGTACTGTTGATCGGACACGGTGAACGTCAGGTAAGGCGGGACGAAGCAGAAATCGAAGAGCGCCACGCCGAGGACGGAGGCGAGGATGGCGGCGCTGCGGCTGTGGCGGTTGGCGATCCAGAGCACGGCGAGCAGATACAAGACCAGTACGTTGGTGTTGGCCAGAAATGGGGTGCGCGTTTCGTCGGGGACGTGAAAGCCGTGGTAGAGCGGCCAGCCGATGGCGGTGACGACGGCCGCCAACGCGGTGGCCCAGGCATAGCCGCGCCAGTCGTATTTGGCCGGGGCTGCGACGACCGGCGCGGCGGGAGTTTCGGATTCTTCAGCGCCGCCGCGGATGACGTAGATATCGACCTCGCCGCTCTTGCGGACCAGATCATCCACGACGGAGCCGAACAGCATGTCGCGCCAGCGCGAGCGCACCGGCTTGCCGATGACGATCTTGGTGACGTTGCGGGTGCCGGCGTAGGCGATCAGCTCTTCGCTGACGCGCTCGCCGCTGAGGGTGACGGTCTCAGCGCCGAGCTGCTCGGCGAGGTGCAGGTTTTGTTCGACGCGCAGACGATCGGCGGCGTTGATCGGCTTGGGGGTCTCGACATAGGCGGCGATCCAGGTGGCCTTGAGGCCGGCGGCCAGGCGCTTGGCGGCGCGGACCAGCCGAGCGGAGAGGGGGCTGGGGCTGACGCAGACCAGAATGCGTTCGGTGGCCGGCCAGGTTGCGCGGACGGCGTTGTCGCGGCGGAAGTCGTCCATCTGGGCATCGACGCGCTGGGCGGTTTGCCGCAGCGCGAGCTCGCGCAGGGCAATGAGATTTCCCTTGGTGAAGAAATGCCGGGCAGCGCGCTCGGCCTGCTCGGGGCGATAGACCTTGCCTTCCTGAAAGCGTTCGAGCAGCTCCTCGGGGGCGATGTCCACCAGCTCGACTTCGTCGGCCTGCTCGAGCGCCAAATCGGGCAGGGTCTCGCGCACCTTCACGCCGGTGACGCGCTCGACGATGTCGTTGATGCTCTCGAGGTGCTGCACGTTGAGCGTGGTGTAGACGTTGATGCCCGCATCGAGCAGCTCCAGCACGTCCTGCCAGCGTTTGGGGTGGCGCATTCCCGGCGCGTTGGAATGGGCCAGCTCGTCGACGCAAATCAAAGCGGGATGGCGATTGAGAGCCGCGTCGAGGTCGAGTTCCTTCAGCTTGGCGTTGCGGTATTCGACGATCTGGTAGGGCAGAATTTCCATGCCCAGCAGAAGCGCTTCGGTGTCGGTGCGGATGTGCGGCTCGGCATAGCCAATCAGCACGTCGAGCCCTTCGGCGGCACGGGCGCGGGCCTCTTCGAGCATGGCATAGGTCTTGCCGACGCCGGCGGCCATGCCAAAGAAGACCTTCAGCTTGCCGCGCTGGGCTTTGGCCTCCTGCTTCTTGACTTCGGTCAGGAGCAGATCGGGATTGGGGCGAGCTTCCGTCATTGGCGAAGTTATCTTTGCACTGCGATCGGGTCACTGCCAGCGGCAATCATGGCCGCTTTGCAGAGTCTCTCACAGGCCATCCGCAGGTAATGCAACGAGTGACAGGCCGGCAGTGACTTCTCGGCCGCCAACACGTTTCGGACATCCAGATCGGAACTGGCCTGATGCGCGAAGGCTTGCGACCAGTTCATGACGCGGCTCCGGCGGCGCGGGTTGTTGCAAAGAGTTCGTCTGCGACTCGCCAGCCCTGGGGAAGCTGGAGTTCGCCACTTTTGAGGCGCTCGAATTCTTCCGGAGTAATTTCGATGACCACCGAGGCATAGTTGACGCGACGGGAAGGATCAGCCGTCATTGCGATCGGCATGATTCCCGCTTCGGTTGTCATGGGATTCACTTCGAGCAGTTTGATCGGCTTGAGGCTGCTCGATTCATCAGCTTCAATTACGCGAAAGATGCGCGAAACTTCCTGGTCAAGTCGAAAATGTGCGTCGGCGAGCGCTTGTGCCGCCTGATCTTTTGTGAGCATAACAAACCTCGATCAACCATTATAGCTATCCAGCGCTAGATTCAACTTGAGCACGTTTACTCTGGATTCGCCGAGCACGCTGAATGCTCGGCCTTCCGTGAACTGATCGATAAGCCGTTTCAGCGCATCGGTCGACATGTGCCGAACACGCGCGATGCGATTCACTTGGTATTCGGCGGCGGCGGAGGTGATGTGGGGATCGACGCCGCTGGCGGAGGAGGTGACGAGATCGACGGGGATGGGCAAGGTATTCGTCGGATCGGCCGCTTTGAGTGCGTCGATGCGGGCCTTGGCGGCGTCGGTCAATGCCGGATTGGTCGGGCCGAAGTTCGAGCCCGAGGCGCTGGTGCCGGTGTCGCCGTTGAAGGCGGTGTAGGGAACCGGCCCGGTCGCGGAGAGGCGGCCCCAGAAGTATTTGGGGTCGGTAAACCCCTGCCCGATCAGTTCCGAGCCGATGGGTTTTCCGGCCCGTCACCGGATTGCGGATCTGCAGGCGCGGGTCGAGCTTGAAAAACGCATCGCGCATCGCCCGTTTGATGATGGACGGTTCGAACAGTTTGCTGGGTTTGTTAATCATGGGTTTGCCCGATATCATTGGTTCGATGACTTGGTTGGAACTAGCCACCCTGCAGCGGCATGTTGCTAAGCACCTGCTGGACGAGCGGGACGACCGCCTCTATCGCGCGTGCTGCACGCGCGCCTACTACGCTGCCTACGCAGCGATAACCCATCGCGTTCCTGCCGGAGTGGTGTTTGCGCACGGCTGGCAGAATCCCGCTCATGCCGCGCTGCCAGGCCACGTGGATCAGATTCCAGGGTTGTCTGCCGCCAAGAAAGACGCGATCCGCGTCGCGTTGGGGCAGCTTCGTCAAAGGAGGGAAGACGCGGACTACCGTCCGAGAGTCCCGATGAACAGATCGTCCGCACGCGAGAGTTGGCGTGACCTCGCCACGATCTTGGTCCTGCTGCCGTGAGCCTTTTATTATGAGCAAGCGAAAAGTGATCAGCGCGGTGAAGAAGCGGCTTGACGCGGTCGGGCACGACATCGAATTCGAAATCGTCGAGGCGGGCGTGCGCGCCGATGGCGAATGGTGGTACGTGCCTGTCCTGTCCCACAAGAATGGCAAGGACGTGCGGCGAGAAGCGACCGTCAGCATCTTCTCTAACGTTGAGAACGAGTTGCACAAGGACGAAAAGCTCACGGTGTTGCTCATTCCTGTGGTTGAGTAATATTCTCGGTCAGGGCATCATCAGGTGCTCGACGATCGGTCCCAGCGCCAGCGCGGGGATGAACGCCAGTGCGCCGACAATGATGACCGTGCCGACCAGCAGCGCGACGAACAGCGTCGTGTGCGTGGGCATCGTGCCGGAACTCGGCGGGATGAGCTTCTTATTGGCCAGCGATCCGGCGATCGCCAGGGTGGGGACGATCAGCCAGTAGCGCGACGTGAGCATCAGCACTCCGCCGACGATGTTGTAGAGCACGCGGAGTTCACGCCGAAGAACCCGCCGCCGTTGGTGCCGAGCTGCTTGATGGCAATCTGCGAGGCGGCCGGGCCAACGGGCAGCGTCTGCTCCGTCACCGTCACCTTTTCGGTGATCGGATTTCCCGCGGCGTCCTTCACGGCGTTTCCGGCATCATCGACCTTGGGCTTATCGTAGCTGGCCGGCTCGAGCAGCGCGACGGTCTTATAGGGAGCGATCCAATCCTTTCATGCCGCTATGCAATGCGACGCCGATTCAGTTTATGCTCCACGTCATCGCCCATTCACCGCCGCCAGGGCCGACCTTTCATCACCGAGCGCCCGGTGCTCAGCGCTCCGCCCGAAGGTAAACAGTTCGTACCATCGGCGCATATTCTGCTGGGCCGGGGCATAGCGGCGATCCGCCCCGATCGCCTTGCCATAACACCGGCGGGCGACCTTCCAGTTGCGTTGGCCTTCGTAGGTGACGCCGAGCAGGTTCAGGTACACCGCATCGCGCTTGGGCGGAGGATCGATCGACAGCAGCATCGCCAGCGCCTCGTCATAGCAACCCAGCCGGATCGTGGTTCTGACCTCGCTCAAATCCATGGCAGCACTCCTTTTGTTCGCTGCTCATGGGTTACGCGATGGCGCATCAAATTGGTGTCAAACATTGATGCGGCTGCATCAGGAAAACGTCAGGACATCAAGGAAAGATCAAGATTCAATCCTGAAGTATCAAGAAAGCATCAAGATTTGCCGTCTGCATGCCGGCCGCGCTTGATACTGACTTTCCCCCCGATAGTGTGCAGCGCGTCAACGACCGCCTAAGCCCTTTCGGCCACGGAAGGGCGCGGGGAACCCGACGCGGGGCCTGTGTCCCGCGCCGTCGGTCTCGTCCCGAGCTTGTCGAGGGGCGCAACCGGCAGGGGCGAATCGGCATACGCCGAGGGAGACTTTCACCTCCCAGCCCGTCAGCTAACCCCGTCGGCGTGCGAAAGAGTCGGACAGCAGAAAGCCAGCCCTGGCAATTCCCCGATTCCAAACGTGACGCAAGCATCGACTGCCGCGGGTCATTGTTCGTACCGCGGCGGCGCGAGCTTCGAGAGGGTATTTCATGGCAGCGCAAGAGCATTCCGACTTCGACGTGGTGGTGATGCCCGCCAACAAGCAGCAGCGCAAGGTAGACGTGGTGATCGTCAGCAGCGTGGCGCTGTCGTTCATCAGCTTCTGGCGGGCGGCCGCGATCGTGCTGAACGACATGGCCAGCACCGTTTATTACATCGGCGGCATCAGTGAACAGGCGATCGGCAAGGCGGCGCCGTGGTTCGTGCTGGGGGTGATGCTTTTCGCCTACGCCGTTCGCGCCGTGTACGTGGAGAGCTGCACGATGTTCACCCGCGGCGGCGTTTACCGCGTGGTCAAGGAGGCGATGGGCGGGCCGCTGGCCAAGCTGTCAGTCAGCGCCCTGATGTTCGACTACGTGCTGACCGGCCCGATCAGCGCGGTGTCGGCGGGGCAATATCTGGTCGGCATGTTCGGCAACCTGCTGGCGCTGCCGCCGTTTTATCTGCAACTCAATGCCGATGCTCATCCCGACCTGGTGAAACTGCTCTCGATGGTGATCGCCATCGGCATCACCCTCTATTTCTGGCGCATCAACATCATCGGCATCCACGAGTCCAGCCAGAAGGCGATGCGCATCATGCAGCTCACCACCATCATGGGCGTGATCGTCATCGCCTGGGCGAGCCTGACGCTGGCCATGCGGCCCGAGACACAACATCTGCCCCCCTTCCGTCCGGTGCTGACCGGGCAATCGCGCGGCTGGCTGCTGCACTTTCCGCGGATCGTCGGGACCATCGGCATCGTGATCGCCTTTGGGCACACGCTGCTGGCCATGAGCGGTGAGGAATCTCTGGCACAGGTGTATCGCGAGATCAAAGCTCCGAAAGTGCCGAACCTGCTCAAAGCCGGCGCCCTGATCGCGCTCTACTCACTGGTGCTGACAGCGGTGGTCACCTTCTTTGCCATCATGATCATCCCGGACAAGGAGCGGATCAAAACCACCGTCGTCGATGGGAAAACAACCACGGAAGTCATCTCGGTGATCGAGCGGAAGACATCGACCGGCGAAAAGCAGCGCGTGGCCACGCTGGAAGATGGCAAGACGATGGTTCTTTCCCGGGATGCCGACATCGTGCGTGAGTCGGGCAAGTACACCGACAACCTCATCAGCGGCCTGGTGATGCACATGGTCGGCCCGCAATGGCTGCGACTGGCGCTGCAGGCGTTCGTCGTTTTCGTCGGGTTCCTGATCCTCAGCGGCGCGGTCAATACCAGCATCGTCGGCTCCAACGGCGTGCTCAATCGCCTGGCCGAGGATGGCATCCTCACGCCCTGGTTCCTGCACCCCCAAGGCCGCTTCGGCACGACCCATCGCCTCATCAATATCGTCTGCATGCTGCAACTGCTCACCATCGTCGCCAGCATGGGTGATGTGTACACCCTCGGCGAAGCCTATGCCTTCGGCGTGATCTGGTCGTTCGTCTTCAAGACCCTGGCGATGGTGATCCTGCGCTTCAAGGACAAATCACCGCGCGAGTATGAGGTGCCGTTGAATATCCGCATTCCGGTGCGCCGGCGGGCGGCCGATGCAGCAGAATCGGAGAAACGCCGAAGCGGAGAAGCGGAGCAGGATCTCGCGATCAACGGGTTCGGCCGGCCCGGCGTGCCTGTCACCGAAGCCGCTCCCGCCGACGGCATCGCCCCCAAGCCCGCCATCGTCAGCGATGTCGGCGACCGCATCGACCTGCCCATTGGTATCACCATCATCTTCCTGATTCTCCTGAGCACGGCCATCGTCAACCTGTTCACTAAGAAGGTGGCGACTGTCTGGGGCATCGCCTTCACCCTCGGTTTTCTGACCGTCTTCCTCGTCTGCGAACAGCTTTCCACCCGCCTGCGCAAAGGTCGGCACCACGAACACCTGGAGCAGTTCAACGAACGGGTCACCGATCATCCCACCGCCGAGTCGCTGGGGCTGACTCACCCGCTTCCCATCCTCGTCGCCATCCGCAATCCCAAGAGCATGGAGGTGCTCAATCGCGTGCTGCATGAGATCGACACCACCCAGCGGGACATCGTCACCATCACCTGCAAGGTGCTGCCGCCGCTGACGCCGGGCATTACCCCGCAGGAAATGGCCGTCGATGACAACGACCGCGCCGTTCTCACCCGCGTGGTCAGCCTGGCCGAAGAAGCCGGCAAAACCGTCCACCCGCTGGTAATCCCCACCAACAACCCGATGTACGCGATCGCCACCGCCGCCCGCGATCTGCACGTCGGCGAGCTGGTCCTGGGAGTGTCGCAAAAAAGCGCGGCCGACGTCCAGTTGGAGCAGTTCGCTCTCGCGTGGGGAATGGCCACCGCCGAAACCCCCGGCGAACACCCCCTCAAAATCCGCATCATCGGCGAGGGGGAAGATATCGCGTATGACTTGTAAGCAAATTCGATTTGGGATTCGGCCCACCTTCTCCCTCTCCCGGTACTCCGGGAGAGGGCAGGGGAGAGGGCGCATTTCTTTCTGATGCTCCAAATGCGCCCTCACCCTAACCCTCTCCCGGAGTACCGGGAGAGGGAACTCCCTGGCACGCCGCCGCTTGAGACCCATCCACCCCTCCGTTAGCATCGTCGGCACGTATGTTCCGGGAATTCCGCAGCACATTGGCCAACTTGGCCGCCGTCACCGAGGTGCAGCGCTTATGAGCCGCACCTTGTTCTGGTATGTCTTTAAGGATCTGCTGCGCATTTTTTTGCTGGCCAGCGCCTCGCTGGCCGGGATTATGAGCTTTGGGGGATTGCTGCGCCCATTGACGGATCAGGGGTTGGATGCATCGCAGGTGGGGCGCGTACTGGCGTTTCTGATGCCGGCGATGACGACGTATTCGCTGCCGATCGCGGCCATTTTCGCCACCACCATGGTCTATGGCCGGTTGTCGGCCGACAATGAGCTGACCGCCTGCCGCGCCGCCGGCATCAGCTATATGTCCATCGCCACGCCGGCGCTGGTGCTGGGATTGACGGTCTCGATCGTGAGCCTGCTGTTTCTCTGTTTCATCGTGCCGGTGGTGACGCTGAAGGTGGAGAAGGTGATCTATTCCAACATCGCCCAGCTCATCGGCAACAAGATTCAGCGCACGCATCAGATCAAGTTCGGGCCGGGAAACGTGTTCGCGCAGAACGCAACTGTCCGACCGCTCGACCCGAACAATCCCAATGAGCAGGCGGTTGAGTTGGAAGGTCCGATGATCGTGACGTATGAGCCGCAGAAGAAAAACGAACCGAGGGTTCCCAAGGATTTCTGGATGGCGCGCTCGGCCACCTGTTACATCACCACCGACCCGAAAACGGACAACGTGCAGTTGCTGGCCAAACTGGACGGAGGCACCAGTTTCCCGCGCAAGATCGGCGGCGGGGAACAGGGGTTCGTGAATGCGACCACATTCGGCCCGATCGCCGCGCCCTCGCCGATCGCGGAGAATCTGAAGTTCATGGATATCCGGCAGCTCAAGAAGCTCAACCGCGACCTGAGCCAGAGCAAGAAGCTGCGGGTTACGCTGGAGCGCTTTATCGCCCTGGAGCAGGAGGGGGCGATGCTGAAGGAGATCGCCGAGGCGCTGAAAAACCCGGGGCAGGATGTGACGTTGGTGCCGGACGTGCCGGCGCCGGGTGAGCCCGATCCCACGAAAGCCGAGCGGTTCATCATTGCCCGTGGCGCAGGAGCTCCGGCAGTGCAGAAGCACGAGCTGCTGATTCCCGCCCTGCCCGATCCGGCCGACCGGCAGGCGCGGTTCACGCACATTCCCTCCAATGGATCAACCCTGACTGCCGATGCGACGCAGATCCAGGTGCATGCCGAGGCGGACAACGTGCTGAAGCGCATTCACATTGAGGTGAAGCTGATCGATCCGATCCTGCGCACGGGAAGCACCGCGGTAAGCCGCTCGGGCTTCTCCCGCGAATTTTATGTGAAGATGCCTGCGGTTGTCGCCGCGCTGCACGACCTGCGCATGAAGGACCCAGCCTACTTCACCAGCGCCCCGGCCATCCCCGCCGATGAGCAAAAGGCGTTTCGCCGCGACCTGCGCCGGCTCACCAACGGCGTGCAGGCCGAGATGCACCTGCGGGCGAGCTTCGCGGTGAGCTGCCTGATTCTTGTGCTGGTCGGCTGCGCCCTGGGAATGATGTTCAAGAGCGGCAATTTCCTGACCGCCTTTGCCCTGAGCGTGATCCCCGCCCTGCTGACCATCACACTGATCATCACCGGCCAGCAGATTTGTGAAAACACCAGCATCAATGATGCGCTGAAGCTGGGGCTTAGCTTCATCTGGTCGGGAAACGCCGCGGTGCTGGTGCTGGCGTGCGTGCTGTTGGGCCGGCTGCAGCGGCAATAGGATTCCACGTGGACGTGTGATAGAAGTAATAAGAGCCGCGCCAACATGCGCGGCGGGGACGGACGACCAGACCCTGCTTTGAGCGATCATGATTCTTCCGATTCGCACAGACAGCCCCCTTCGCAACACGCCGTACATGAATTGGCTGCTGATCCTGGCCAACGTGATCGTGTTCCTGGCGCAGGTCTATACCCAGCACGGCGAGCCGCGGCGGCTGAGCGGCCTTGAGCTCTACCCCCAGGATACGCGGCTGTATCAGTATTTCACTTACGCTTTTCTCCACGCCAACGCCCTGCACATCGTGGGCAACATGCTGTTCCTCTACATCTTCGGGAACAACGTCAACGACAAGATGGGGAACCTCGGATACCTGGCGTTTTACCTGGCGGGCGGAGTGTTCGCGGGAATTGCGTATGTGGTCACGCAGCCGGTCGCCCCGGTGCTGGGGGCCAGCGGCGCAGTGGCGGCGGTGACCGGGGCATATCTGGTGCTTTTCCCGCGCTCCAGCATCACCGTCATCTACTTCTTCTGGCTGATCGGGCAGTTCGAGCTTCCCAGCCTCTATTTCATCCTGTTTTTCTTCGCCCAGGATGTGGTGCTGAATTTCGCCCATGCCAGCGGCGTCGCCCACATGGCGCACATCGGCGGAACCATCTTCGGCTCGGGAATCTGCTTTGCCCTGCTGGCTACCCGGCTGCTGCCGCGCGACCAGTTCGACGTGGTGGCGCTGATTCAGCGCTGGAACAAGCGGCGGCAGTACCGCGATCTGGTGAGCCGCGGATTCGATCCGTTCGGATATGTGCCGCCATCCAAGGCAGAAGCGCGCAAGGCTTCCGATCCGGCCACGCTCAAGGCGCAGGAGATGAGGGCACAGATCAGCGAGGCTATAGCCCACCGCAACATCGGCGAGGCGGCGGCGCTGTATCTGCAGCTCAAGCAGATCGATCCGCAGCAGGTGCTGTCGCGCACAGCGCAGCTTGACATCGCCAATCAACTCGCCAGCGAACAAAAATATGCCGAGGCGGCCGAGGCGTATGAGTCATTCCTGCGCTTCTACCCGAATTATGAGCAGATCGAGCACGTGCAGCTCATGCTCGGCCTGATCTGCGGGCGCTATCTCGATCGCTATGCCCAGGCGCGCGAATTTCTGACCAAAGCGCTGCAGCGATTGCACAATGAACGCGATGTGCAGATGGCGCGGGCGGAACTTCAGCACATCAATGCCGCCCTTCCAGGCGGACCGCCGGGGCGGTGATTGCGCGGGCAACGATATTTGAGGGCGAAGTTATTGTTTTCTGATCGCGGGAATTCAAGGAGCTTGCTGTCATGCACCAACGGGATGAGATTCGGCGGCGGATGGGAAATTTGATTGCCAGGCATGCCCATCTGCCGGAGCGCTTTGTTGAAGAAATGGATTTTGTCGAAGGCCTGATGGAGCTGCACCCGGCCGAGGCGCCGGCTTGGAAACAGCTCACCGAGCGCGCTGTGGGCATTGTCAACCCCGCTCTGGAAGCAGGCGACCTGAAACAGATTGACGCGGCCGTCCTTGAAACCGAGAAGATTCTCGCTCCCATCGGCAAGATCGCCAAGAGTTACACGATTCACTGCGTTGGCCACGCTCATATCGACATGAACTGGATGTGGTCCTGGCCGGAGACGGTGCAGATCGTCAACGACACCTTCAAGACCGTCCTGAAGCTGATGGAGGAATTTCCCGATTTTTGCTTCACGCAAAGCCAGGCCAGCATCTATCAGATTGTCGAGCGCTACAACCCGAAGATGCTCGAGCAAATTCGCCAGCGCGTGAAGCAAGGGCGATGGGAAATCGCGGCCAGCCACTGGGTTGAAGGCGATCACAACCTCGCCAGCGGAGAGAGCCTGGTGCGGCACATGCTGTACACGCGGCGGTATCTGAAGGATCTATTCGGCCTGGAGCCGGCGGATATTCCGATCGAATGGGCGCCGGATACGTTTGGCCATGCCCACACGATCCCCAGCATCAACGTGCGCGGCGGCGTGAGGCGGATGTACCTGTGCCGCGGCGGCGCGGGATGGGCGAAGCCGCCGGTATTCTGGTTCCAGGGGCCCGATGGCAGCCGCGTGCTCGTGAACCACGAGACCACCTGGTACAACGATTTCATCGCCCCACACAACGTAAAGTCGCTGCTTAATTTCTCCAGACTGACAGGCCTGCGCGAATCCATGAACGTCTACGGCGTCGGCGACCACGGCGGTGGGCCAACGCGGCGGGACCTGATCCGCTGTGGCGACCTGGACAGTTGGCCGATCTTCCCCAACTTCAAGCTGGCCACCAGCCGCGCCTATTTCGACCTGTTGGAGAAACACGGCGAAAAATGGCCGACGCTCGACCGCGAGCTGAACTACGAATTTCCCGGCTGCTACACCTCGCAGTCCAGCATCAAGCGCAACAACCGCCTGAGCGAGATTTATGCAACCCAGGCGGAATGGACCGGCGTGCTGGCCGCCCGCTTAGGTCCTTCCCTGGGAGTGGAGTATCCGCAGCAGGAATTGGTGAAGCTTTGGCGGGATGTCTGCTTCAATCATTTTCACGACATCCTCCCCGGTTCGGGAGTGCCGGCGACGCGCACCTATAACGACGGGATGTTCCAGCGCATCGCGGCCTCGGCCGGCACGCTGCGCACCAACGCGCTGCGGGCGGTGGCGGCGCAGGTCGACACCCGCTGCAGCCTGGACTGGAATCCGGCGGCCATCGCCCCCGAACAGCAATCGGTGGCCTTCGGCGCGGGTTCGGGGCACAAGACGATGATCGGCGGCACCAGCGCAGCCGGATTCGTCACCGATGGGCCGCGGCCATTCGTTGTGTTCAATACCGTCGCAGCGCAGCGCGATGAGCTGATTTCCGCGCTGATCTGGGACCCGCAGACCGGCGAAAACGCCGGCGAGCTGGCCGACAAGAACTACATCATCCATCTCGCCGACGGCCGGACCATCCCGGCCCAGACGGTGAAGTCCGGCGAGTGGTACTGGACCAACAAATTCGTCGAAGTCGTCTTTCCCATCACCGTCGGTTCGCTGGGATACACCACCTGCGTCGCGGTTGATGATGGCACGCGGCCAAAGCCGCCGGTCGGGGCCTTCGGCTATGAGAAAATCATCCAGGCCGCCCCGCAGGAGGGCGGCGTGCGCATGCTGGACGTCAAGATGGGCGTCGAGGCGATTGCCGTCGGCGGCTTCGCGATGGAGAACGATTTGCTGCTGGTCGAGTTCGACGCCCAGACCGGCGGCATCAAGAAACTCGTCGATAAGAAATCGGGCGTCAACTTCGCCAAGACGGACGATCCGATGGGCGTTGTCGAAGTCGCCTGGGAGCGCGGCGGCGGCATGTCCGCCTGGGTCATCCATGACACCTTCCGCAAAGGCGCAGCGACCATCAAGAGCCTGCGCAAGCTGCACGGCGGCCCGTGGATCGGCGCGATCGAAGCCAAAGCCACGGCCGGCAACAGCGAAGTCACCATCACCTACACCATGCAGGCCAATCAACCGTGGATCGAGATCAAGGTGGAGACGCGCTGGCTGGAAATCGGCAGCGCCGGCGGCGGCATTCCCAAGCTGCAGATGAAGTTTCCCATGGCGCTCGCGGATGCGTCGGCGCGCTACGAAATTCCTTTCGGATCGATCGCCCGCACCGAGCACGAGGGCGAGGAGGTGCCAGGCCTGCGCTGGGCGGATGTCACCGGCCAAATTGCAGTCGGCAGTCGCCCGCAAGCGGGCACCCGGTCGGCAGTCGGCAGTAACAATGCAACATCCTCACTGCCGACTGCCGACAGCAGACTGCAGACTTCGACTGGCGGCTGCGCCCTGCTCAACGACAGCAAGTATGGCCATTCCCTCACCGGCGATACCCTTCGCCTCACCCTCATCCGCAGCAGCTACGATCCCGATCCCATTCCCGAAGTCGGCGACCACGCAATCCGCATGGCCCTGGTCCCGCACGCGGCCAACCTTTCGGTGGCCCAGCTCGTCAAACTTGGCGCGGCGTTCAACGAGCCGCTCCAAGTCATCAGCACCGACCTTCACGCCGGCGCACTGCCCCCCGCCGCCAGCGCCGCCGGCGTCACGCCCGACACCGTCATTCTCTCCTCGATCAAGAAGGCCGAGGATTCCGATGATCTGATCTTTCGCCTCTTCGAGGCCGACGGCAAGACCGCGACGGCAAAGGTGCAGATCGATCCACGGGTGCTGGGAAAGGCGGTGGAAGCAACAGAGGTGGATTTCCTCGAACGCCCCACTGCTTCATCCTCGGCCAGGATCAGCGCCGGCGGTTTTGAGGTGAACATCGCGCCCCACGCCATCGCCAGCGTCAAGGTGAAGCTGGCGGGGGTGTAGCGCATGTTTTTGGCAACCGTCTTTTTCTGGCCCCCTCGCCCGGTAC
>DAIOHQ010000055.1:0-22744 GCA_036744635.1 Tepidisphaeraceae bacterium | reverse complement strand
AGGCAAGCCTCAATTAATCCCCGCGGCGCGCCCACCGTTCGTGGGGAAGGTCAAGCAGACTGCGCCGCAGACCGCTTCACGTCCGGGGGTGCGCCTGGGCGAGGCGATTCAAACATTTGAATGAGGAGAATTCCGATGGCTGGAGATTATCTTCCGCGAACCGATGAGGGGTTCGACAGTTGGTTTACCACCTTCGTGGGCTACTGCAACGCCAACGCCGCGGCGCTGGGGCTGGCGGCAGCCAGAGGGTCAAGAGTCATTTGACCGAATAAACCGCGTCGTCGCAAATGCAGGAGGGAGAGGCGGCACCCATCAGGGCGCCCAAGCCCCCCCGATGTTCCGTCCGCAGGACGTGATCCGTGGCTAAGGATCAGTTGGCCATAGGCAACGGAAAACAGGGCGGGCAGGGTCAGCAGTTAACATTACCCTCGAAAATCCCATCTTAAAAGTTTACCGTGCAAACAATAGTCGTTCAAACGACAATTTGTGTTCCACGTGGAACATTCGTCGGCGGGGGGCCGGGAGTTTCGCGGCCGCGGGAGATTGCTGGTTCCGGCGGCATGAGGGCGGCGATAGATTGGCCGCGGAATTGCAACCAGGAGGCGCATGACCCAGTCTTTTTCGGCGGAAACCGGCGGCTTGGCCAAGGGAAACCCCACCCGGCGGAGGGTGCTGGTGACGGGGGCGGCGGGACGAATCGGGTCCTATTTCGCCGAGCACTCCGCGAGCAAATACGAGCTGCGGCTGATGGTGCGGGCGGGTGACAAAGACGTCGAGAAGATTCGGCCATTGGGGGAGGTTGTGGTGGGAGACCTGGGCGACCTCGACGCGATGAAAAAATTCTGCGCCGGGATCGACACCGTCGTCCACCTGGCCGCCGACGCCGATGCCAGCGCCGCCTGGAAGGACCTGCTGGATGCCAACATCATCGGCACCTATCACACCTTCGTCGCCGCCAAGGCCGCGGGGTGCCGGCGGGTGATCTACGCATCCTCCATTCACGCGGTTTCGGGGTATCCGGCCGATGTGCAGGTGAAGACCAGCGAGCCGGTCAACCCCGGCGACATCTACGGCGTCAGCAAGTGCTTCGGCGAGGCCCTGGCCCGCTACATGGCCGAGCAGGAGGGGGTCTCGGCGATCTGTTTGCGCATCGGGGCGTTTCAGCCGACCGCGGCGGCGAAGAAGCCGCAGGGGATCGGCATGCTGGATGCGTTTGTCTCGCGCCGGGATTTGAACCAGCTCATCAACAAGTGCATCGACGTGGAGAACGTGCAGTTCGCCATCCTGCACGGCCTGTCCAACAACCGCTTCAAACGCCTGGATATCTCCGATGCCCGCGCGCTGGTGGGCTACGACCCGCAGGATGATGCCACGGAGTTGAACGCCAAAACCAGAGACCTGCACCTGGCGGAGGAGGTGTCCGCCCACAACCTCAGCGATGGCCAGAAGTCGGGGATACGGGAAGAAGTGAAGTGAACAGCGCGGCGAGCTTGGCGGCTTCGGTGTGGGCATTGTGGTTTGCCGCCACCAGGGCGGCGCCGGCCTCGCCCATCCGTGCCAACTCCGTGGGCGGAGTGGCGAGCACCTGTTGCATGGCATCCGCCAGGGCATCCACCGAGCCGGCGGGGATGAGCCAGCCGCTTTCCCCGGGCTTCACCAACTCTGGAATGCCGGCGATGGCGCTGGCCAGCACCGGCCGGCGCAGGGCCAGGGCTTCCATGATCACCACCGGCAGGCCTTCGGCGAAGCTGGGGAGGACCATGGCGCGGGCGGCCTGAAGCTGCTCGCGCACGGCGGCGTTGGAGAGATAGCCGGTGATCTTCACATGCCCGCCGAGCTGGTGCTTGGCGATGAGCTGCTCGATCTCGCCGCGCATGGGGCCATCGCCGACGAGAATGATTTCAAAGTCGATCCCGCGGCCCAGAAGCCGGGCGGCCGCCTCGGCCAGCAGAAGCTGGCCTTTCTGTTCGGCGATCCGGCCGACGCAGACCAGGCGATGGGTATCCGGCGGCGGAACGGCCGGGGACGACAGAAAGGCGTCATCCACGCCGCAATGGACGACGTGAATCTTGTTCCAATGCGCGTGCGGGCACCAGCGGAAGAGCTGGGAGCGGCCGAAATCGCTGATGGCGATGACGAAGGCGGCGCGGCGGATCTTCTCGGGCAGGGCGAGAAACTCCGGCTTGTCGAACTCCTCGGGGCCGTGGCAGGTGAACGAGTAGGGCGGCCCGCCCAGGACATGGCAGAGCATGGCCACAGTCGTCGAATTCGTGCCGAAATGGGCGTGCAGATGAGTCGCCCCGCATTCACCCAGCCACTTGCGGAGCAGGCAGGCCTCGGCGAGGTAGATCAGGTGCAAGATGAGTCCCCGGTCGGAGCGGCGGGAGATTTTGAAGGCCAGGGCAAGGGCGCGGAAAAACGACGCCGGGCGGGTGAAGAGTGATTGCAGCACCGCCAGCAGCAGGGCGAGGGGACCGGCTTCGAGAATGGCGCGGGTTTGAGTCTGTTCGAGTTGATCGGCCGGATCGACCAGCGGCACATTCCAGCGCCGTACGGTGAAGCGGGCGACTTGAACGCCCTGCGCCTGCAGCGCTGCGATCTCCCGCCGGATGAAGCTCTGGCTGGCCTGCGGATATTGGTTGATCAGATAGGCGATCATCTGCAGGGTCAATGGTCAATGGTCATTGGTCAATGGTTCGGCTCTTGTGGACTTGTTGGCGGTTTCTGGATCAATCATTCTGCACTTTGCACTTTTACTCTCAATCCGCAATCTCTCCCATTCCCGGGTGTAGCGTATGTTTTTGGCAACCGTCTTTTTCTGGCCCCCTCGCCCGGTACTCCGGGAGAGGGCTGGGGTGAGGGATCACCCTCACCCCAGCCCTTTCCCACGCGTTCGTGGGCGAGGGGACCGGGAGTGGCATCGCCAAAAATGAGCGATACACCCCCCATTCCCCTTCCGCCCCTCCATCTCTGCCCCTCCATCTCTGGCAACCTCTCCCCAACAAGCTACACTTTCCCCATGCCTCTCTACCACATTGAAACCCACCACCAGCTTCACCCCCATCTCAACCAGGAATGGCTGCTCACCAACGGCCTCGGCGGCTTCGCCTCCTCCAGCGTGGTCGGCTGCAACACCCGCCGCTATCACGGCCTGCTCTGCGCTGCCACCCTCCCGCCCGTCGGCCGGATCATGGCCCTCAACCGCATCGGCGAGATCATCACCTTCGACAACAACCCGGATGCCATCCACGAATTCTCCAGCAACCAGTTTGGCGACAACTTTCATCCCCGCGGCGAGCAGTATCTCGAATCCTTCGAGATCAACGACGTCGCCCGCTGGCAATACCTCATCGAAGGCGTGCGCATCACCAAGGAAGTCCAGCTTCTCTGGCTGCAGAACACCGTCGCCATCCGCTACACCATCGACCCGCCGCAGCCGCGCCCCATCGAATTGCAACTCCTCCCCTTCGTCAGCCTGCGCGATTTTCATTCTCTGCGCCGCTCGCAGGATGCGCAATTTCAAGTGGCCTGCGAAGGCCGCAGCTTGTCGGTTTCACAAAACCAACTCGCCCTTCACGTCATCGCCGACCAAGGCGCCTTCCGCGAGCAGCACAACTGGTGGTATGGCCACACCTACGCCACCGATGCCGAACGTGGCCTCGAGGCCTCCGAAGATCTCTTCTCCCCCGCCCGCCTCATCGTCTCCTGCACGGAAAAAACCATCGTGACTCTCTACGCTTCGATGCAGCCCATCGAGCTCCCCGACTGGGACCACCAGATCGAGCGACGAACGAAAGCCATTGCCGCCGCCACCACCGCGCCGGAGAACGTCATCCCCACCGGCGAAGTAGTCGCGACGATCAAACCGCCGCAGTCGCCGACGCTGCAAAAACTCTTCCGCGCCGCCAACGACTTCATCGTTTTCCGCAAGACCCCCGAAGGCAAACCCGGCACCAGCATCATCGCCGGCTATCCCTGGTTCGCCGATTGGGGACGCGACACCATGATCTCCCTCCCCGGCCTGCTCCTCGTCACCGGCCGCTTTCAGCAGGCCCGCGAAGTCCTCACCGTCTTCGCCCAGTACGTCAGCGAGGGGATGATTCCCAACCGCTTCGATGACTACAACAACGAGCCCCACTACAACACCGTCGACGCCAGCCTCTGGTTCATTCACGCGGCCTACGAATACCTCCGTCTCTCCCACGATGGCCACACCTTCGAAGACCAGCTCCTCCCCGCCTCCCAGGCCATCTTCAAAGGCTACAGCCGCGGCACCCGCTTCGGCATCAAGCTGGATGAAGCCGATGGCCTGATCACCCAGGGCGACGCCAACACCCAGCTCACCTGGATGGACGCCAAAACCGAAGGCATCGCCTTTACCCCGCGCCAGGGCAAAGCCGTCGAGATCAACGCCCTCTGGTACAACGCCCTGCGCCTGCTCGAGCACAACGATCTGGCCGACAAGGTCGCCGAAAGCTTCAGAAAGATGTTCTGGATCAGCCCCTTCCGCGGCCTGGCCGACGTCGTCAACGGCGACAACCGCGACGCCAAAATCCGCCCCAACCAGATCTTCGCCGTCAGCCTCCCCCACAGCCCGCTCAAGGAAGACCAGCGCTTCGCGGTCGTTGAAGTCGTCCGCAGAGAACTGCTCACCCCCGTCGGCCTGCGCACGCTCTCCCCATCCGACCCCGGCTACCATGCCCGCTACACCGGCCCCCAGCGCCAGCGCGATGAGGCCTACCACAACGGCACCATCTGGGCCTGGCCACTGGGCGCCTTTTTAGAAGCCTATCTCAAAGTCCACCGCCGCTCGGCGGAGTCGGTCACCCAGGCCAAACAATGGCTCCAACCCCTGCTGGACAGAATGGAAACCGACTGCATAGGCCAGCTCCACGAAATCTACGAAGCCGAACCTCCCCATCGCCCGGTCGGCTGCCCCGCCCAAGCCTGGAGCATCGCCGAAGCATTGCGCTTGGCGAATGAATTGGGAATGTGACCGGTCACGAATCGCGCGGGCCCACTGGCTGAAAGTCCAACGCCGCAGCCGCATGATCATTACATCTGGTACAGGCGGACGGCCGCGGGGGAATTTTGGGAAAATCGGCGGGAATTCGCGCGGGGGATCTTCTTGAAATTGATAGAGTGCGGCCCTCGCCATGGGTTGCTTGAGGGAGTTGTGTTATGGTCGATCTCATTCACCAGGTGTTGCCGCGGGTCTCGACGCTGCAGGCGGAGTTCGTGTTGATCGCGCTGGGGGTATTACTCCTGGGTTGCGTGGCTTACTTTTGCACGCGCTGGACGGAGTGGCTTTCGCTGATTCTGGCGGCCGCGCTCTATGTCGTGCCCTTCGTGCTCAAGGGGCATTGAGCGGGCGGTACAGCCGCTGGTCGCGGATGTATTGCTCGACGGCGGGGGGGGTGAGATAGCGGATGGATTGGCCGTGCGCGATGCGCCGGCGGATTTCCGTTGCGCTGATGTCGATCAAGGGGGCGGGCACCACTTGCTGGCGCAGTGACCGAAAGGCGGGCGGCAGCGCTTGCCAGTCGATTTCGCTTCCCGGCCGGGCCATCAGGACAAATTGAGTCTCGCGCAGCAGCGACTCGGCTTGGTGCCATTGCGGCAGAATCTTGGCCATGTCCGCTCCGATCAGCCAGTAAACCTCTTTCCAGCCTTGACTTATAAGTTGCCGAACGGTATCGATGGTATAGCTCGGTCCGGTGCGTTGCAGCTCTAACTCCTCGATTTCAAAGAAGTTATCATCAGCAATGGCGAGGCGGCACATCGCTCGGCGGTGGTGGGCATCGGCCAAGTCGGTGGAGGCAGGCTTGTGAGGAGGGTTTGCGCTGGGAATCAGGACGATCTTATCGAACCCGGCGGCTTCGACGACGGCCCGGGCGCAGATTAAGTGCCCATGGTGAATGGGGTTGAAGCTGCCGCCGAAGCAGAGTTTGCGCAGGCCGCCGACGGGTTTGGTCATAGGGGAATCTCTTGTTTTGCCTGCGCCGCTTTCAAAATCCGCAGTCGGAAGCGGCCATGGTATCCGCCTTGTTACATTCAGGGCAACTGCCGACTCGCTTTTGCAGCGCGGCACCAGGGGTCTGACGGCAAGAGGCGGCAGCGTGATCTAGTGGATCAGGCTGTCTCTAAAACTTTTTGAAATAGGCATTTAGTGCTTTGAACGGAAATGGTATGATGAGCGTATATATTATTGGAATCGCGACGGTCAAGCGGAAAGTGAAACTTGGTCTGATTGGTTAGTTTTGTGTAAGAAGGAGGCCTCGATGGCCACCATGGTTGCAAGGAAAACTGAACAGAAGGTGCATCGCGTGCGGCGGGTGCTGCGGCAGCGCGTGGAGAAACTGCTGGAAGAGAATTACGCGTTCATGGACAGTCCGATTTTCCGGCGAAGGCGGATCGAAAAGGAACTATTTACGTTTGAGCACGAGCCGGCTCTGCCGCTGACGAGCTGGTATCAGCCGACACGCGACGACACGGCCGATATCACCGGCGCGCCGCAGCTTATGAAGGGTGATGAGGAGCGCATGATGTTTTTGCGCTTCAACTACGCCAAATTGCGCCTGTGCCGGCTGCAAAAGAAGATCAAGGGTGAAGGTTTGACGCGGGAGCTGGGCGAAGAAGTGGTCGAATGGCACCGCCGTTTCGAGCACTTCCGGGAATATCTGGTGCGCACGAATCTGGCCTTGGTGCTGGCGATGGCCAAGCGCACGCGGCTGGGGGATGTGGATTTCGCCGAGGTCGTTAGCGAAGGAAACATGGCGCTGCTGCGGGCGGTTGATAAGTTCAACGTGGACCGGGGCTTTAAGTTTTCCACCTATGCCTGCCGGGCGATCCTGAAGGCATTCAGCCGGACGGCGATGAAGTCGAGCCGGCACCGCATGCGTTTTCCGGTGGAGTTCGAGCCGGACCTGGAAAAGAGCGACTGGTCGGACCGCCGCCGCGACATGGTCGAGGAAGAGTGCATCGACGAGCTCAAGACGATCGTGGACCGCAACCTGGCGGACCTGTCGAGCGTCGAGCAGACGGTGATTCGCCGGCGGTTCAATTGGCAGAAGCAGGAGGAAACGCCGCTGACTCTGGAAGAGGTCGGCAAGATCATCGGCGTGACCAAGGAGCGTGTCCGGCAGATCCAGAACAAGGCGTTGATCAAGATCAAGCTGGTGATGGAAGAAGGGGTGCTGCGGACGAAGACCGAGGCGCAGCCGGAAGAGGCCGCCAGCGAGGGCGCGGACTGAGGTTGATCGGAAATTTGCGAATTTGGTCCGCCGAGTGCTGTGGATTTCAGCACTCGGCGGTTTTTTTTTGCGCCGGAAATCCGGCAGCCAAAATTCTGCCGGTACTCAGTTTGTAACTTCGCCTCTAAATGACTGTGCTTAATTCCGCGCCGTCTGTCATCCTGAAGTACTCTGAAGGATCTGGCCGCGTATGCTGATCCAGCCAGATTCTTCAGAGTGCTTCAGAATGACATCAGCGCGGATTGAAGGGCGCGTAATCGTGTACGGTGATATAGGATCAGCTTCTTCCTGCATCAGCGGGGGCGCGCGGGGTTGTTGATCCGCGCAGGCGCAGCCAGGCGATTGCCATCTCAGGAGAGTACATGGTTGATCAATCGGGCAGCGATGAGGCGGGGATCGAGGCACGACTGCGCCTGGCGGCCATCGTGGAATCGTCGGATGACGCGATCGTCTCCAAGACGCTCGAGGGAATAGTCACCAGTTGGAACAAGGGGGCGCAGCGCATCTTTGGATATACGGCCGAGGAGATGGTGGGCAAGCCGATTACGCTGCTGATTCCGCCGGATCGTCAGCACGAGGAGCCGGCGATCCTGGCGAAACTGCGGGTGGGGGAGCGGGTGGATCATTTCGAGACGCTGCGGATCACCAAGGATGGCCGGCTGGTGGAGGTGTCGGTGACGATTTCGCCGGTGAAGAACGAGGCCGGGCAGATCGTGGGAGTCTCGAAAATTGCCCGCGACATCACGGAACAGAACCGGGTGCGGCGCGAGTTGCAGGAGGCCAAGGAGGCGGCGGAATTGGCCAGCCGGGCCAAGGATGATTTTTTGAGCGTGCTGAGTCACGAATTGCGCACGCCGCTGACGCCGGTGCTGGCGGCGGTGAGCTTCATCGAGCACGACCCGGCGCTTTCGCCGGAGTTGCGCGAGGACATTGAGATGATCCGGCGCAACATCGAGATGCAGGCGCGGCTGGTGGATGATCTATTGGACGTGACGCGGATCAGCCGGGGCAAGGTGCAGTTGCACTTTGAGGCGCTGGACGCTCACGCGGCCATCCGCAACGCCGTGTCGATGCTGCAGAGTGACCTGGATGCCAAGGGGCTGGCGTTGACGATGATGCTGCGGGCGCGGGATTTTCACATCTGGGGCGATCCCGGGCGGCTGCAACAGGTGTTCGCAAACATCCTGGGCAACGCGATCAAGTTCACGCCAAGTGATGGCAGCATCACGGTGCGGTCGTCGAACGAAGGCAAGCGGCTGCGGATCGAAATCACGGACACCGGGGTGGGAATCGAACCGGATTTGCTGCCGCGTCTGTTCAGGCCGTTTGAGCAGGGGGAGCGGAGCATCACGCGGAAGTTCGGCGGGCTGGGATTGGGGTTGTCGATCGTGCGGTCGCTGGTGGAGTTGCACCATGGAAGCGTCAGCGCCGCCAGCGGCGGGACGAATCAGGGGGCGACGTTGGCCGTGGAATTTGAGACGGTTGCGCCGGTGCGCGGGTCGGATCACATGGCGCCGGCGGATGCGGAGGGGCGCAAGGCGTGCCGCATTCTGCTGGTCGAGGACCATGGTGACACGCGCGAGGTGATGGGCCGGCTGCTGGGCAGCTTCGGGTTTGTGGTGACGACGGCCGGGAGCGTGCGGGAGGCGCTGGCGCTGGCGGAGCGGGAGACGTTTGACCTGCTGGTGTCGGACATCGGTCTGCCGGATGGGAGCGGCATGGAGATCATGCGGCACCTGAAGGCGAATCAGCAAATCAAGGGAATTGCCCTGAGCGGATATGGCCAGGATTTCGATCTGCGCAACAGCCGCGAGGCGGGGTTCGAGCAGCACCTGACCAAGCCGGTGAATTTTAAGATTTTGCGGGAGGCGATTTTGAAGGTGGCGGAGTAGGGGGACGAGGTGGGGGAGGGGGCTATGCCGCGGCGCCGGGCCAGGGTTTGATTTTTTTCAGGGTTTTGGCCAGCGTCCTTTCGGCCAGTTCGGTGTCGTGGGCGGCCTGGGCGCGCAGCCAGTAACCGTTGGATAGACCGAAGAAGCGACAGAGACGCAGATCGGTGTCGGCGGAGATGGCGCCGCCGGCCACGATTTGGCCGATGCGCTGCGCGGGAACTCCAATTTCCTTGGCCAGGCGGTATTGCGAGAGCTTCATCGGCACGAGGAATTCTTCACGGAGCAGTTCGCCGGGGGTGACGGGGTTGAGCTTTTTCATGAGTCTCTCCTGAATAATAGTCCTCACTCAAATTCAAACGCATTCCGCGCCATGACGATGGGGCGGTTTTGGCCGATATTTAACAGCAATCCCGCGGCCATGAAGGAGGCCAGGAGGCTGGAGCCGCCGTAGGAGACGAAGGGGAGGGTGATGCCGGTGACGGGCATCAGGCGGGTGGCAACCAGGAGGTTGATGAAGGTTTGGGCGGCCAGCAGGGCGACCACGCCGAGGGCGAGGAGGCGGCCGAAGGGTTCGCGGGTGGCGGCGGCGATCTCTACGCCGGCGGCGAAGAGGACGATGTAGGAGGCGAGGACGACGGCGCTGCCGAAGAAGCCGAACTGCTCTCCGATCAGGCCGAAAATCATGTCGTTGTGGGCCTCGGGGACGTGCTGGCCGATGGGGATGTTGCCGAAGCCTTTGCCGCTGACGCCGCCGGAGCCCATGGCCATCAGGGCATGTTCCACCTGGAAATTGATTCCCTGGTCGAGGGTCTGGTCGTGGGAAAAGAGGGCGTGGACGCGGGCGCGCTGGTAGTCGCGGACGAGTTCGGGGAAGTGGCGGAAGACGGGAAGATTGGTGCCGGAGAACCAGGCGAGGGGGACGAAGGCGATGGCCAGGGCGACGATGGCCAGCAGGTGCTTGATTTTTGCGCCGGCAACGAACAGCAGCGTGAAGAGGGCGGGGATGAAGGTGAGGGCCATGCCGAGATCGGGCTGCTTGAGGATGAGGAGAATGGGGATGAGGGCGATGGCGAAAGGGGGGAGCAGGCCGGTAACCGTGCGATAGTTGGAGCGGAAGCGCAGGTAGCGGGCGAGGACCATGACGAAGGCGATCTTCATCAGTTCCGATGGCTCGAAGCTCATGGGGCCGAAGTTGATCCAGGCGTAGGTGCCTTTGGTGTTGTGGACGCCGGGGAGATGGACTTTGGAGCCGAGCACGGTGTAGAAGACGGCCAGCAGGCTGGCGATGTAAAATCCCCAGGAAAAGCGGCCGATGCGGCGATAGTCGATGGCCTGGAAGGCGGCGAGGCAGATCACGCCGACGCAGACGTAGATGAGGTGCTTGGGGCCGTCGCTGGAGCCGTCGGGGCGCTTGTCGGCCCAGATGGAGATGACGCCAAGGGAGGAGAGGACGCCGACGGCGACGAGGATCGGCCAGTTGGTGGCGATGGCGAGTTGTTGCCAGAAACGTTTCATGGTGGCAGAGGGAAGTAGTCAGAAGTAGGAGGTAGAAGTTAGAAGTACGCGTGGTCATTCGAAGAGGATCGCGGCGATGACTTTGTCGGGGTGGTGGGGGAGGGCGAGGAGATGGATGACGTCGCCTTCGTGAAACTGGGCGATGCGCGTGGGGACGAAGACGGTGAAGAGGCGTTTGTCGCGGCCATCGCGCGGGGTGCAGACGATGGCGCGGGAGCGCGGGGACATGGCGCTCTGGCGGGTCTCGACGACGAGGGCGGGAATGGCTTGGCCATTCCGCCAGATGCGCAGGATGCGGCGGCGCAGGAAAAGCGCCAGCAGCAGCAATAAGAGGGCGACGGGGAAGATGATGAAGGCGGCCAGCAGTTGCGCCGGAAGGATGGGGACGCTCTGCAGGGTGGTCCAGCGGCCGGGATTGTTGGGATCGACGCGAACCTGCACTTCGGTGTTGTTCTGCACGAAACCGCTGCGGCCCTCCATCACGCCTTCGACCAATTGCGGCGTGCCGTTGAGCGTGAATGTCAGCTTTACCGGATCGCTGGCGGGGGTGGCGCGGCCGAGGCTGTCGAGCGTCTGCACGCGGGCGGTGACGAGCCGGCCATTGCGGATAAGTGCGGCGAGGCGGGACCATTCGCGGATGCGGTCAACGGAGAACCAGACCGCGATCACCGTCAGCACGAGCGCGGCATAGATCCAGAAGCGCACGCGCGGCTCGGCGGAGGCGCTGCGGCGGGCGGTGGCCGTGAGCGGGCGCGGGGGATCGGCGGGGGCCGCGGAGGGGGCATGGTCGGGAGGTAGGGGAGATTGATCTGATGACTGTGCGGTCATGGTTCTGATCGCGAAGAGTGATCCTGCGTAGCACGGGTTTCCAACAGTTTCCAACCCGTGCGAAAGCCGGCGATTCTCAACGCCCGTTGACCTTTACAAGCCCGGTTCGGCACGGGTTGGAAACCCGTGCTACGGGGGAAGAGCAGTGCGCTGCGCTTCTTGTGCATGGGCTGGGTAGCCCATGCCACTTTAATCGTGGCGGACGGCCGTGTGATCGACGGGAAGGTAACCGTGTTCGATGCAGGCTTCAAGGATTTCGCGGGCGATGGGGCCGGCGACATGGCCGCCGCTGCCGCCGTATTCGACCATGACCGCGAAGGCGATCCTGGGGTTTTGCGCCGGGGCGAAGCCGATGAACCAGGCGTGGTTGAGCTGGTCGGAGCTCCGGCCGCTGTAGTGATACCAGGGGGCTTCGGGATGGGTATTGTCGGGGCCGGCGGGTTCGAGGAAACGGCGCTGGATTCGGCCATTTTCATCGCGGAGATAATTTCCGGCGTCGTCTTTCAACTTGACGGAAAAGCGCGAGGCCTGGGCGGTGCCGGTCTTGCCGGCAACGACCACGCCGAGGTTGGCGAGGTTGAGGTCCCAGGCGCTGCCGGCGCGGGAGCTGACAACCCGCATCATGCCTTCTTTGGCGGCGGCGACGGCCTGGGGATTGAGGTGCAGATCGACGGCGTCGTCGATGGCGGGCTGGGTGGAGGTTTTGATGCCCCTGGGTACCAGGCGCGGGCGCATCCAGATGCCGCCGCGGGCAATGGTAGCGGCGATATTGGCCATCTGCAGCGGGGTGGCGGCGACCTGGCCCTGGCCGATGCCGGCGAACCAGGTGGTCATCTGCCGGTTGAATTTCGGGCCTTTGTAGCTGTTGGGAAGCCGGCCGGAGGCTTCGTCGATGCCGACGCCGGTGGGGCGGCCGATGCCGAAGCGCGAGTACCATTTGGAGAGGTCGTCCATGCCGATGCGGTCGGCGACAGTTTCGAAGTAGACGTTGCAGCTTCGCTCCAGGGCGTCGGTGAAGGTGAGGAAGCCGGTGGGGTGGGGATCGTCCGGGGGCATCTGGTGATGGGCGACGTTAATGCCGAGTTCTTTTGCCCTCTCACCCCAGATCGAGACCGTCCAGCACCGCCCATTTGGATAGCGGTGGCCATTGATCACCAGATAGCCGGTGCATTCGATGGTATCAGTCAGGCTGATGACGCCCTGGGTGATTCCGGACAGGCCGCAGACCGGCTTCATGGTTGATCCGGGCTCGAGCTGAGCCTGGGTGGCGCGGTTCATCAGCGGTGAGTTGATCTCATCGTTGACCAGCAGCGAATATTTTTCGTCGAGGGTGTTGAGGTCGTAGAGGGGATAGGAGACCAGGGCACGGAGTTCGCCGGTGGCGACGTCCATGACCACGGCGGCGCCGTGCATCTCGAAGGTTTCGCCAGTGACTGTCTTGCCATGGCGGAAGAAGTCTTCGATCTGCCGCTGCAGGTCGATGTCGAGGGTGGTCTTAACGGTTTGGCCGGGGATGGATTCGACGCGCTGGACGGCGCGGTCGTCGCCGAGCGTGCGTTCGAGCTTGCCGCGCGTGCCGCGGAGGGTCGGCTCGCAGAGTTCTTCCAGGCCGGCGCGGCCGATGAGGTCGTTGGGGAGATATTCGCGCAGTTCGTCGAGGCCGAGATTGTTGTCCTTTTCCATGTCCTCTTTGCTGACGCGCGAGAGGTGGCCGATGACGTGGGCGGCGGTCTCGTTGTAGGGATAGAAGCGGTGGGTGCTAGGGCGCAGGACCAGGCCGGGATAGCGCTCGGCGTTCTTGCCCAGGATGTTGACGGTGTCGGTGTCGATGGCGGGGAGAATGACGTGGGGCTCGGCCTGTTCGGCGACGGTGACGGAATATTTATCCAGCTCGGCCGCGGGGGTGGTGTCATCGAGCAGCCAGCGCTTGTACCACGGCGAAGGGGGGCGGTTCTTGAACTTCTCCTGGGCGCGGACGAATTTGGTGTACCAGACCGAGCGCCGGCGCATCTCGATGCGCTGGATGATGGCGCGGCGGGTTTCGTCGATGCGGGCGGTGGCATCTTCCAGCGGCTCGGTGGGAGTCTTGCGCGAAAGGCGGGCGAGGTCGAGCCACATCTGGGAGATGTCGGATTCGACTTTGGCGATTTCCTGCTTGAGCTGGATGGCGCGTTCGGCGACGGAGAGAGGAGTTGCGCCGGGATGGCTCTTGATGCGGGAGAGGGCGACGGAGCGTATCCAATGGGCGCGGATTGTCGCGGGGGAGTTGGTGTTCTCGTCCGATGACTTTTTCTTGGCATCATCCGGGGTGTCGCCGGCGTCGGCGCTGTCGGCAGCCGGCGCGGGATATTGGATGGCGCGGTAATCGATGCAGGCGTCGATGCAGGCGGAGTCGCGGGCCAGTTCGTTGTTGTGGATGTCCAGCAGCGGGCCGCGGGTGGTTTCGATCACCTGCGAGCGGCGCATGGTGTCTTCAGCCCGGCCGCGCCAATACTCCCTGCGTAAAAGCTGCACCTGGACGGCGCGCAGGAGCAGGATGGCGGTGATCAGGACCAGCAGCGAGAGGAAGATTTTGAGGCGGCGTTCGAACATCAATTACATCCGCAGCTTTCTTCGTGGGGACTCGAAGGCGAATACTTTCTTGGCGCGCTGGAGCAGGCCTAGGACGAAGATCGCCAGGATTGCGGTGTAGACCGCGGTGGCGAAGAGCGAGCCGGGGGATGTGCCGGTGTGGCGCACCCAGTCGTTGATGAGGATGATGAAACCGGTCATCAGCCCGCCGACCAGGGCGAGGGAAAAATGTGTTAGCGGGTGCTCGCGGTAGACGATCTGCTGGGTGCTGATGACGAACATCGCGACCAGGCCGTAGGAAAGGGCGTAGAGACCGAGGGGGCGGATGGTGACCAGGTCCTGCAGGGCGCCCAGGATGAAACAGCCGAGCAGGGCGGCGTCGCGCGGGGCGTTGATGGCGATGAAGATCACGGCCAGGAGCACGAAGTTTGGGGCGTTGTGGTGATAGTCCACGAAGCCGCTCAGGCCGGTCTGCAGGCCGACGGCGACGTAGGCGAGGATGAAATAAGCGAGCCAACGCATGATAGTTGCTGGTTGCTAAGCGGCCGCTCACGATTTTCGAACATCAACAATTGTCACAGCAACTGTCATCCTGCGGTACTCCGAAGGATCTCGGAGTTTCAAGTACCACGGCATTCTCCAGCCCGAGATCCTTCAGAGTACTTCAGGATGACCCTCTCTCCATTGCAGCGCCACGTTCAATCCATCGAGGCAAGGACTACTTCTTCGTCATCACCATTACTTCCCGCAATTGCTTGAGGTTCCCCAATGGCGTCACTTCGATTTCGGCGAAGAGGGGGGCATCGCGGCGGGTGCCGATGTTGGTCACGCGGCCGAGGTGATAGCCCTGGAGATTGGCCGGCCATTTGAAGTCATCGTTGAGGATGACGAGATCGCCGATGTCGAGGCCGGCCTCGGCCTTTTCGCGGAGGGTGACGGTGCGGATCAGCATCGTATTGTTGCCGGCGCCTTCCAGCAGCCGTGGAGAGAGAGCGATTCGGACGAATTCGACGGCGCCGGAGGCGTTCTTGTGAAAACGCGCGAAGCTGCCGGAGGTGGCGAAGTTTTTGTCGGTAATCAACCTCACGCGCGCCCCGCCGACGCCGGCGGCTTCGATCTGGCCGGCGATGCCGCCGGGGTAGAGGACGGGCATGTCGTTGCGCAGGCCGTCGAGGGTGGTGCCCTGGATGTTTAGCGACTCGCGGTTGCTGGAGTCTGCGCCCATCACCGCGAAGGGGGTGCAGAGCTCGCGGGCCCGGCCAAGCAGATCGCGGTCGGCGTTGATCTGCTTGAGGGCGTCGAGCTGGGCGGTGAGGCTGGTGACGCTCTGGCGGAGAAGCTGGTTTTCCTTGCGAAGATCGTCGTCGCTGCGCGGCTTGCCGCCGGGGCCGTCGCGGTCGGGGGCATCGGGAAAGTAGTGGCGGTGAAGGGAGAAGGCGGCGTAGCGCATGGGGGCGGCGACGGGGGCGAAGATGTTTTGCAGATGGGAGGAGAGGAGACCGTGGCCGAGGCGGATGGGGAGAACGAAGGCGCTTAGGGCGCTGAGGAGCATCAGGGAGGCGAAGACGTGTTGGAATCTAACTTTTGACATCCGTGTCTGTTTCGCTGGTCCTTGCGCCTGCGAGCGCGTTTTGGCACGGGTTGGAAACCCGTGCTACGGGGGCGCTGCGCTTGGGGCGCATGGGCTGGTAGCCTGGTAGCCCATGCCACGGGCGGGACGCCCGTTCTACATCTGGACCGCCGCTACCGTTCGTCCTTGTCCGATTCCATCGTGTCTTTCCAGAGCTCGAGGTTTTCCAGATAGACGCTGGTACCGCGGGCGACGCAGGTGAGGGGGTCTTCGGCGAGTTTTACGTCCAGGCCGGTGGCGTGGCTGATGACGGTGGTGAGGCCGCGAAGCAGGCTCGATCCGCCGGCCATGGTGATGCCGTTGTCGACCAGATCGGCGGCCAGTTCCGGCTCGGCCAGCTCCAGCGTGCGGGTGACAGCTTCGATGATCTGGGTGACCGGCTCCTGCAGCGCCTGGCGGATTTCCTCGGCGGTGACGCTGGTTTTGCGCGGAAGGCCGGAGATCATGTCCCGGCCGCGCACGTCCATGGTCGGCTCGCTGTCGGGCATGGGGGCGGCCGAGCCGATCTCGATCTTTATGCGTTCGGCCATCTGCTCGCCGATCGCCATGTTGTAGGTCTTTTTCATATGGTTGACGATGGCTTCGTCGAAGTCATCGCCGGCGACGCGGACGGATTCGCACACGCTTATGTCGGCCAGTGAGATGATGGCGACTTCGGTGGTGCCGCCGCCGATATCGACGATCATGGAAGCGGTGGGCTCGGTGACGGGCAGGCCGGCGCCGATCGCGGCGGCCATCGGCTCTTCCACCAGGAACACCCGGCGTGCTCCGGCGCGCTCGGCGCTGTCAAAGACCGCGCGGCGTTCGACGGCGGTGATGCCGGAGGGGATGGCGATGACCACGCGCGGGCCGATGAAATGCTTGCGGCCGTGAACGCGGCGGATGAAGTAACTGAGCATCGCCTCGGTCACTTCAAAGTCGCTGATCACGCCATCCTTGAGCGGACGGATGGCGGTGATCGAGCCCGGGGTTTTTCCGAGCATTTCTTTGGCGACCAGGCCGACGGCGTTGCCGTTCTGCAGCACGCGATTGGTGCCTTTTTTGACGGCGACAACGGATGGCTCGTTGAGCACGATCCCCTCGCCCTTCACGCACACCAGCGTGTTGCAGGTGCCCAGGTCGATCCCCATGTCGATGCTGAACATGCCCAGGAGAGAATCAAAGATCACCGCGAACTCCTTGCCACCGCAGAGCACAAAACCCGCCGCACAGCGCTGGTCGAGGCGGGTCTGGAATCAAATTGAACAACGGGAGCGGAATAACGCATTGGCGACGGCGGCGCCGAATCTGGCGCGAGGCCAAGTCTGCGCTTTCGCGTCCATACGACGGGACAACCATTGCCCGCTCCATCGGGCCGTCAGCCATTTTCCCATTTCGCCGGCCGCCGCCATTCCCATGGCCGCCGCCAACGCCCGATAACCATGCCCGTTGCGCGGTACAATACAAGGTCGGCTCCGGGATGGCAAATCGAGGCGGATGGCGCAAATTTGATTTTGTTTGTCCCGCGGCGCGAAACTTTGCGGCGGGAGTATCGTCCAAACAGGCACTTACATACGGAGCATTTATGCGCGTTGGAATGATGGCGACGGTGTTGGCGGGACTCTTGATGTCGGCGACGGCAGGCCGTGCCGCCGATGTCCTTCAGCGGACGATTTCCAGCAGTGGTGAGGCGGTGGTCTACGTGGCGCCCGATGAGGTGAGTGTGAGCCTCGGCGTCGAGCAGTATGACAAGCAGCTCGACCGCGCCAAAGCCATGAACGATGAACAGGCGGGCAAGCTGGTGCAGGCGATCAAGGATCTGGGCGTGGAAGATAAGCACATCCAGGCCACGCATATGGACGTGGACGTGCGCTACGTGGATGGGTCGTTGCCATCCAAGGGCATCGACGGCTACTACACCCGGCGGACTTATGCGATCACGCTAAAGGACACCAAGCTGTTTGAGAAGCTGATCGATACCGCGCTGAAGAGCGGCGCCAACCGGCTGGCGGGATTCGAGTTCCGCACCACCGAACTGCGCAAGTATCGCGATCAGGCGCGGGCGATGGCGATGAAGGCGGCAAAGGAGAAGGCCGCCGCGTTGGCCAAGGAGCTCGACTGCAAGCCGGGCAAACCGTTGACCATCAGCGAGACCGGCGGCGGATATTTCGGCTGGAACGGCTGGAATGGCCGGGCAAATGCGATGCAAAACGCCATGCAGGAAGCCCCCGGCGGCGCCGGAGGAGGCGAAGGCGCCATGCCCCTTGGCCAGATCGCCGTGCAGGCGAGGGTCAGCGTCACGTTCGAACTTAAGGATATGGGGGAGTAATCGCGGGTTCCGGGTTCGACTTGATTTCGGGATATTCAGCGAGCCGGTTCTACTGGAAATGCTGCGGTAGGCGGCTGAATTTTTTCTTTCAACAGCGATCGGAATGTGCGCAATTCGTCGGGTGCAAATGCGCTCTTGGGGATGTACATCGAAACACTGTCGCAGACGAGCAACAGAAACAGTGACGGGGTCACAGCATATGATGTGAAATACGTCCATCCCAACGAGTAGCTGGCGGCACCTGTTTTGATGTCGATTCCCATTTCTGAAATTGAGCACTGAAGGCTACCGCGCCGCGGTTCTGAGTCGTGCCAGGCTTTCAGCAGGAGTTGATGATGCGTCCAAGCGCGATGGATCAATAGAAAGAGACCAAATGCGATGAGCAGGCAAGGTGCTATCACACCGCCGCCATCCGGCCGGACGACCAATAGCAAGAAGCCAACTGCGCTTGCGGCGTAACAAGCATAGGTTGGCAAACGGGAAGCAGGCGATTGCCGGGCGCGAAAGTTGTAAACGACCTGCCACTCTTCGAAGGTATTTTGATATTCAATCTGGATGGGGGTCACAAATCCCTCGCGGATCAAAGCTCTCGCAGCTTGCGCAACACCTGCGCCAGCGGGCCGGTGCTGTCGGCAAGAGTTCGGTAGAGCGGATACAGCTCCTGGTAGCGCTTGCGATTATTCAGGTCGGGTCGATAGAGCAGGTCCTCGCGCTGGCGGGCCATGGCGCCAATCGCCTGGGAGATCGAGGCGTGGCCGGTGGCGTCAGGGCCGGCGGCGATGCAGCCCAGGATGGCCGCGCCCAGCGCCACCGATTGGTCCGACTCCGCCAGCGCGATCTTCTCATCCAGTACATCGGCATAAATCTGCATTAGCAGCGGCGACTTGGCCGGCAGCCCGCCGGAAGCGACGAATCTCCGCACCGGCACGCCGCCATCGCGCAGGGTCTCGACGATCCAGCGCACGCCGAACGCCGTCGCCTCGAGCAGGGCGCGATAGAGCTGCTCGGGCCTGGTGTTCAACGTGATCCCCGCGAACACACCCGACAGCCGGCCGTCCATCAGCGGGGTGCGGCAGCCGTTGAGCCAGTCCAGCGCGATCACGCCGCCGCTGCCTGGCGGCAGCTTGGCCGCCCGCTGGTTGAGCTCCGCGTGCGATAATCCCAGCGTCTTGGCCGCCCACGCGAAGGCATCGCCGACGCTGGCCTGGCCGGTCTCATAGCCGAAATATTCCGGCAGAATTCCCTCTTCCACCACGCCGGCGATTCCGGGCACGAGCTGCTCAACCCGCGAGTTCATCATGTGGCAGGAACTGGTGCCCATCACCAGAACCATCGTAGAAGGCGCGGCCACGCCCGCTCCGGGAACGCCGGCGTGGGCGTCGATGATCGCGGCCGACACGGGTGTGCCGGGCTTCAATCCCATCGCCTCCGCCGGCGCGGTGGCGAGCACTCCCGCGCGTTGCCCCGGCGCCATCAGCGTCCCCGGCATCTTTTCCAGCACATCCGCCATGCCCGGATGCACGGCCGCGAAATACTCGCGCGACGGATAGCCGGTGGTCCGGTTCCACATCGCCTTATATCCCGCCTGGCAGGTCGATCGCACCAGCCGCTGCGGTGAACATTTCGGATAAAATCCATCGGTGAGCTGCCAGACCAGCCAATCGCCCGCCTCCAGCCAGACCTCGGCCGCCTGATACGCCCGCGGCGCGTGGTTGAGCGTCTCCAGCACCTTGGGGAAAAACCACTCGATGCCGATGATGCCGCCGTAGCGCTTCAGCCACGGCTCATTGCGCTGCCGCGCCACTTCATTGATGCGATCGGTCTCGGCCTTGGCGCCGTGGTGCTTCCACAGCTTCGGCCAGGCCAGCGGGACTTTGCGGAATTCCTCGACCCGGCACAGCGGCGTGCCATCCGCCAGTGCCGGCAGCATGGTGCAGCTCGTGAAGTCCACGCCGATTCCCACAACCTGCTCGGGAGACACTCCCGCTTTGGCGAGCGCCGCCTTGCAGGCCAACCCAAGACTGCTCAGCCAGTCATCGGGATCCTGCAGCGCATAGTCGGGCGGAAGGTTTGCGCTGGATCCGGGCAGGGCAGTATCGATAACGCCATGCGCGTATGCTTCCACCGCCTGCCCCGCGATTCTGCCATCGCGAATGTTCACCACCAGCACGCGCACCGATTCGGTGCCGAAATCAAACCCCAGGGAAAATGTCTCTTTCACGGCAGTCTCCTTCTGTCTTTGGTGGGGCAGACATTCTTGTCTGCCACGGCTGGATGAGTGGCGGGTGTACTCACCTGTCCGAATCCAGCCGTATCTTCGAGGCCACGCCAAGTGTGGCCAGACTCGGGCGGATGAGTAGATCCACCACTCCTCCGGCCACGGCAGACAGGAATGTCCGCCCCACCAAGTTAACGACGGGCATCGATCCTGTCTGCACGATTGCCCGCGACGCTATCCGAACTGATGACAATGATGAACGATTCGCTAGAATACCGCTGACAAACGAGGAATTATGATCACCGAACAGCAATGGCAACAATACGACCGTGAAGGCTATCTGCGCCTCGGCAAGCTGCTGAGCGATGCTGACCTGTCAGCGCTACAGCGGCGCATTGACGAAATCATGCTCGGCCAGGCCGATCTGCCATACGATCGCGTGCTGATGCAGCTCGACAGCGACACCGGAAAATACGAAGACGCCGGCGCCATGAGCAAAGGCCACAAAGGCGCCCGCCTCGATTATCGCAAGATTCAGGACCTGGAATTCGAACCGCTTTTTCTGGAATACATGCAGCGGCCGATTTTCCGCGAGATCTGCGCCCGCGTGTACGGACCAAGCACGCCGATCGCCTGCTTCCGGGCGATGTTCATGAACAAGCCTGCGCACAAGGGAACCTTTCTCCCCTGGCACCAGGACCGCTGGGCGAATCTGTCCAAGGACCCGCTTATCACCCTCTGGACGGCGCTCGATCCGGCCACCAAGGCCAACGGCTGCGTGCAGATCGTGCCCGCCAGCCATCGCATCGGCTTGATCAACCCCGCCCACGCCTCCGGTTTTCTGACCGCCCAGCAGGCCAAGGCGCAGGCGACACCCGATAAGGTTCAATACCTGGAGCTGGCCGCTGGTGAGGTGGCGCTGCTGCACAACCACCTGCTGCACTCATCGGATGTGAACAAGACCGACACTCCCCGCCGCGCCTTCAGCGTCTGCTATATGGAAGCCGACACCGTCTCCAGTTGGCCCGAGACATTCAATGTCGTTTTCGGCGCGGGTGCAATGCAGCCACGATCGCCGCAAACGGTTTGAAGGCGCTGTCACCTTGCTTTGGTGGGGCAGACATTCCTGTCTGTCATGGCTGGATGAGTGGTAGGTGTACTCAATCTTGGTGGGGCAGACATTCTTGTCTGTCATGGCTGGATGAGCGGTAGGTGTACTCACCTGCCCGAATCCAGCCATATTTTCCCAATCCGCCTAAAATGTCACGCACCCTCCCTGTTCCACTGCTAACGCCACCGCGTCTGACAGCCGATAAAGTTTGCAGAGAGGAGCTATGGAATTGGCTACCGACAAGGATGCCGCGCCCGCGCTTTCAGTCGTCCTGGTGACGCCTGACAGCTTTGCACTGATCCGCAAGGCGGTGCGCTTCTTGCGCGCCCAGTCGGCGTGCGGCCGCATCGAACTGATCCTGGTGGCGCCATCCCGCGCAACACTCGGCCTGTGCGACGATGAACTGGCCGGTTTCGCCGCCGTCAAGGTGATTGAGTTCGGTTCGATCACCGCCGTCGCCTCGCCAAAAGTTGCCGCGGTGCGCCAGGCCTCAGCGCCGATCGTCGCATTCGCCGAGGATCATTGCTATCCGGAGCCGGCCTGGGCGCAGGCGCTGCTCGACAGCTTTGCCGATCCGGCGATTTCCGCGGCCGCGCCGGTCATCGCCAACGCCAATCCCCGGACGCTGCTGAGCTGGACCAATCTGGGCGAGATGGCCGGATATCTGCTGGGTGCGGGCAATGTCGAGAAGACCTACGCCCGCTTCGAGATGGGCCGGATCAATCATCTTTGCGCATCCGACCGCGCTGTGGAGCTTGCCGGATGAACCCTGCTGCCCCTCCCGCATCCGCCCGACACGCCATCGACGGCACGCTGCGCGTGTTCCTCGCCGAGGCGCTGATTTTCCCGACCGGGCTGATCATCCAGAGCTTTCTCACCCGCAAGTTCGGTCCCACCGGCTACGGCCTCTTTTTCATCGCATTTACCATCATTGCATGGATCGAGTGGTCGCTGATGGCGGTTTTCTCCCGCGCCACCATCCGCGCTGTCGCCGACTGCGAAGACTGGCGGCCGGTGGCGCGCACCACCATGCGCCTGCACCTCATCTGCTCGACGGTCGCCATGCTGGCGGTGATGCTGCTCGCCTCCCGCATAGCCAAAGCCATGGACAAGCCGGCCTTGACGCTCTGCCTGCGAATATATGCCCTGGAAATCCCGTTGTTCAGCCTCGCCCAGGCCCATCGCGACGTGCTGATGGGGATAGGCAAATTCCACCAGCGCGCCCTCGGCACGGTGGGGCGGTGGATTGCCCGGCTGGCGCTGGTGCTGCTGCTGGTAAGCCTGGGCATGTCGATTCCCGGCGCCATCCTTGCCAGCGTCGGCGCCTGTCTGGTTGATCTGCTCATCTGCCATTATTACCTGCCGATCCCGCTGCGCCATCGAGACAGCTTTCCGATCTCGCGCCTGTGGGAATATGC
>DAIOHQ010000054.1:0-22803 GCA_036744635.1 Tepidisphaeraceae bacterium | reverse complement strand
ATGCGCCACTTCGATGAACAACTCCAACTCCTGCTCCGCAAGGTCGTGCTGATGGGGAGCGTGGCCGAGCACATGATTCAAACCGCCATCCGCGGCCTGATGGAACGCAACGAAGGACTCGCCGCCGACGTCTTCAGCCAGGAGCGCGAGCTGAATACGCTGCAGGTTGAAGTCGATGACGCGGCCGTCAAGCTGACCGCCCTGCAGCAGCCGGTGGCCTCCGACGTGCGCTTTTTGTTCATGGCATCGCGCATCGGCGGCGAACTCGAACGCATCGGCGATCTGGCCATCAATGTCTGTCAGAACACCAAATACGTCTTGGAGGCGCCGCCGCTCAAGCCGATCGTCAGCCTGCCGACAATGGCCGAGCTGGCCCAGCGCATGGTGCGCGACAGCATGTCGGCCATGATAAACCGTGACGTCCGCGCCGCCGAAAGCGTGCTGGAAATCGAAGAGAAGGTCGATGATTTCCGCGACCAGATCTTCCGCACCCTGCTGACGTTCATGATGGCCGACCCGGGCACGATTCAGCGCGCGCTGTCGCTCATCCTGATCGCGCGCAATCTCGAGCGCATCGGCGATCATGCCACCAATATCGCCGAGGAAGTGATCTACTGGATCCAGGGGCGCGACGTGCGCCACGGCGGGATCAAGAAGGTCGATTTGCCAACCACGGTTTGATCCTCACCCTGCCGGCGATAAACTGCCTCACGCCACGGGAAGCGTTCCTCCACCCGCGCAGAAGGACATTCGCACTTGCTTGCCAGCCCCTTCTTTCGCCGACTGTTTCTTCCATTCCTCGCTCTGATCTGCCTTACCACCGGCGTCGTGGGTTACTTTGGCGCCTGGCGCGTGCGCGACACCTATCTTGACAGCACGCAGACGGCATTGGGGCACGAGACCCGCCTGGCCGCCGACCGCGTGCAGGATGCGCTGGCGGCTGGCGGCGAAAAAAATATCGAGGAGATGACTGAGCAGATCGGCCAGAGCTGCGCGTGCCGCGTCACGCTCATCAAGGCCGACGGCGTGGTCATCGCCGACAACGAATCCGACCCGGCCGGCATGGAAAACCACCGCACCCGCCCGGAAATTCTCGAAGCGGCCATCAGCGGCGAAGGCAGCAGCCGCCGCGCCAGCCACACGCTGGAACGGGACTTGATGTACTACGCCCGACGGGTTGATACCACCGCGGGACGATATTTCGTGCGGCTTTCGGTGCATCTGGATGCGCTCAATCATCACCTCAACGTCCTCTATGCCGTGCTGGCCGCGGTGGCGCTGCTGGCAATGGCGGCCGCCGCCGTCATCAGCTACTACCTGGCCCGCCGCCTGACCGCGCCGCTGGTCGAATTGACGGCGATGGCCGACTCGATCTCGCACGGCGACCTGCGCCGCCGCATTCATGACCATCAGAAGGGCGAAATCGGCACGCTCGGCGCATCGCTCAATCGCATGGCCGAATCCCTCGGCCAACTGATCCAGCAGATGGCCAAGGACAAATCCGAGCTGCTGACCATCCTCACCAGCATGAGCGAAGGCGTCATCGCCACCGATGCCCAGCAGCAGATCGTGCTGGTGAATGACGCGGCGGTGATGCTGATCGGCGTGGCCATGCCGGCCGGCGGCCGCCATCTTTGGGAAGTCACGCGGCAACCGGCCCTGCTGAAGGCGGCCAACGAAGTACTGGAAAGCGGCCAGACCAAGGTCTTTGCGATGAGCCCCGAACCGTCGCGCCACGTGCAGGTCACCGCAACTCGTTTCCCGGCGCAGGGCATGGCCCAAGGCCTAATCATCGTCGCCCATGACGTCACCGAGCCGCGCCGCTATGAAGAGTTGCGCAAGGAATTCGTGGCCAACGTCTCGCACGAGCTGCGCACGCCGCTGAGCGTGATCAAAGGCTTTGTCGAAACGCTTGCCGACGGCGGAGCGAACGATCCGGCCAAGACCCAGCAGTATCTCAAGACCATCCTCAAGCATACCGACCAACTCACCAACCTGGTGGCCGATCTGTTGCAGCTTTCCCGGCTGGAAAGCCAGCCGCGGCTGATGACGCCGGAGGCCGTCGACCTCGCGGCCACGGCCGGGCGCGTGGCGGAAATGCTGGGACCGGCCGCCACGAAAAAGCAGCAGACGCTGGCCGTCGAAACCGAGGCGGATGTGCCGCCGATCATGGGAAACGCCGACTATCTCGAGCGCGCGGTTGCCAACCTCCTCGAAAATGCCATCAAGTACACCCCCGAGCGCGGCCGGATCACCATCATCGTCCGCCGACAGCCGGATGGGATCATCGTCGAGGTCAGCGACAACGGCATTGGCATCCCCAAGGAAGACATCCCGCGCATCTTCGAACGCTTCTACCGCGTGGACCGCTCGCGCTCGCGCGAGATGGGCGGCACCGGCCTGGGCCTGTCGATCGTCAAGCACATCGTCCAGCAGCATGCCGGCGGCATTGAGGTGACCAGTGCCCCCGGCCAAGGCTCGACCTTCCGCCTCAAATTTCCATTGCCGGCGCCGACGCCAAAACAGGACCGATGAATTTCCGGATGGTCCGGAAAGAAATCCTACGCGGTACGATTCGCGGATGAGCCGTAAACACATCGGGATTTGGAGCATCCGCACAGTGACAGCGGCCACGTTGTTTGAGCTCTTGCCACAAATGGCGCGCTCCGAACGTCTGATAACATCGATTCTGCCAGCGCTTCCGGCCGGCGCGGCAAAAACAGCGCACGCCATCTAAAGCTTCTCCGCCGCAAGTCGATATTAAAAGTGTCAGACGCAACTCGCCAGCGAACTGACAGGAGTGGTGCAAATGCAACGCCTGTGCGCGATGTTCATCCGCACGCTTGCATCGGCTTTAGAGGAGAAAATGTATGACTGGCACGAAGACGAAAGACGTTCTCACGACGGGCGAGGTCGCCAAGATCTGCAACGTCGCCCCGCGGACCGTCAGCAAATGGTTTGATTCGGGCGCCCTGCACGGCTACCGCATTCCCGGCAGCAAGGATCGGCGCATTCCGCTCAATCAGCTCATCCGCTTCATGAAGCAGCACGGAATGCCGCTCAACGGGCTGATGACCGGCTCCTCGCGCATCCTGATCGTCGACGGCGAACAGGACATCGTTGAGGTGCTCGAGAAGATTCTCGAGGATGAGGCCAAGTACGAGGTCGAAGTCGCCAAGAGCGGTTTCGCCGCCGGCGTCATCGCCGAGAAATATCGCCCGCACGTGATCCTGCTGGACATGCACCTGTCTGACATCGACGGCCGCGAGATCTGCCGCCAGGTCAAGAACAACCAGGACCTGCAGCTCACCAAGGTCATCGCCATGAGCGGCAAGATGACCGACGAGGATGCCAAAGGCCTCACCGCCATCGGCTTCGACAGCTTCCTGCGCAAGCCGTTCCACGTGCGGCAGGTGATCGAAGCGATCGAGGATGCCCTCGCCGTCGTCTACTGATTCGCAGCAAAAAGCATGGATGCGCAAAGGGTCGTCTCGGAGGGGACGACCCTTTTTTCTGCGCACATTTTTCAATGCAGGGCCGCGCTCGGCGACTGCCAACGCCAGTGAAAAAAAACTAATCGTCGCGGTGCAACCCCATCTTGGGGGCGCTCTTGGACCCCTTGCCGCCATGGTCGTTCTTGTCGTTCAGGTCGAAACTGGGACGCTTGTCGACTTCCATCTCCCAATTCCTTTCCGTCGCCGCGATCAGCCCTTCCTTGTCCTTCCTGTCCCTCTCGATCGCCGCCTTCTCCAGCTCAATGGCCTTTTCAATCTTTTCCAAGCGCTTTTGCCGCTCCTCCAGGCCAATCTCCACCAGGTCCACAACCTTGTCGTGCAACTCTGAACGGACTTGCTCCACGCCGGCCGATGGCGCTTCCCGCAGCTTCATCGCCAGTCCCCACACATCATCTTCCACGTCGATGCGCTTCACCATCACATCGTGCAGTTCGGTATCGCCCTCAGCGCTCTGCAGCGCCTTGAACCGCTGCCAGAGCATGTGCTGCAGATGCTCCTTGAACGAGCCATTCGGCAGCTTCTCGACAAATCCCAGGCGGTTCTTCGAGTGGTCCTGCATGAAGTCATGCACGTCCTGCCACGCTTCGGGCGGCATGACCTCACCGCCGCGTCCGGGGCCGCGGCCGAACCCGCGCCCGCGCATATCCCCGCGCATCTCCATGCCAGGCCTGACCGACGGCTGAGTTGTTCCCGGCCGTTCGCACCGGCCTGTCGCCGGCCACAACAAAACGCCCGCCAATATCGTCGCCAGACATTTCATGGTTGCACCACATCTTCCGCATCGCCGATCGGCATACGCGGCGACAAATCCGCACTCGCATACAGCGCCGCCAGATCCTTCTCGGTCTCGCGCAGCCGCACTTCCGACGCCGACGGCTGCATCCGCAGCGGATCGGGATCGCTCGTCAACGGCAGCTCCGACTGCCATGGCTGCGTGGTCGGAACGATGACCAGATTCTCCGGAACGTCGGTCTTCATGCCCCACCAGACGATGAACGCCAGCAAAATCGCCGCCGCCGATGCCGTCGGATAAACCCACCAGGGATAGCGCAACCCCGATTTTTCTTCGACCAAAGCCGGCCGCCGCGCCAACTGCTCCGCCTGCCACTGCCGCATGGCGCGGCCAACCAGCCGCACCCCCACCTGCTCCGGCACCGGCAGCGGCTCGCGATCCAATTTGCTCATCGAACCATTGAAGCTCGCCTGCAATCTATCGAGCTCCGCCAGCGCGGCGCGCAGCCCCGCATCCCCGGCCAGCATCTGCTCGACTTCCGCCCGATCCTCAGCGCAGAGTTCCCCGGCCAGATACATCAGCAGAATGGCCTCATTGTTTTCTAGCTGTTGCAGCAAACTCGCCATCACTCACCTTCTCTCATTCTGAGCTGCGGCCGTCACCCCGATCATCCTATGCATCCGCCATCACTTCGCGCAATTTCAACATCGCCTTGTGCATTCTTCCCAGTGCAGTATTTAATGGGCAGCCCAGCATGGCGGCGATCTCGGTGAACTTCAAATTACCATAGTACCGCAGCATCACCACCTGCTTCTGATTGTCCGGCAATTTCTCGATCGCCAGCGTCAATCGCCGCTGCTGCTCTGTCGCATTCATGCGCTGGCTGGCGTCCGGTAACATCTCGTCCGTCACCAGCCGCAACCCTTTCTTGGCTTCCCTTTCCCGGCCGGCGGAGCGCCAGTGGTCGTTGGCCTTGTTCGTGGCGATCCGAAACACCCAGGCCTTGAATCCGCCGCTGCTGTTCCGGGCGTCAAACTTCTCCAGGTGATCCAGCACGCTCAACCAGGTCTGCTGGTGCAACTCCTCGGCGATGTGGTCGGCACGTCCCAGACGCTGCAGGTAGCGCATCAGCGGCTGATAATACCGCCGCACCAGTTCCTCTCCGGCCGCGGCCTCGCCGATGCGCAGCCGCTCTACCAGCACCTCATCGCTCACGACCGGCGCCGCCGTGCTCCCGGATTTGTCCGCTGCCATCACGTTCATGCCGGCCGTCTTCCCTTAAACGCCCCAAACGCGCGTTTATTGCCTATGATTCGCCATTGATTATCCCAACCTACGCTCCTGCCTGCAATTATCGCCCCGACGGGTAAGCGAATGGTATTTTCTTCGCTCCGCCGCTTTCAATTTGGGCAATCTGCTTTTACCTTGGACTCGCTGATGCCCGAGTTCGTTTTCGATAAATTGCGGCTGACCGACTTCATGGACCTCCCCACCCTCCAGGAGATCCAGGACAGCTTCGCGGCCGTTGCCAACGTCAAGGCGACCATAACCGACGCCGCGGGCAACGTGTTGACCCAGCCGAATCCCACCAGCGACTTCCTCAAGCGACAGAATGACATCGCCGCCGCCGATGCCGTGCAGGCCGGTCCGCAGAAGGAGGGTGCTGAATACGTCGCTCCCATCATCGTCAACAACCAGCGGCTCGGCACCCTGCGCATGAGCGCCAACGGCACCGGAGCCGCCGCCGCCGCCGCCGATGAGACAAAGCTCAAGCAGCTCGCCGAAAAATATGGCCTGGATTTCAAGCAGATGAAATCGCTGGTGACTTCGCTGCTGCGCTCAAAAAACAACAAGCCGGCCGCGATTCAGTTCCTCTTCTTGCTTGCCAACGCCATTGCCCGGCTGTGCTATCAGGAGTTTCAGCTTCGCCAGCGCATCGCCGAGCTGACGGCGGTTTACAATGTCACAATGCTGCTGGCCGAGGCGCGGGATCTGAACGATGTGCTCAAACGCACCGTGCAGATCGTCTGTGAGCTGATGCAGGTGAAGGCGGCCTCGATTCGCCTGGTGGATCGCGAACACGATGAGCTGGTCATCAAGGCCGTCCACAACCTCTCGGCGGCCTATCTGGCCAAGGGACCGATTCGCATGAGCAAAGCCGAGATCGACCGTCTGGCCCTCTCCCCGGCCGGCTTCGAGTACGTCCGCAACATGTCGAAGGACCCGCGCGTCCAATATCCCCAGGAATCGACGCGCGAAGGAATCGTCTCGATGCTGTCGGTGGGAATGCGCTACAAGGGCAAAGCTATCGGAGTGCTTCGGGTTTACACCGCGCAGGAGCAGACCTTTCCGCCGTTTCAAATCGACCTGCTGAAGGCGGTGGCCGCGCAGGCGGCGGCCGCCATCGAAAACACCCGCCTGATCAGCGAAGCCATCGCCAGCGAGGCGCTGGAGCGCCAGGTGCGGATGGCGGCGGATGTGCAGCAGCGCATGCTTCCCCAGCAATATCCGGTGGTGCCGGGAGTCGAGCTGGCGGCGGTCTACGTCCCATCGTTCGATCTCGGCGGCGATTTTTACGACTTCATCCAGCTTGCGGACGACAACGTCGGACTGGTGGTGGCGGATGTCAGCGGCAAGGGCGTTCCGGCCAGCCTGATCATGGCCAGCGTGCGGGCATTCCTTCGCGCTGAAGTGGATTATCTGTTTTACCTTTATGAAATCATGCGGCGCATCAACCTGATGCTCTGCCGCGACACCAAGCCCAGCGAATTCGTCACGTTGATTTATGGGGTCATCGATGCCCGCAACCGCCGTCTCACCTACTGCAATGCGGGCCATCCCCCGGCGCTGGTGCTGCGCAAGGGAAGGATCATCGAGCTGACCAGCGAAAATATGGTGCTGGGTGTCGAGCCGGATGAAAACTACAAGCAATCGGTCATCGACCTGCAGAGGGGAGATCTCATCCTCATGTACACGGATGGGCTGCCGGACGCGATGAATTTCCAGCAGGAAACCTTCGGCCGCCAACGCGTCGTGCAGGCGTACCAGGCCGGCGGCGCCATCGCCGGCGCCACCGCGCAGACCGTCGCCGACAGCATCCTCTGGGAAGTCCGCAAGTTCGTCGGCATGACCAAGCGCACCGATGATGTCACCATGATCGTCGCGCGGATCACCTGAGCGGGCGATTTGTGGGCAATGGGTCAATTTGAAATTTCCGGGTGCCACAGGTCGCGGTACTCCGAGACCTGTGCCGCGTAGCGACGCAGTAAGACACAGGTCTGCGAGTACGCCGACCTGTGCCACCCAAACTGACCCACTACCGATTTGTGCCCCGCGGGTCGATCATCTATACTCGCGCTTTCGACCAGGATGCCTATGAACAACCAGCAGATCGCCTCGAAGCTTTCCGAACGATTTGGTGCCCGGATTCTTGCATCATTTCCGGATGACAAGCATCCGCGCATTCATGTGAACGCAGGAGACTGGCGCGACATCGCCGAGTTCCTTCGCCGCGATCCGGAGCTTCAGTTGGATTGGCTGCAGAACCTTTCCGGCGTCGATTACGTGGCGGATGACAAGATGTGCGTGGTGTACGACCTCTGGAGCTTCGAGCTGCGCCATCGCCTGGCGGTGAAAGTGTATTGCTCGCGCGAGGATGCCCACGTGCCGACGGTGGTGGATCTGTGGGCGGCGGCCGACTGGAACGAGCGCGAAGCTTACGACATGTTCGGAATTATTTTCGATGGCCACCCCGACCTGCGGCGCATTTTGTGCGCGGATGATTGGGAAGGTTTCCCGCTGCGAAAAGACTACGTCTTCCCGCGCGAATATCATGGCATTCCCGGGAGCGTGGAACTGGATTGGCAACAGCAGCCGGACTATCCAAAGTGACGCTCAACGCTTGAGTTGCGGAAATGTTTCAGGAAAATATTTTTTTATGAACAATTCGCTTGATTTTCTGAAAAGGGTCGATATTATTCTGCCATAGTAGTGAATGTTGTTCCTTGCCGATGAACGTCAGGGAATTGACCGAGCCAAGAGGGCTTCGTCGCTGAACAGGCGCCGAAGCTTTTTTTGTCGGGGGTATCCCCCGAAGAAGGTTCCCCCCCTCCTTCTTCAACCCCCGACATTTTATCCTCTGTCCGGATCCCCCCTCCCGGACATCCCGGGCTTGCCCCGGGTTAAAGCCGCGGATCTCCCCGTCCGCGGCTTCTTTATGCGCGGAATTTGCTGATTCGCCCTTGAGGCCCAACCGAAGAAGCCGATAGACTGTATGCGCTCTGACAAGCAAACCATGACTCTTGCCGTTCCACTTTCGCCCGACGCCGAAGTCCGGCTCAAAGACCGCGCCCGCGCTGCCGGCGTCGATGCCACCACCTATGCCGCACGTTTGCTGGAGGAGACTCTCCGCCAGCCTGAGAGCCTGCTTCAAATCAGCGGCGACTCGCTCCAACGCTTTGTCGAGAGCGGCATGACCGAGGAACAGCTCGCCCTTCGGCTGGAAGAAGAGAAACACGCCGCCCGCAGCGCCCGGCATGGGACCGTTTTCCGTGAGTGACTCTCCGCCGCAGGCCATTTTCGACTGCAATGTATTTGTCCAAGCCCTCATGAATCCGGCAGGGCCGGCGGGAGCCTGTGTACAACTCGCCCTGGACCGCCACATTCAGCTATTTTTCACTCGATATATCCTCGATGAACTTCAGCAGATGCCCGACAGGCCAACCCCCGCCAAGCTTGGCGTTTCCGCTGCAAAGGTAGAGCGTCTGACTGCCAACCTATTGATTACCGCAACGTGGATCGATGACGTTCCTCACGTCTTTGATCATCCGGTCGACCCGGATGATTCTCATTACCTCGATCTGGCCGTGTTCACTCAGACCAAACTGATCGTCAGCCGCGATCGTCATCTGCTTGGCATGAATGACTTCGCAAAACCGTGGTCAAGCGATTTCCGAAAGAGATTCTTTGATTTACGGGTGGCATCGCCGGAAGAGCTATTGACGATGCTGCAGAGAGAACCGCACAAGTGACTGCTCTCAATGGCCAAACGGTCGCCATATAGCCCAGAACTTATTGCTCGATCATCGAGTCCTCTTCGTCCACAATCACAGCGCCTTCGGCGGACTTGATGAAGCGCTGGAACCAACCCGGCTCGCGCCGCAGCGCGTCGGGTGAGCCTTGCTGGGTGACCTGTCCGGCTTCGATGACGTAGACGATATCGGCCTGATTGATGAGGCTGGGGCGATGGCTGGTGAGGACGGTGGTGCGGCCGGTCATCAGGCGGTCGAGGGCGGCGATGATGGCGGCTTCCGAATCCGGCTCCACGGAACTGGTTGGCTCATCCAGCAGCAGAATCGGCGGGTTGGCCAGGAATGCGCGGGCGATCGAGATGCGCTGCTTCTGGCCGCCGCTGAGGCGCACGCCGCGCTCGCCGACCTTGGTTTCGTATCCATGAGTAAGCGCCGTGATGAAGCCGTGGGCGTTGGCGGCCTTGGCGGCGGCGATCACCTGCTCCATGGTCGCCTCGGGGTGGCCGTAGCGGATGTTGTCGAGGATCGAATCGTTGAACAAGAATGTCTCCTGCTGCACCAGGGCGAAGTGCGAGCGCAGGCTGTCGCGCTGGATTGAGCGCAGATCGATTCCATCCAGCGTCACCCGCCCCGCCGTCGGGTCGTAAAAACGCAGGATGAGGTTGAGGATCGTCGATTTTCCCGAGCCGCTGGGGCCGCAGAGGGCGACGGTCTGGTTGGGGTGAATTTCGATAGTAACATTGCGAAGCACATCCGGAGATTTGCGGGACTCAGACGTGGGCGCGGCGCCCGTGCCGCGATTGACGACGTCGGTGTTGTAGGAAAACCAGACGTCTTCCAGCCGCAGTTCGCCGCGGGTGGCCGGCATGGGTTTGGCATCCGCGGCATCGGGCAGCTCATCGGGGGCATCCAGCACCTCAAACACGCGTTTGCCGGCCGCGGAGGCGCGCTGCACCATGTCGTTGACCCGCGCCAGGGTCTGGATCGGCCCGAACAGCCGCCACCAGTAGGCTCGGAACATCACCAGCATGCCCGGCGTGAAGCTGCCATCTTTCAACATGAAATACCCGCCGACGCCGATCATGAAGACGTTGGAAAGAAAGCCCACCACGCGGCTGAACGGAAAAAAGAGACTGCGGGCGTTGATCGCCTTGATCTGCTGGTCGTAGTAGTCCCCGGTCGCCTTTTCAAAGCGCTGGGCCTCCTGCCTTTCCCGGCCGAAGATCTTGATCACCACCACGCCGGACAGATTCTCCTGAATGCGCGTGGAGACATCGCCGAGGCGCTCGCGGGCGGCGGTGTAGATCGGCTTGATGCGCTGGTTGAAATAGCGCAGCAGGAAGTAAACCAGCAGCAGCGGGGCCAGCGATGCGCTGGCCACCCGCCAGTCCATGTACATCACGATGCAGACGGTGGCGACCCAGAGCAGGCCGTCAGAGACGATCACGTCGATGCCGTTGACGATGAACGATTGCAGCTCATCGACATCCCCCATTGCCCGGCTCATCAGATCGCCGGTGCGCTGCCGCTGCAGGTAGCTGAGGCTCTGGCTCTGCAGCTTGTGATAGATGCGATTGCGGAAGCCGAGGATGAATTTCTGGGCCACGCGGTTCAGCAGCCAGGATTCCCACGTGCCCAGCACCTCGCCGAAAAGATAGACCACGAAGAGCCAGGTCACCGACCAGGCCAGCAGCCACCATCGGCTGGCCACCTGGCTTCCGAAAGAAAACCATGCGTGCAACGCCGGCGAGGAGTGCTTCTGCAGCACGATGTCGTCGGTGACGTACTTCCAGACGATGGCCGGGAAGAGCTCGCACGGCGAGGAAATCGCCAGCAGGATCAGCGCGAACACAATGATGCCCCACCAGGGACGAAGCATCCGCAGCAGCCGGCCAAAGACCGGCGCCGCCACCGGCAACATTTCAGAAGTCTCCGACATCGCCGCGATTGTAGGGCAAGCAGCGCACCGGGAGGTAGAGGTTTCATCGCCCCCGCGACGGGCGGCGGTCTTTGCGGTACATTCCGCCGCCGAAAGGAGTCTTGCGTGTGCGGAATCGCCGGCATCGTGGGAAAGTTGAACGAATCCAACCGCTCTGCGTTGTCGCGGATGGAGCAGGCCATTGCCCATCGCGGCCCGGATTCGACGGGTTTCTGGACCAGCGCGCCGGATGGGCAGAACAACGGCTGCCTCTTCGCCCACCGGCGATTGTCGATTCTCGATCTGTCGTCGGCCGCCGATCAGCCGATGGTCGATCCGGCCAGCGGGCAGTGCATCATCTTCAACGGCGAGATTTACAATTTTCGCGAGCTGCGCCGCCAGCTCCAGGCCGAAGGAGAGCATTTCGATTCCACCGGCGACACCGCCGTCATGCTGCGCCTGCTGGCACGCAAAGGCCCGGCGGCGCTGCGGCAGCTTCGCGGCATGTTTGCCTTCGCCCTGTGGGATGACAAGTCGCGGCAGCTCACCCTCGCCCGCGATCCGCTGGGGATCAAGCCGCTGTATGTCGCGCAGAATCCCGATCCGGCCGGCGACTGGTCGCTGCTGTTCGCTTCGGAAGTGCGCTCGCTGCTGGCGTCGAATCTGATCGAGCGCAAGCTCGACCCGGCGGCGGTATCCTCGGTTGTATGGAACGGATTCGTCCCCGGCCCTCATACAATCGTAAAAGGGGTCAGGAGTCTTTTCCCAGGAGAAGTTCGCATCTTCGCATCCGGCCGGGAGGCGTCGAGCGAAATCTTCTGGAAAATGCCCCACCCCCTCCGCCCCACCCCCCCTACCACCGCGGCCGAATTCCGTGAAACGCTGCGCGAGTGCATCCGCCTGCACCTGGTGTCGGATGTTCCGCTGGGAGTTTTTCTTTCCAGTGGCGTGGATTCCAGCGCGGTCGCCAACCTGGCGCAGAAGGTTTCTCCCGATGCCCGCATCAAGACGTTCACCCTGGCCTTTGAAGAGCAGTCGCTGAATGAAGGCCAGCACGCGCGGGCCATCGCGGATGCCATCGGCACCGAACATACTGAAATTCTCCTGACCGAGGAACGATTTGTGGAAAACCTTGAGCGGGCGCTGGAGACGCTCGACCAGCCCACGTTCGACGGCCTGAACTCGTTCTACATGTCGCACGCCGTGCGCGAGGCGGGCCTGACGGTGGCACTGGTCGGCACCGGCGGCGATGAGCTGTTTGGCGGCTACACCAGCTTCCGGTTTCTGCCGAAGCTGCAGCGCTGGGACCGAAGGCTTGGCGTTGTTCCGCGCGGGGTTCGCATCGCCGGCGCGCGGCTTCTGTCGCGATTGATGCACGGATCGGCCGGCGCCGTCGGCCCGCAAACGCGCTGGGCCAAGCTGCCCGATATGCTGCAAAACGCGGATGACCTGGTGGCGCTCTACCAACTTGCTTATGCGCTGTTTCTGCCGGATTTTCAAGACGAGCTGATGTCGAAGGACGGTGGTGGGGACGATGCCGTCGCGTTGGGTTTGCCCGCGGCCCTGCTGAGGCGGCTGCGGGAGGAGATCGCAGGGCGCTCGCCGCTGGCGGCATTGTCTGTGCTTGAGCAGCGCTGCTTTTTGGGCGAGCGGCTGCTGCGCGATTCCGATGCCGCTTCGATGGCCGTCTCGCTGGAACTGCGGGTTCCGCTGGTGGACAGCGTGCTGACCGAATCCGTCGCGGGTCTGCCCGACGCGCTGCGCTTCCAGCCGCTGGGGCGCAAGCAGCTCCTGCGGATGATCGGGCTGGAAGGGCTGGACCCGGCGCTGTTCGAGCGGCCGAAGTCCGGGTTCGTGCTGCCCTTCGACAAATGGATTCGCCAGCGCCTCGGCCAGGCGATGCACGACACGATGCTGGATGAATCGGCCGTCCGCGCCGCCGGGCTCCATCCCCCCGCCGTGGCGCGGCTGTGGGAAGCCTACCAATCGGGCGCGGCGGGCATGTACTGGTCCCGCGTCTGGGCGATCTACGTCCTGATCCGCTGGTGCCAGCGGCATCAGGTGACAATATAAACCAGCGGAATGCGCAACCATCACCGCCCCCCTCCGGTAACGCAGTCACATTATTTCACCGCGAGCGTCAGTACCTTTCCGTTGGCGAGGCCGACGGTCATTTGGCCGCTTCATGACTGGCCATGCCCAGCTTCAGCACCTGCCCATTTGCCAGGCCGACGAACAAGCCGTCGGAGAAGGCGAGGCCGGTGATGTCCTGGGGCATTAGCTGCGAAAAGATCACCTTGCCGTTCTGGTCGAGCATTTCGAGCAAGCCGCCCCAGTAGGCGACGGCGATCGGGCCGTTATTGGCCGACGGCACGATCTTCTTGACGATGTGGCCGGGAAGCTCGTGTTCCCAGGCGGTCTGCTCGTCGGATTTTCCGTTGAGCGACTTCACTCGGCGCACGATGTTGTATTCCTCATCGCCGAGCAACGCGCCACCATCGGGCAGCGGCACGATCACGGTGATGGCCGGGTCGATCACCTTGGGAGCAGGGGCCGGTTTCGCCTTGGGGTCCTTCGCCACCGGCGCGGGAGGCACGGGCGGAACCCAGGTCAGATGGCCGGTTACTTTGCTCTCGGCCGGCGAATAGGTGAAGACGGTGCCGCGGCCATCGCCCAGCAGCAGGTTCGCTCCCGCCCGCACCGGTTGGATGTATCCAGACACGCCTCCGGTGGGTTTGCCCATCTCACCGCTGGCGGCGGCGATCGTGCGATAGGTATTGGCGGTCGCGTTATAGGAATTGGCGGCGGGGGTCGCGATGATGGTGCTGCCATCGGCGCTGAAGGTCAGTGTCACAAACATATCCGACAGCGGTGCCCGCGGCTTGCCGGGCTTGTTATAGGCGCCCTTGTTGGGCTTTTTGGGCGCTTCGGCCTTGGGGTCCTTCTTCTTGATATCGGGGAACTCCTTCATGGCCGCCTCGTACGCGGCGTTATCCTTGGCAAACTGCTCATCGTGTGCCGCCTGGTCCCAGGTGCTAAGCACCTTTTCCCAATCCTTGACGGCCTGGTCGTATTTCGCCGTCTCTTCGGCGGTGACGCCGCCAACCGTCCATTGCCGCTTGCCATCGGAGGTGACCAGCGTCACCTTGCCGTTGTTGCAGGCGGCGGCAATTTTCGATCCGTCAGCGCTGACGGCGACGGCGGTGATCACCGGGGCATGCTCGTCATCGGTCGACTTCACATCGACGAGCTGCTTTCCGGTCTGGTCAAAAGCGGTCAGGTGCTGGGCGGACCCGATGGCGATCACCTTGCCGTCGTCGCTGGTGTCTACCTTCCAGGTCTCGCCGCCGGGGACCACCTTTGACCAGGCGGGATTTGTGCTGGTGAGCGTGCCATCGGCCGAAAGGGCGATGGCGCCTTGGGCGGTCGGAATCAGCGCGACAACCCGATCGGGAAGCTGGGTTGTTGCCGCGGCGGGGAGCGCCGCGGGGGCGGGTACCATTTCCTTGCCGCGCTCGATGGTGGATGTCTTCGGCGGATTTAGCCGCATCAGCGGGTCCATTCCAACCGCGATTTCGTAGAGGGAGCCGACGGCCTCGTTCATGCCGGCTTCATCGTCGGCGATCAGGCTGACCGATTCCTGCTCGCGGCCGACGCCATCGCGCTGCCACGCCAGATATCCGCGGCCGCGACCGGGGAAGACATCCGCAACGGGCATGTACGGGAGCCAGTGGTTGTCGGTGATGAACTTGATGACCTGGTTGTCGGCCGGTGTTCCCAGCAGGATGACCGCGCCGTTCAAATCCCAGCCGGAAATAACCGGGCTGGGCTTGGCGGGATCGGGCCGGCCGGGGAAATCGCCGGCCCAGGTCTTGAGCGCTTCCTCCGGAACCTCGCGAGGCTTCACGTCCGCGGCTTTCACGATCTCGCAGGTTACGTTCCAGGGTTTGAGGATCTCGACCAGCCGCTTGGCGGCCGGCTCATCGTATGCGCCGCTGCCGGTGACGATGGTCGCCGAGCGGAAGGTTCGGAAGAAGCGGAAGATATTGTCGCGATCCTGCTGGAAGAGGACGGCCCGGTGGGTTTCGCCGGCGGCGGCGCCGCACTGGGCGGCAGGGGCATAATGGAAGCTGGCGGTTGCTTCGTGATTGTCGAGCAGTTCGGTGACGATCACCTTGTAATCGCCGGCGGGATCGGTGGCGCCCAACTGCAGGTTCATCCGCAGCACGCCGTTGGCGGTGGCGCGGAACAGGTCATAGCGGCTGGCGCCGGTGGGGTCGATGAGCTGCACGCGCATCGGGGCATTGCCGGCCAGCACGCCGTTGGCCTTGTCCAGCAGCGTCGCGGTCAGTTCCACGTGGATCGGATCGGTAACGTTGGTGAAGTCACGATAGAGGTTGGGGGCGTAAACCTGCACGGCGCCGATGGGCCTGGCGGTGCGGGCGAAAACGCGCATCTGACCGGGACCGAAGCGGAAGCTGCCGGCATTATTCTGCAGCGCCACCGCCCCGCCGACGACCGCATCGTAGGTCGGCCGTTCGCCATCGAAGGTGACTTTGGCCGTCACCGGCTTCATGGCGTAGCGCCAGCCTACCGCCTCATCCCAGGCGGTATTCACGGCGAAGAAATAATCGATATCGCCGCTGCCCTGGCGGGAAACGGACACCTCGGGATTATCGCATTCCAGGTCCGGCTTGATGCCGGCGGCCTGCAGCTTGCCCGCCAGCGCCTTGGCGGCGGCGGCGTTGTCCTTGATCAACTGGCCATTGGTGTCAAACCGCGCCAGCTCAGCGCGAATCTTGTCTTTGGACAGCTCATCGGCCTGCTGCTTGAGGGATTCGGCAAACTTCGCGGTGCGCTGATCGGCGTCCTGGCCGAGCACGGCGCCAAACTTCTGCGCCCCTTTTATCTCCACCGTGGCGTCATCGCTCATCAGAATCTGCCCGCCCTGGGCGATGAAATCCTCCAGCACGCCTTTGATCTTGGGATCGAGATAGTGCAGGCCGGTCAGCACCAGCACCTTGTGATTGGCCGCCAGCGTGCCATCGAGCACATCCTCTTCCACGATGGGGAAGAACGGCATGTGAACTTCATTCATCGCCATGAACAAAGCTGCAAGCTGGACATGCTGCTTGCTCGGCGTGTACTGATTATTCTCCTCGCCGCGCTTGATGAGCATGACCTGCGCCTGCGCGTGCAGGGCATCGCTCAGCGAATAGAGCACCGCCACCTGCGGGCGGGCGACTTTCATGGTTTCAAAAATGGTTCCCAGCCGGGCCATCAGGAGATTGGATTCGACGATGCCCTGTTCGGTCTGGGGAAGGGAACCGGGCTTGTGTGCCGTGAGGTCCGGCGGGGTGGCCATTCCCTGCAGATTGAGCATGAAGGAAAGATACTGCTCGCCGCGAAAACGCTCGGCGGGGGTGCTGCGATACCAGCACGGCAGATACCAATTCGGCTTGTCCAGGTCGCGGGCCCGTCCCATGACGAAGAACAGCGAGGGGTTGTAGGTGTAGAGCCAGAAGTCGTCGTATCCACCGTGGCCGGAAATTACCGGAAGTTGCCGGGCGATGTTGAAGTAATAGCCGTCGCCGAAGGCCGACCATCCGTAGACCGTCTGGGTCACGGGCATGAATCCCGGAACGCTAGTCGCGACGTTGTAGCCGGTGATTTTCCAGGCGGCTTCCATGTACTGCTCTTTGAAGCGGCCATCTTTGATCCAGCGCTGGGCGGCGTTCTCATCGCTGGGTTTTACGTCATTGTACTGCAAAGCATCCTGGCCGAACGCCGCCTTGTAGGAACGGTCCTGCCAGGGAATATTGAACGGCACCTGCTCGCCGGTGATCGGATGCTTCTGCCAGGTCAGGCCGGGTTCATCATAAAAGTGTACGCCGGTCGCGTTGGGGCGGGTGCGATCCTCGAAGGCCTGGCGGGTCGAGCGCACGTCGCCGCCGAGCAGGACGTAGGGATCGGACCAGTCGCATTCCAGGCGCAAGTCCATCTGATGGCCGCCGCCCATCGTGCAATTGCGCATGACGTCCAGGCCGCCGCGGATGGCGCTGTCGGGGGTAAGGGCGTTGTAATAGAGCATATTGAAGCCGAGCGAACCCATCGCCGCCTGCTCGCGGGCGGTGCCGCCGCCGCCCCATTCGAAGAGCTTGAACGAGCTGGAGCGGACATGGGTGCAGATTTCGATTTCGGTTTTGGCGGCGGCATCGTTGGCGGTCACTTCAAGCGTATATTTCCCCGGACGGAGCAGCCGGCCATCGAGGTGGAGATGGCTGGTGGCGCGGGCATCGGCGCCTTTCACCCCCCCTGCTTCGGCGGCAGGGGCATCAAAGGTAAAGGTCGCCTTGCCGGCTTCGGGGCTGCTTAGCGTGAGCGTCAACGGCGACGCCGCCAGCGCCTGGGCATCGGTTCGCAGCACCGAAACGTCGATCTGCTCGTTGGTTTGATAGACCGTGCGGTTAAGCGGCAAAGCGATCGACAGCTCGGCGGCCGGGGCGGATGTGCCGGCGGCAAGGATTGCGGCGAGCGAGATCGCACAGTGGGTTAGAAAACGCAAACGGTTGGTGATTGGCATGGGAGCTCCTCAAGATTGATTTTTCAAAATGAATCGCTGGCGATTCAGGGAGGCCGATGATACTGCCCGCGGGTTTCAACGCCAGTGCGCTGCCGCCGAGCGACAAGCAGCTTGGATTTGGGATTGGGGGAGAGTGAAAATGAAATGTGGGACATTTTGCGACATTGTGGGACATGGAATTGTCATTAGTCCTTTGTCCTTGGTCACTTGTGAAGAATGTGGCCTGTGGGACATTTTTGGCGAGTGGGACATTGAAAATGAACGGAGTGCTGGGTGCAAAGTGCAGAATGGGGAGCGCGGCATGGGCGGGATGAGACGAACTCGGGAAACTCGGGATGTCGGCAGCGGCATTGGAAACCCCCTTTGGTTTGGACGGCCGAGGATGGATGATTCTCGGGTATGTTAGGGTTTTGTTTGAGGAAAGTCAAGAAAAATCTGGCCGGGAAATTTGGCGGCGGGAGTCCATCTAATGTCGCTGGAAAAAGATGTTTTGGCGCGGGGGCTGGTCTGGAGCATGGCGTCACGATGCAGGGGACGGCGGTCCATTGGGACAGGCATGGGTTCGCTGTTGAAAGGGATGGCGGGAAAATGCAGGGCGACGCGGGGACAATGTATTTCCCTCCTGTCGCTGGGTCTTTTCCTGTGCTTGGTTGGGACTTTGCCCGCATAGGCGTGTCGATTCGTGGCGCCGTGTTCAGTGCGATGGAATGGTCGCTGCTATTCCGCCGCAGCCCTTTCCTCGCAGAAGCCACGCTTGGGCTGCGCTGCCGACACCCTTGGAATTCTTGCTGCTACCGGCTTAACCAAGGCGTCCATCCGGTTCGCTTTTGATTGAGAAACTGCCAATCGAGAATCTTTACTTGTTCGTGCCACTCATCATTTGAAAAGCACTCCGCCGTGAGTGTTACCTTTAGTTGGACGAACTTCCAGTGCCCCTTGCCATTGCGCGCGGCAGTCGTTTCCATAAATTCTTGGCCGAGTTTCTTAGGGAGATATCCATGGATCGTGTCGTTAATTCGAAGCCCATCGCCCACTTCGCCAAACCTAATTGAGTAGTAGAAATCTTGTGTGCCTTCGAAGCCATAATTGTAATAGTTGGCCGTCTTAATTCCGCCGCGCACGATGAATTCCTTTCCTACGTACTTCTTCGGGTCTGCCTTGACCAACGCGAGCGTCGTTTCGTCGCCCCCCGGCGGCACCTCTTTCGGGTTTTCGCCTTCTGCCGGTTCTTGATCGGCATCGGCCTTTGCCCTCGCTTCGCGCACCGCTGCCGCGTCTCTCGCCGCCGCCTCCGCCGTGGCTTTCGCTGCCGCGGCCCTATCTCGCTCTTTCAATTCGCTCACAGTGGCTGCCGCTACTGTTTCCGCCGCCTTAGCCTTTGCAATCCCTGTGTCCGTTCGCAATGCCCTCTCTTTCACTTCGATCATCTGTCGGCGTGCCTTATTGGCAGCGCTGCTGGCATCGATCCGTTCCTGAGGCGTTCCGTGTGAGCGAGCCTCTTGCAGTGCCGTATCCTTCGTGGCCGCATCTGCTGCCAACTGCTGATAATCCTTGCTTACCTCTAGTTTCTTGACGCACTGATCGCGAGCCATATCGATTGCGGCGCGCGCGTCGACCAAATTCTTTTCTGCCTCCGCAACAGTTCCGGCAGGCGCGGCGTCGTCGATGGGCCGACTCGACGGGCCGGTCGTTTGCGCATCTGACGCGGGACCAGCAAGGCAAACACTTACGACGATGGCCAATGCCACAAGATGCGCCGTCGCTGTGGCGAATTTGAAAAGTCTCATATGGAAGCTCCTTCCCATCTGAATTGAATGCGGAATATAATTCCCTTGGTATGGATAAGCAATAGGTTTTCGTGGCCGGAAACGCGAATTCGGCAGTTCGGAAATGCTGAACGATGCAATGCGCCAGTGTCCTCCCTTCCTGTCTGGCGGACAGGAGGCTTTCGTTCGATGTGCGCCCGTTGCTACGAGCACTCTACGGCATGTTATGCGCCGGTTCCCGGTGGCAGACTACTCACACGATTCCAAGATGGTGCCATGCTAAACAGGAACAGTCCGTTTCGTCCGGGTTCGTCCGGGTAGCTGATATTCTTGTGGTCGGAAAACGAGGCCGCCCAGAAAATCGAATGGAACCAGTCATATCCCTTCACCTGCTGCATCGCAGCGGCGGCGTCTGTTGGTTCACCGTATCCAAACGCATCGTATAACAGCAGCAGTGCGCTCTGAGGAGCGATCCCAGCTTTGATCAATCTGCCCCTCTTGACGTCGACCGCCCGCTGAATCAACGCCGCCATCCGACCCTGAATTTCACCTTCCCACATTCCAGGAGGACTCCATAGTACACTGACTCGCGAACCATGCCCTGAGAATTTGGCAATGCTGATGCTGCCGCATTGGTCCTTGGCAAGTTGCGTCTCAGTAGCACTCGCCTGATGTCTCGTGCTATCAATGTATGCATGCGCAGCATCCAAAAGGCGACGGCTGCACGTCGACTTTGGCTTTGGAATCTGCGGAGTTTCTGAAATGATTAGAACGTAGGCGCCAGCAACTCCGCTACGACGATCTGAACTATCGTGGATGGCCGTTGCAAGCTCGTTGCAATGTGCGCGATACGCTTGGTGCGAACCAATGCTCGTTACCTCTGCTGGGAAGGGCTCACCGTCGATCGTCACGGTGAAGTCCGGCGGGTCACGGTGCTCCCGATGGAGACGCACGTCGTTGCAACCGCAACGCGTGGAGAGGACGTGCCTTAGGCAGTCGACCGCAACGAGTTCCTCGTCAATTCGTCGAGCGTGATTTTCTGCGTAATTCGCGGGCGACATATCTAAGCACATTGTAGCACTACACATAAACGGCGACGCACGTCCCATTGTGAAAGAGCCGATTCTTCACACCGTCGTGGGCAGGGGCGCAGCGGTGATGGCGTAGGTGTGGCGGGCTTGCAGGTGGTACTTCTTTGCGGGGGGGAGGTCTTGGGCTGCGGATAGATCGTGGACCTTTCCGGACAGTTTTCGTTCTCGGTCGGCGAAGTTCCAGAGGGTGGCGCGGGTGGCGTTCGCATCGTGCCAGAGGACGGAGAGGTCGTCTTCCTGCAGGAAACGCTTGGCCATGTGCTGGCGGTTTTCGTTGTAATCGGCCAGGGCGCGGATGTGGCGGTCATCCCAGATTTCATCGAGGCGCTGCTTGCCGTGGGTGACGTTCACTCCGGGGGAAACCATGTGGGCGAAATAGCGATATACCATGTCGATATCGTGCTGAACCTTCTGGCCTTCGCCGCCGCCGATGGTGGCGTATCCCAGGGCGATCTGCAGCTTGTAGGCCGCGAAGAGCTTGTCGGCATCGCCGTAGCTGGTGGGGCATCCGTGGGCCGGCATCCCGAAGGCGCCGAACGATTCGATGAGGAAATTGATCCCGGCATCCTGCAGTTCCTTGAAGGCGGCCAGCAGGCTTCGCCACTGCGTGGTTGGCCGGGAATGATCGAAGTTCACGGGAAAGAAGGCGAGATTGTAGAAGCTGTCAAAATGATATTGGTCCAGCCCGGTCTCGGCCTTGATCTTCTTGAGGGCGTTGATCCAATAATTGCGGGCATCGGCGTTGTTGAAATTGAAAACGCTCATGCAGCCCATGTAGGCCCCGCCCCACTTCTGCCGCGTATCCTCCAGGTAGATGTACCATCCGCGGCCGTCATTGCGTTCGGGTTTGTTCAGCGGCGATGACAGGGCCTGATCGTTGTTGGTCCAGGAATTCACGCGGATGCCGGCCTCTTTGAATTGCTCGATCATGGTCTTGAGCCCTTCGGTGCCGCCATACATCGGGGCCGGCTCATACTCGTGGCCGCAGCAGGTGTTCCAGGTCCAGGTGCGGTGCGGGCTTTGCTCGGAGAAGGCGCACTTGTTGACGTTGAGCAGATAGACGGCTTTGAAGCCCAGCTTTTTCGCGACCGGGAGCAGATGCACGTAATAATCCTCATAGCGCGGCGTTGGCAGGAAAAATTCGCCATAGACGCGCGGGATTAGCGGCTCTTCGGCCAAGCCCACCTCGGCGCGGGCGCGGTTGTGGGCTTCATCGAAGATGCGCGTCCAGAGGTTTTTCTGGGCGGTGGGGGTTTTCTTCTCAACATTCAGGAGAATTTTCTTGGCCGACGTGGTGTACTGCAGCGTCTGATCGAAAATGTGCTTGTCGAAGCATTTCAGTTCCGGCTTGCCGGCCTCGCGCATGATGACGGTGCGGATGAGGTCCAGCCGATCGAAGAGTCCAACGAGGGTCTTGTTGCCCTTGTACTGGAAGTCGAAGGCCTGATGCGATGCCCAGCGCGGCAGGTTGTGGGTCATGATGGGGTTGTCGGCCTTGGGGTCCCAGTGCATGACGCCTTCGGTGGTCCAGGCCGTGTCCGGCGCGAACGTCACCATTGGGGACGAGCAGGCTGACTGGTTGATGACGGTAGCGCCTTCGGCATCGCCGTCGAGTTCCCAGGATGCGCTTTCGAAGAGATAGAAGATCGGGACATCGGTGCTGCGGTAGTCATAGTGATAGGAAAAACCTTCGAGCGTTGTCCCGTCGATGGTCTCGCTGGCCGGGCGGAAGACGATGTCGAGCAGCGCCGTCTTCAACTCCGGGCGATCCCAGTCGTGCAGGGTGTGGATGGGATCGAAACTGTGGTCGCGCATCATCTTGACGCGGGAGGGCGCGAAACGTGCCTCTGTGCGCACGCGAATCTCGTTGTCTGAAACATCCACGCCCAGCAGGCGTTGCTCGATGAGTTCGTAGCCGGTGAAGGTTTCGCTATAGGCCGTGATCGGGAGCCGGCCGCTGCGCAGGGCGGTTCGGCCGATGCTGATCTTGCCGATGCCGACAAAACGGCCTTTTTCGTCGATGACTTCGATCCGGCAGTTTTTCAGCGCGTAGTTCTTCTTTGACATGGGGCGGTAGTATTGTCACTGCCATCTGATAATCAATCCGCCCGGGGGTGTAGCGCTCGACTGTGGCGATTGTGGCAGGACCCCCACCCCCTGCCCCCCC
>DAIOHQ010000053.1:0-22825 GCA_036744635.1 Tepidisphaeraceae bacterium | reverse complement strand
AGGTGAGTACACCTGCCGCTCATCCAGCCATGACAGACAAGAATGTCTGCCCCACTAAATGGCCGTGCGCAATCCAGCGCCATTTGTTATCCTGAGGTACTCCGAAGGATCTGGCACCGAACGTCGATCCAGCCAGATTCTTCGGAATACCTCAGAATGACAGGCATGGGCAATGAATGGCGCGGAATCGAGCACGGTTATTTAGAATTCAGTATACAGCCTGCAATACCGCTGCTCGCAAGCGAGCAGGCTAAACAGGCATGGCAGACAAGAATGTCTGCCCCACCAAATCAAGGCAAGGCCTCCTGAAGTGTCACGCAACCTCGGCGAAAGGGACAGAACACGATGGCGAACATGCAGCAATGGTTGGATCGGGGCAGGGGGGCGCTCACGCAGAACTACGCGCGGCTGCCGGTGGTGATGGAGCGCGGGGAGGGGTGTCATCTGTGGGATGCTGATGGGAAGCGTTATTTGGATTTGTTCGCCGGATTTGGCGGGGCGATTCTGGGGCATTGCCATCGGGCGCTGATGGCGGCCGCGGCCGAGCAGGCGGCCAAGCTGTGGCACGTGGGGAACCAGTTCTACAGCGAACCGCAGATCGAGGTGGCCGAGCGGTTGAGCAAGACTGCATTCGCCGGGCAGGCGTTTTTCTGTCACAGCGGCGCGGAGGCCAACGAGGCGGCCTGTAAGCTGGCGCGGCTCTATGGCGGCGAGAAGAAGCGGTGGAAGATCATTTCGCTGCAGAAAAGTTTTCATGGCCGGACGCTGGCGATGATCGCGGCCACGGGAAATCCGGCGGTGCGGACGGGGTTTGCCCCGGATGTGCCGGGGTTTGTGCAGGTGGAGCCGGGGAATTTCGATGCGCTGCTGGCGGCGGTCGATGAGGAAACCGCAGCCATCCTCATGGAGCCGATCCAGGGCGAAGGCGGGGTCAATTTTTACCCGCCGGAATATCCCAGGCGGGTGCGCGAGCTGTGCACGCAGCGGCAGCTCACGTTAATTTTTGACGAGGTGTGGACCGGCTGCGGGCGCACCGGGCGCTGGTTTGCCCATCAGCATCTTGGGGTGGAACCGGACGTGATGACGCTGGGAAAGGCGGCCGGCGGCGGGTTGCCGGTGGGAATCATGTTCGCCAAGCCGCAGTGGGCGGAGCTGTTTGGGCCGGGCAAGCACGGTTCGACGCTGGGCGGCAACGCGATCTGCATGGCGGTGACGCGGACGATTTTCGACGTGATCGAGCGGGAAAAACTGCTGGAAAATGCCGCTACGCTGGGGGAACACGCGATTGGCCGGCTGCGCGATGCGGCGGCGATCAGGGAGAAGGTCGCGGAGGTGCGCGGACGGGGGCTGATGTTGGGAATCGAGTTGAAGGCCGCGCCGGAGAAGCTGGTCGAACGAGCTTTGGAGCGCGGGCTGGTGATCAACCTGACGGCGCAGAAGGTGATTCGCCTGGCGCCGCCGATCAGTATTGGCAGGGCGGATTGGGATGCGGGGCTGGACATGCTGATGGAGTTGATCGCCGGCGCGTGAGGGCGGCAAGTGACCGCGACTGCCGCCTGCTGTCATTCTGAGACTGAGGTACTCCGAAGAATCTGGCTGGATCTTCAATCATTGCCAGATCCTTCGGAGTACCTCAGGATGACAATCGGTTATTAGAAACTGTTTCAGAAATCGGCAGAGGGACGGGCCAATGAGTGCATTGTCCCGTGGCAGACAAGAATGTCTGCCCCACCGAAGAGGATTTTTGAAACAGTCTGTCAAAGGACGTTGCATGAAGGTGTTGGCGGCGACGATGACTGCATGTGCTGCAATGGCGGCTCTCGTGGCGGGCTGCGCCTATAAGCCGCCGGCCACGCAGGCTTCGGATGGGGGAGACGTGACGCATCTCACCGCGATGGCCGTGCCCGAAGACGATCATCCCAAGGACGCAGCCCAGGCGGTTCCGGTGGTGATTTTTCTGGACGTGTATCGTGTTTCGGTGCCGGTGGGCAGCGTGAGCCGGGATGAGGAATTCTGGAAGCGGGTGGACGAGCACGCGGTGGACGTCGCGAGCTATGATGGCCTGTACAAGAACGGCGTGCGCGTGGGGGTGGCGGACAACCGCGAGTGGGATTTTTTCAAGCAGGTGATGGAAAAGAACCCCGGCCTGACCCAGCGCAGCAAATTCATCGGCAGCGAAAAAAAGGGAATCGAGCTGCAGATGCGCAAGGAGCAGGTGACGCAGGATATTTTCTACTTTGACCGCTCGAATGTCTTGTGCGGGCGCACGTTCGACCACTGCGAAAACTTTTTCGGCCTGGCGTTTGGGCCGGTGCCGCGGCGGGCGGGGGATGTGCGGATCACGCTATGCCCGACGGTGCGCTCGACGCGGCAGCGCATCGAGTACACGCCGCGGGAAGACGAAATGTCGATCGCCTTTGTCTACCCCGAGCGCATCTTCGACGTCAACTTGAAGGCGGATGTGCCGCTGGGCCATTTCCTGATCGTGGCGCCGTCGCCGGAAATCGATTCCAAGACCAGCGTGGGGGCCGCGTTTTTGACCGATGACGGGGTGGCGGAGAAATTCGAGAAGGTGCTGCTGCTGGTGCCCAAGCCCTATCGCACCGATGATCCGGACGCCAGGGAAGATGTGCAGGCGGGGCAGAAGTGATGGCGTGGCGAGGGTTCAACTCGCGCCAGCGCCCGCGACCCTACTATCGCCGGCATCGGCGCCGCGCACGGCGCTGACGAACGCTTCGATTTTTTCCGGTGATTTGTGTCCCAGGAAGCTCTCGACGCCGCTGGAGACGTCGACGGCCCAGGGGTTCAGCGCGCGCACGACCTGTGCGACGTTGTGCGGATTGAGGCCGCCGGCGGCGATGATGGGGGGCAGGCTGGCGAAGTCGCCGCGGCGCTGATGTTCGGCGATGACGGCCCAGTTGTTTTCGATGCCGGTGCCACCGGCCTGCTTTGTGCCGCCGGTTTCCAGGACCAACGCCTTGAGATTACTAAGTGATGGCGATGCCATCGCCTCGCGCCAGTTGGCCAACTCACCCGCGAATGTCTCCGGATCGACGGGCAGCGCCTTGATCACCGCCAGGCCGCGCAGCTCGGCCACCTGCTCCGGCGTCTCCCGGCCGTGCAGTTGCACGTGGCGCAGGCGAAGCTCCTCGCAGATCTCCAGGATCAGGCGCGTCTCAGCATCCACAAACAGCCCGACAGGGGTGACGAAGGCGGGGAGGGCGGCCATGATCTGCCGCGCCCGCTCCAGGGGCACGTTCCGCGCCACCGGGGGGTGAAAGACCATGCCGATGGCATCCGCCCCGAAGCGCGCGGCCGCCACCGCGTCCTCGACGCGGGCAATGCCACAGATCTTGATCCGGGTGCGCTGCACGATGTGATGCTACGGGGGTCTTGGGGGTGTGACAACTGCCCACACTACCATCGAGCATTACGCGGAGTTTGGCGGGCGTTGCTGCTGCCTCTTCACAGCCAAGGGCGCAAGCTAGCGGCGGCCCACGATTCTGCGTTAGGAGCGGCTAGTCGATCGTGTTATTATTGGCCACATCATGCAACGATCAACTGCCCCGACACCGGTGCTGGACTATGGTCTTAAGCCGGCTCGAGATTTCACGTTGGCGTGGCAGTCAATCGTGGCCGCAGTTGGGGGAACCGTGTCCATTCCGACGTTCATGTGCATCTGTGGGTACATTGACATCTGGGGCTTCATTGCGACTGTACCCACCGCCGGATTGGCATGGTGGGGCTACGCGCGGCAGACGTCGGGGGTGGGGCGCATTCTTGCTGTGGCGGTAGTGGTGGTGGCGTCGCTCGCGCTCGCGAAGAACATCGCGGATGTCGGCTGGTTTGGGCACAATCCACTGTTCCGCTGATTCCAACCGTCGCACGAGTCCCTCGGAGATGATCGATGAGTGATGCTGGCTATCTTGCCCTGGACCTCGGCGCGGAGAGTGGGCGGGGGGTGGTGGGGACTATTTCTGATGGGGTGCTGGCGCTGCGGGAGGTGCATCGGTTTTTGAATCCGACGGCGCGGATGCTGGGGCGGCTGCATTGGAATTTGCCGGGGCAGTGGGAAGAGGTGAAGACTGCCGTCCGCAAGGCCGCCGGCGCGGGCGGGGGGGAAGTGGCGTCGATCGGGGTGGATACCTGGGGGGTGGATTTTGGGTTGCTCAACCGCGATGGCGATCTGCTTTCCAATCCGGTGCATTATCGCGACCGGCGAACCGATGGGATTATGCCGCGGGCGTTTGCCATCGTCGCCCGCGAGCGCATCTTCCAGCGCACGGGCGTGCAGATGATGGTGCTCAACACGCTGTTTCAACTGCTGGCGCTGCGGGAAACCCAGCCGAAATTGCTGGAGTCGGCCGGCACGCTGCTGATGATTCCCGATCTGTTCAACTACCTGTTCACCGGCGAAAAGCGGTCAGAGTTGTCCATCGCATCGACGACGCAGATGCTCGATCCGCGGACCAGGACATGGGCGCTGGACCTGCTGAATGAATTTTCATTGCCGACGGATCTGTTCGCGCCGATCGTGCCGCCGGGGACGCGGATCGGGATGCTGGCGAAAGATGTCGCGGAGGAATGCGGCGCGCCCGCCATCGCGGTGATCGCACCGGCCGCGCACGATACCGCCAGCGCCGTGGCGGCCGCTCCGCTGGATCGGCCGCGGGAAGACTGGTGCTACATCTCTTCCGGCACCTGGTCGCTGATGGGCGCTGAACTGCCCGCGCCATTGATCAATCCGCGGGCGATGGAGTTTAATTTCAGCAACGAGATCGGCATTGGCGGGACGATTCGGCTGCTGAAAAACATCATGGGATTGTGGCTGGTGCAGGAGTGTCGGCGGTTTTGGGGGCGCGAGGGACGCGAATATTCGTATGGGGAGCTGACAGCTATGGCGGCGGCGGCCAAGCCATTCACCTGTCTGCTCAATCCCGGCCATGCGCCTTTTCTCGCCCCCGGCGACATGCCGAACAAGATCGCCCGCTTCTGCCAGCAGGGTGGGCAACCCGCTCCCGCCGATCCAGCACAGACCGTGCGCGCCTGTCTGGAGTCATTGGCCCTGACCTATCGGAAAACGCTGGAGGAGCTGGAGGCGCTGCTGGGCCGGCGCCTTGAGGTGATTCACATCCTCGGCGGCGGCGCGCAGAACGAGCTGTTGAACCAGATGACCGCCGACGCCTGCGCCCGGCCGGTGGTGGCCGGGCCGGTGGAGGCGACGGCCATCGGCAACGTGCTGGTGCAGGCGATTGCGATGGGACAGGTTGCATCGATCGAGGCGGGCCGGCGCATGGTGCGGGCGAGCTTTGCGGTGAAGACCTATCAGCCGCGCGAGACAAAACCTTGGGATGGCGCCTATGCACGTTATCGCGACGTGCTGAAGGAGCGCGGATGATTGTCGATTGCCACGTTCACATCTGCGCCGCCACACCCGCCCACGGCAGCATGTCGCCGCGCCTGCTCAACAGCATTCCGTTTCGCTTCATGCGCTGGCATTTCGGACTGGCCGGTAACGATGCCGCGACCGAACGGGAACTGGAAAAGATCGCAGCGCGGACGATCGACGAGACGCCCGGCCTGGATGCCGCGGTGATGCTGGCCTTCGACGCCGTCCACACACCCGATGGATATCTCGACGCGGAAAACACCCATCTGTACGTGAAGAACGACTACGTGATCGAACTGGCCGGGCGATATCCGAAGATGTTGTTTGGCGCATCCATCCATCCCTATCGAAAAGATGCGGTGGCGGAATTGGAACGGTGCGTGGCGGCCGGGGCGGTGCTCATGAAGTGGCTGCCGATCGTGCAGAATTTCGATCCGGCCAGCGAGCGCTGCATCCCGTTCTACGAGGCGCTGGCGCACCATCGCCTGCCGCTGCTGAGTCACACCGGCGGCGAGCAGTCGCTGCCGTCGCTGGACAAGTCGGTGGCATCGCCGATGCTGCTGGAGCCGGCGCTGCGGCGCGGCGTGACCGTCATCGCCGCCCATTGCGGCACGCGTTCCAAGCCGGGGGAAACCAGCTATCTGCAGGAATTCGTCCAGCTCGCGCACCGCTACGAAAACTTTTACGGCGATACCTCTGCCCTGAACCTGCCGGCGCGGTGGTACGCGTTTGACACGATCCTCAAGGACAAGGTGGTGCGGGACAAACTGGTACACGGCAGCGACTGGCCGATCATTTCGCTGCCGTCGCCGTCGCGGGTGGGGTGGTCGAACGTGTGGGAGCTGATGGCGGAAGCCAACTGGATGCGTCGGGATGTGTTGATCAAGCGCCAGCTCGCATTTGATGATGCCTATTGGCATCGGGCGGCCACGCTGTTACGGATTGCGAAATAGCGGTTCGGGCAGCGGCTGCGCTTCGCCATCCTCAGCGCCGCTGACCTTGATCAGCCGCACGCCCAGCAGCATCGCGAAGTGCAGTGCCTGCTGGCGGGGAACGGCGGTGGGGGGGCAGGCGATATCCTCGTTCTCGCAGAGAAATTCGATGCACGACTCGGAATTGCCGGTCATCAGGCGGACGGCGCGAATGCCGTCGAAGCCGATGGACCTCTCGAAATGCAGCCGCCGCAGACCGGTGCGCAGGCGCAGCCTCCGCTGCGATCCGAGCACGGCAAGTTCGTAGCGCGCCCGTGCGCTGATCAGGGCGGCGGTGGAAAAGATGATCGCGAACAGCAGGCTGAGATATCCTTCCCAGTGGCCGCGGATAAAGGCGGGGATGGCGATGGAAAAGTGCAGGAAGGCCAGCCCGGCGAAGAATCCCACGGCCGTCCAGTTCGGCGGGGAACGCAGGACCACGTCCATCGCATGAGGTGTCGTCTGCAGGCCGCGATCTGACATCATTTCTCCCGAGGGCGTCCATTTTTGTGCGTCACTTGGGGCGGATTCACCGTATCACCCGGCCGTCCAATCGGGAACCGCATAAAAATAGTGCGGCTTTTGCAAAACTTTGGCGATTCCCCTAGACTCTCCGCCCCTATGGCCAAGGCACGCGCAATCGTCAAACGCCGCAAGGCGGTTCGGAACATCCGCAAGATCACCAAGACCATGCAGATGATCGCCACGGCGAAGTTTCAGAAGTCGCTGAAGCGCGCCGTCGGCACAAAGCCCTACACATTGAAGGTGCGCGAACTGGTGCGCGAGCTGGCTGCTTCGGTGGGCAACGTCGAGCACCCGCTGCTGCGCCGGCCGACCGAAGAGACGCGCGTCAATCGCATCGGCCTGATCGTCATCACCTCCAACCGCGGGCTGGCCGGGGCCTATAACGGATCGGTGCTGCGCCGGGCGAATGCGTTTCTCCGCCAGCAGCAGGGGGAAGGCAAGACGGTTGAGCTGTATATCTCCGGCAAGAAGGGCGTGAGTTTTTTCAACTTCCAGAAGCGTCCGATCACCCAGCGCTATGAAGAGTTCGCCGATCAGCCGCGCTTCGCGGATGTTGAGCGCGTGGCCGAGCATTTCATCGGCGACTTCACCGCAGGCCGGCTCGATTCGGTACACGTGGCCTACATGAACTTTCTCAGCGCCGGCTCGCAGAAGCCGGATGTGCTGACGCTGCTTCCGCTGGCGGGAATCGACGAGGCCAAGCCGGCGGAAAAGCCGGCATCCCCGGGCCTGCACAGCGAGACGATCTACGATTTCTCCCCCGCCCCGCGCGAGCTGTTGGATGAACTGCTTCCGCTGACGGTGAAGAGCGCCCTCTTCCAGGCGTTTCTCGATGCCGTCACCAGCGAGAACGTCGCCCGCATGATCGCGATGAAAAGCGCCACCGACAACGCCGACAAGATGGTGAAGTCGCTGACGATGCAATACAACCGCGCCCGCCAGAGCCAGATCACCACCGAGCTGTCGGAAATCATGGGCGGCGTGGAAGCGATGAAGAGCTGAGCGCGCTGGCCCTGTCCAAACGCATCTCAGTTGCGCATGATCGGCATTTCCTTCACATCCACCTCGATGGGCTTCGCCTCGACGCTTCCCGTCCACAACTCCAGATTCTCTTCCGTCCGCTTTGAAGTGTATCCAAACTGTAACTGATGCTTGCCCATCTCCAGCGTTGCAACTCCCAGAAACGGCCCAGCCGCCGCCGTGTACGGGCCGAGGAAGATTACGCCGGCGGCCGGAATGGTGGCGATATCGATGTCGCCGAATGCCCGCATCTCCCGCGCCTTTCCATCGTTGTGGCCGTACACCTCACCCGGCTTTGCCGCCGCGCCGGAGTCTTTCACCACCAGCGAGACGGGCGAATCCCCCGCATAGCAATTCACCTTGAGCGGCTTTTCCGACTGATTCCGCATCGCCACGAAAAACTGCATCCGCACGCTACCGTCTTTCCCCTGATACAGCGGCGTCTTCACAAACACCGCCATCTGCAATCCCTTCTCCGCCTTTCCCCAGGGCCACTTGGCAACATCCGCCGCCCGCCTGGCCGCATCATCATCGCCGCGCTGGTTGAAGGGCGTCACCTTGATCGCCAGATAGGCATCCTTGATGCTCGTCCGCTGCAGATACACAACGAACATCGCATCCTTCTTCAGCCCCGCGCCGGTGGCCGCCATCAACGGCGCCAGCGTTTTCACCTGCTCCTTGGCGGCCATCCCCTTCTCTCCGCGCACCGCCATCATGATGCGAATCGGCTGAGCCGGACCAGGCGTGGACTGCGCTAACTCCGCATCCGGTTTGATCTCTCCGGAGACGTGAAAGGAATATTCCGTCACCCGCACGGCCGCCGCCTTGGCCTCCCCCGGCAGTGCCAGTTCAACTTCTTTTGGCTCCCCCTCCGCCAGCACGTTCCCCACCACGATCCTATCGCTTTGATATGCAAAGACTTCTGGCGGATCGTTAGGCTGCAGCATGGGTTTAGCGGCGAACGCTGCGCAATAGCACGAGATCGACAAGCAGAAAATCATGAAGAATCGCATGGCTACTTTGACAAGGCAGGTGAACAAAAAGTTCCGGCAATATTTTTTGGGGGAGATGCGCGAATTTTCCGGCGAGTCCATCCTGAGAAGATCCAAAGGCTTGGCATTTCTTGCTCCCCTGACCGCCTCAGCCCATAATCCCAAATATGCGCCACCGGGATCCGATGCTTCCACAAGTGGATTTCGTTGGACGCGTTCTACCCTTTTCCGATGCCGGCCTGCCTTTTTGCGAGGCGGAATTCGAATTCGGCCAGCCCCTCAACACCGGCTATCGCCATTTCACCGGCCGCGCCGGGGAGGGCAAGAACTTTGTCTTTTTCGATGGCCACGTCGAATACCTCCGCCGCACCACGAAGCTGACCGTCACCAACAAGAGCGGCGGCTTCTACCCCTACAGCTATCAAAATTCCCGCTTCTGGCTGGGGAATTCGCTGCCATAAGCACCTCCACCGCGCCTGCAATTCCACCGCCTGCTCGGAAAAACCGGGTGAACCGTGCTATAATCCATGGCATAGGAGCATCATGGCAATTTGGCTGCAACATGTACTGGCTGGGGTTCTGGTGGCCGGGGCGCTGAGCTTCGTCGGCTGGCAGTCGTTTCAATCCCTGCGCGGGAAAAAGAGCAAGATCGGGAGCTGCTGCGCCAAGGGGTGTTCAGCCCACGTGCCGGCGAACAAGCCGGCCGCGGAAAAGATCCACTTCCTGCCGGTGGAAATGCTGGGGCGCAAGAAGTAGCACCGGTGCAGCCGCCAAAGCGCGGAAATTTGTGGTTTATTCGGCCTGCTCTTGCAATCGAAAATTTCGCCGCTAGAGTTGCTCCCGTTGAACCGGATTGCCGCCGCCGCCGTATTGTTATGGGTGGCTTTGGGACGGGTCAGGAAAATAAGAAAATTTTACCTGAACCCCCTTGACGCGACGAAAAAGAGAACTATACTTCGCCGCTCGACTTCAGGACGGTTGGAGACAGGAAGGAAACGAACGCAGTATTCTGCCAGTGGAAACAGACGGCGGGAATCCGCCAGAGGAAATCAGGTTTGACCAAGACTCAAATCCTTTCCAGTGCATCGAAGTAGCTCGCCTTTACCCCTCACACAGAACGGGTCATCGGCGGCGAAAGTCGATGACAAAGTTCCGGCCGATGATGTAAAAATCATCCGAGGAACGACATCGACCGAACTCGAATGAGGTTGCTGGTGGGGCAGACATTCCTGTCTGCCATCCGACAACATCCTCACCCGCGTTCGGCGGGAATTCGTCGACGCAAGAAGACGGATGCTCTTTGACAAGTGAATACGAGGTTCAAGGTTTTTGTTAAGTGAAAGAAAACCTCTGCGATATCCGCTTGGATTATTTTGGAACGTTTACCCAAACGTTCCGGGTTTTTCCGTCGGGCGGATATCGTCGAGCACCTTTTTGGCGAATTTGAACGTTATTGGTCTGTAGCCAGGCTTGTTAAGCTGGCAACTGTCCCGGCTCGCCCGCCGGTTTTCCAGCCATACCTAGTGGTTGGGGATGTGACGGTGATCGATAAATGTGGTCAAGCTACTAAGGGTGTATGGTGGATGCCTTGGCATCGAGAGGCGATGAAAGACGTGGTAGCCTGCGAAAAGCTCCGGGAAGCTGGCAAACAAGCATTGATCCGGAGATCTCTGAATGCGGAAACGCGGCTGGGTTAATCCCCAGTCACCGGCCGTTGAATGTATAGACGGCTTGGAGCGAACCCAGGGAACTGAAACATCTAAGTACCTGGAGGAACAGAAAAAGACATTGATTCCGTAAGTAGCGGCGAGCGAAAGCGGATACAGCCCAAACCGGGATTCGTCCCGGGGTTGTGGGGCCTTGAGGGGTTACAAAACCATCGATAGCGGAACAGTCTGGAAAGTCTGACCAAAGAGGGTGAAAGTCCCGTATGCGACATCGATAGGTCCCCGTTGAGAGGATTCCCAGAGTAGCACGGAGCTCGTGGAACTCCGTGCGAAGCTGCCCGGCCCACCGGGCAAGGCTAAATACTACTCGATGACCGATAGTGAACAAGTAGGGCGATTGAACGGTGAAAAGTACAGCTACTAGCTGAGTTAAAAGTACCTGAAACCATACACTTACAAGCGGTCGGAGCACTATGGCCCACGGGTTAAACCGTGGTGCAATGTGTGACGGCGTACCTTTTGCATAATGGACCGGCGAGTGCATGTATACGGCAAGGCTAAGTCGTCAAGCGATGGAGCCGTAGCGAAAGCGAGTCTTAAGATGGCGTTAAGTCGTGTGCATGCGGCCCGAAACCCCGTGATCTACCCGTGGCCAGGTTGAATGTCCCGTAAAAGGGACAGAAGGACCGAAGTCGTGAACGTTGAAAAGTTCTGGCATGAGCTGCGGGGAGGAGTGAAAGTCTAATCAAACGGGGAGATATCTGGTTCTCTTCGAAATGCCTTTAGGGGCAGCCTCGAGACACTACCCTCAGGGGGTAGAGCTACTGAAAGGAGACGTGGGGCTACCCGCCTACACGCTCCTATCAAACTCCGAATACCTGAGGGACTATCTCGGGAGTGAGTCCGCGAGGGATAATCTTCGCGGTCAAAAGGGAAACAACCCTGATCGCCTGCTAAGGTCCCAAATTTCAGCTTAGTTCGGTAGGAAGTCATTCTGCTGAGACAGCCAGGATGTTGGCTTAGAAGCAGCCACCATTTAAAAAGTGCGTAATAGCTTACTGGTCGAGCAGAGTGGCGCCGTAAATGATCGGGAATAAGCTGGAAACCGAAGCAGCGAATTGTCGCAAGACAGTGGTAGAAGAGCGTTGCATGCCGCATCGAAGGCGTACCGTGAGGAGCGCTGGAGCGCATGCAAGCGAGAATGCCGGTATGAGTAACGATAATGCAGGTGAAAATCCTGCACGCCGAAAATCTAAGGTTTCCTGGGGAAGGTAAATCCGCCCAGGGTTAGTCGGTTCCTAAGGCGAGGCCGAAAGGCGTAGTCGATGGACAGCAGGTTAATATTCCTGCACCGGCTGGTAAGGTTGAACCTCTGCGTGTGGTTTTCCAAGGTCGATCCTCCGATTAGTCGTGGAGGTTGGGGCGCGTGCAAGCGCGCAGCTCGAGGCCATTTTGTTGCCGAAGTCGATGGCGGGAGATCCAAGAAGAGCGCAGAGGGGACGAGCCAGTCGCCCGTACTAAAACTGACACAGGTAGATGAGGAGAATATCCTAAGGCGCTCGAGAGAACTGTGGTTAAGGAACTAGGCAAATTCACCCCGTAACTTCGGGATAAGGGGTCCCTCCTCCTTTATTGGAGAGGGCGCAGGAAGTGGCTCTGGCGACTGTTTATCAAAAACACAGCTCCGTGCTAACTCGCAAGAGGATGTATACGGAGTGACGCCTGCTCGGTGCCGGAAGGTTAAGGAAGTAGGTTAGGGGTTCGCCCCGAAGCTTGCGACCGAAGCCCCGGTAAACGGCGGCCGTAACTATGACGGTCCTAAGGTAGCGAAGTTCCTTGTCGGGTAAGTTCCGACGTGCATGAACGGCGTAACGACTTGGGCGCTGTCTCAACCGCAGACTCGGTGAAATTGAAGTGGCGGTGAAGATACCGTCTACCCGCAGCAAGACGGAAAGACCCCATGGACCTTTACTATAGCCTGGTAGTGATGCCGGGTGTGGACTGCGTAGGATAGGTGGGAGGCGTTGATCCCCGGGTTCCGGCCCGGGGGGAGCCAACGGTGAAATACCACCCTGTTTGCATTCGTCATCTCACCCTGACCCGTGAATCCGGGCAGGGAACCCTGCTAGGTGGGTAGTTTGACTGGGGCGGTCTCCTCCAAAAGAGTAACGGAGGAGTGCAAAGACGGGCTCAGACCGGTTGGCAATCGGTCGTCGAGCGTATAGGTAGAAGCCCGTTTGACTGCGAGTGCTACAGCACGAGCAGAGCTGAAAGGCGGCCTAAGTGATCCTGTGGTAGCGTGTGGAAGCGCCATAGCTCAACGGATAAAAGGTACCCTGGGGATAACAGGCTGATCGCACCCGAGCGTCCATAGCGGCGGTGCGGTTTGGCACCTCGATGTCGGCTCATCACATCCTGGGGCTGAAGGCGGTCCCAAGGGTTTGGCTGTTCGCCAATTAAAGTGGTACGCGAGCTGGGTTCAGACCGGCGTGAGCCAGGTCGGTCCCTATCTGCTGTGGGCGTAGGAACCTTGACGACACCTCTTCCATAGTACGAGAGGATTTGGAAGGACTGACCCCTGGTGTACCAGTTGTCCTGCTAAGGGCACGGCTGGGTAGCTATGTCGGGAACGGATAAACGCTGAAAGCATCTAAGCGTGAAGCCTATGTCAAGACGAGGGTTCCATGCGGGCTTGCCCGCGAGAGACCCCGAGTAGACCACTCGGTTGATAGGCCGGAGCTGTAAGAATCGAGAGATTTTCAGGTTACCGGTACTAACGGTCGATTGCTTGACCACTTTTATCGATCATCGTTGCAAAAAGTTGTTCGACGATCGCAGAGTGGTTTGGCAGCTCAACCTCAAAGAAGTCTGGTTAACTGTCGAATCGATTGAACCTCGAATTCACGAATCACGGCCTTGCCGGCCGGAAACGTCCGGCAAGGTCTTCGTTGGTGGCTATACCCGCAGGGTCACACCCGTTCCCATTCCGAACACGGTCGTTAAGCCTGCGGGGCCGATGATACTGCTTCAGCGGGAAAGTAGGTCACTGCCAGCGTTTATACTGAACCCCGGTCTTGCAAAAGATCGGGGTTCTTTTTTGTATGTGCCTGGGGGGCATGGGTCAGTTTGAGATTTCCGGGTGCCACAGGTCGCGGTACTCCGAGACCTGTGCCGCGTAGCGAGGCAGTAAGACACAGGTCTGCGAGTACGCCGACCCGTGGCACCCAAACTGACCCACTACCGCCTGGGGCGGCGCGGCCTGAAAATGCGGATTCGCGGCCCGAGACGCAGAGGACGCTGAGAAGTGCTGAATGATGAGTTCAATTCAGCATTCATCAATCAGCATTCATCATTCCCGTGGCGTTGCAAAACTTCCCTTTTCTTGACCTGGCGCGGCCAGCAACGTTAAATTGGCCAAGCGTAAGGTAGGCGCATATTTGGCGTGCGCTCCTCCTGCAAGTGCAGTGCTCATGGCGTGATCGCAGACGCCGGCACTGATTGATACTCACCCTGGCCGTCGCACCCTCTTTTGGAGGTCTGTTATGCCCCCGATCAACCAGCAGCAATCCCGCGCGGGATTGGTCACCACCGTCGTCATCCTGGCGATCCTCGTGGTTGGAACCACCATCGGATTGTTTTACCTCTCGGCCGAGCTGAAGAAGTCCGAGCAGGACTACACCGCGTTCAAGAAGAAATATGAAGTGATCGCCACGCAGGCATCGCTCACCAGCCCGGAAGTGCAGTCGTTGATCGCGTCGGCCAAGAAGATCGGGCCCACCGCCAAGGCGCTGGATGCGTCGATGACGCAGACGCGCGAATTGGCCAGGCAGATCAATGGCAGCGAGGATGCGACGACGGCCCAGGACGCCGCCAAGGCGGCGCTGGACGCGGCCAACAAGATCAAGCTGCCCGAAGGCGTGAAGACGCCGGCCACGCTGGTGGACGCGGTGAACGTGCTTTCCAATGCCTATGCCGGGCGCAGCGCGCTAATCGATCATCTCGAGCAGCAGGTGAAGGAGATTGAGTCGAAGAATCAGGGCCAGACCGCCAGCGTGCTGGAACAACTGAAGAAGAAGGATGAGGATCTGACCACCGCACGGGCGGAGGCGCAAAAGCAGGTGGAGGGCGCCAATGCCGTTCGCACCGACGTTCGGAAGCAGATGGCCGACGCCGAAGAGGCGATCAAGAAGGAGCGGGCCACCGCTCTTGAGGCGATCAACAAGAAGGACCAGGAAATCGCCACCGTCAAGCAGCAGGCCGACAAGCTGAAAAAGGAAAGAGATCTCATTGCAGCGAAGCTCGACAAGCAGCGTCTGCCCGTCGGCGAACCGATGGTGCGGGCGGTCGATGGGCATATCGTTCGGCTGGCCGGCAACGGCATCGTCTTTATCGACCGTGGGCAAGGCCAGCAGATCGTGGCCGGGCTGACCTTCGAGGTTTATGACAAGAACGAGGGCGTGCCGCCGCTGGGCGAAGGCACCAGCAACGACAACCTGCCGGTGGGCAAGGCGTCGATCGAAGTGATCCACGTTGGCGCCAATTCCAGCGAATGCCGGATCGTCAAGCAGCAGAAAGGAACGGCGATCAGCGAAGGCGATTTGATCGTCAACCTGATCTACGATCCGAACACCAAGTATAATTTCGTGGTCTATGGAGCGTTCGACCTCGATCAGAACGGCATACCTGACCCGCGCGACGCCGATGTGATCAAACGGCTGGTGACGCAGTGGGGCGGCAAGATGCAGGAGGATGTCACGCCGAGCACCGACTTCCTGGTCGTGGGCGACGAGCCCAAGGTGTTCGAGGTGACGAAGAAGGAACTTGAAGATGATCCCATCCTCAAGGCCAAACACGACAAGGCCGAGGCGGACCTGGCGGCGTATCAGGCGATGGTGCAAAAGGCCCGCGACCTGCACGTCCCGGTGTTGAACCAGAACCGGTTCCTGTATTTCATTGGATACTATGACCAGGCGAAGCGATGAGAAGATGACAAGGTGAGGGGGTGACAAGGTGAAGGAAGGCGCGCCAGTGTGCGATGGCCAACAGGATTCGGTCGCATCACGATTTGGAGGTATTCTCCAAGGCGTCTGAGGCGGCAATGGAGATATTTGATCTGTCCCGTTCTTTTCCCCGGGAAGAATGCTATTCCTTGACCGATCAGATTCGCAGGTCGTCACGCTCGGTATGCGCGAATCTTGCCGAGGGGTGGCGGAAACGCCGCTATGAGGCTGCATTCATCAGCAAGCTCTCGGATGCCGAGTCCGAAGCGGCCGAAACGCAGGTCTGGCTGGAATTTGCCGTAAAATGTTCCTATGTCGAGCGCGAGCGCGCTGCTGCACTCTATTCCAGTTACGACCGCATCATCCGTACCATCGTCGGAATGATAACCCATCCCGACACTTGGACCATCATGCCGCGGGAATGATCTCTTTCATCTTGTCACCCCCTCACCTTGTCATCTTCTCTTCGCCGCTGATGGGCACAGCAGCAGCACCAGGGGGCTGGAGATTTCCTTTTGCTCGGCGAGGATCTTGAGGCGCTTGATATCGGCGCCGCGGATGGGGACCGCCTTGAGTACTTCCTTGAGGAGCTTGCCGGGGTGATTGAGCGCCTTGGGAGTGGCCTTACGCTGGTAGCGCTGGCTGAACAAGAGCAGGAGAATCAGCAGGGCGGCGCCGGCGGCGATCACGCCCAGCACCTTGCCGCCATCGGCCGGCTCGCTGACGTTCTCCTGAATGCTGCGGAAGACTTCCTCCTGCGTTGGCGCGGCGAATGCGACGGCGGCGAAGAGCGTTGCACCGGCGCCGGCCGCAAGAGCGATAAGTCTAGTGGGTTTCATCATCATTGCTCCGGCAATCGCGTCAACTCAACTCGCCTTGGCCTTCTCCAGATTGATCTGTTCGGCCACGGTGCGGAGGATGCCCAGGGCGTAGCGGCGGACGCGGAGGTTTTCATCCGCCTTGGCCAGCTTGCCGACTTCCTGGAGCAACTGCCACCAGCCGACGTGCCGCAGCACCCAGAGCGCGGAAATGCGATGCTCGGGGCGGTTGTCGCGCAGCATGTTGGTGAGTTGCTCGGAGAACGCTCCCACCTTCATCTTGTGCAGCGCCTTGATGGCGTTGGCGCGCTCCCGGTTGTTGGCGGCGCGGGCGCGCTGGGCGAGCAGCGGCAGATATTCGTGGCGCGGCCGGCTTTCCAGCACTTCGATGGCATTGGCGCGCACGCGGGCATCGCTGTCCTGAAGCACGCGGTCGAGCAGCACCTGCTCGGAAACGCCATCGACGCCGCCGAGCACGCTGATGGCCTTGCTGCGCAGCTTGGGATTGGGATCGGTGCAGAGCAGCACCAATGTGTCGGTCAGCGACTCACCGAGATTGAGCTCCTGGGTGATCTGCATCGCCTTGACGCGCTGCTCGATCGGTCCGGCCAGCAGGCGCTTGGAGAGGCGGGCGGCGGCGTCGGGGAGGATTTTCATCATGGCCCGGCCGGCGGCCTTGCGGGTGCTCTTGTCCATCCTGTCGAAGCGCTGCCAGAAGTGCTCGAAACCGGCCTGGCCGAGCGAGCGGCTGACCACCCGGCGCACCGAATCGGGGGCGTTGGTCATGAGCTGCAGGAGCATGTTTTCGAAATCAACCGGGCGGCGGCGGACGATCTCGCGGGCGGCCATGCGCATCAGGCGTTCGTCGGGATCGCTGAGGAACGAGCGGATCAGATTTACCGATGCGCCGCGCGGGCGGCGCATGGCGATGCGCAGCAAGCGCAGGCGCGAAGCGAAATCATCGGCGGCGTGTTCGCGCAGGCGTTCCATGCGTTCATCCTGGACGACATCGTGCATTCCGGAGACGGCCAGCCATTCGCCGATGCGGGCGCTATCGGCGGGGGTGCGGCGCTCGATGTCGTGGATCATTTCGCTGTCGCCCCACCACGTCCCGCGCGAAACCTGGTGCATGCAAAGCTGAAGCTGGTGATCCTTCAGCCAGTGGGTTTTTCGCAGCACGGCGTCGAGGACCGGGGCCTCGTCGATGTGGGAGAAGACGATGCCAAAATGCGAGCGCAGGCCGCCGTGGGAGGCGCCCAGCAGGAACGCCTCGACGTGCTCGCTGGCGGGCGGCTGCTGCAGGCGGCGAACCATCGGGCTTTGCCCGCCGTGCTTGGCGGTGCGCAGGATCGCCAGCGTCTTGCTTTCCGGCCAGTCGCACAGCAGCAGCCCGGCGCGGAGCAGCTCCTGGCCGTGCTTGCCGCGGTGGACATCCATCGCGCGGGCGACGGCCTGCTCGATTTCCGGGCGCTGCTCGGTGAGTTGCTGATAGAGCTTGCCGCGCTCTTCGTCGGGAAGCTTCTGGAGATTGCGGGACTCGCTGGCCACCCAGCGGCAGAGGGCGACGATGGCTTCCACGGCGGGCTTGGAGAGTTCCTCGTCGGTGTGATTGAGGTTTTCCGAAAGGACGTAGGCGAGCTTGCCCTGCCGGCCAAGCGCGATGAGCCGCAGGGCGCTGATGCGCAAGGCACGGTCGTCGCTGCGGCCGCACTCGCGCAGGGCGTGGTGCAGGGTCCTGATGTTCTGCAGGAGCGACTCCTGCAGTGAGTCGGGAAGGGTGCTGGATTGGGCGATGGCGCCGGAGAGGCCGCGCAATGTCGCCCGGCGGAGCAAGCCGCTCAGCGCCACGGTCTTTTCCTGCTCGTTGCCGATGCGCAGCGCCTCCAGCAGCACGTCGTCGGCTGCTTCATTTTTCGATTCAACCAGGGCGGTAAGAATTCGGTCGAGCATCTCTTGTAGTTATCGGACGTAGGCGGCGTGGGACTTTGGGATTTCTGGCCGGGAGCTACAATTGGGGTATGATGACGCAGGAAATTCAGCGCCTGTTGGCCGAGCGTCCTTTCGAGCCGTTTTGCGTGTTGGTGGCAGATGGCAGGCAATACGACGTGCGGCATCCGGAAAACATCGCCATCGGCGGCAAGGGCCGGTTGATCGCCATTGGGATGGCGGATCATTTTGTGACGTTGGATTTGCTGCTGGTCACGGGGATTCAGCGGCCGATACCCAAGCGGCAGAGCAGGGCGAGGCGGTCAGCGTAAGGAAGAAAACTTACATTCGCTGGCGAATGGGTGCTATAATATAGAGGCATGTCAACCATTCGTTTGACCATTCCCGATGATGTGAAAGCTATTGCCGAGGCTCGCGCCGCCGAGGCTGGGCATTCCGATATCGCACGCTATATCGAATCGCTGATTCGGTTGGATGCGGCGGGCAAGGACTACGGCGCTCCGGCAAGCCTTTCATTTAGTAACGACGATGAGCTGGAAGCGTTACTTCAGGAAGCAATCGACGGTGGCCAAGCCAGAGAAATTGCCGACGGCGACTGGGGGGAAAAACGCAGGCGTCTCATCGAACGCCATCGGCCAAACACCTTGTGATGAAAGCTATCGCCCGCTTCACCCCCACGGCCGAGCGCGATGTTGACGCGATTGCTGAATATATCGCACAGGATAGTTTGACCGCAGCCCTGCGCTTTCATGTTGCAGTCCGTCGCGCTGGCGATGTGCTTGCAACCATGCCACGAATGGGCGCAGTGTACGGTCTGAAACGGGCCAGATTTGCCGACGTTCGATTCTGGCCGATCAAAGGCTTCCGAAAATATTTGCTGTTCTACCGACCAGAACGAAATGGTGTCCTGATTCTGCGCGTAATTCACGGAGCGCGTGATGTGAATGCAGAGTTCAGAAGCGCATCGCCATAAGAAATCTTCGGACCGTTGGAGCGGGGGGCGGTTGGCCGTACAATCCGGCGGCGGATGTTTCAGCATGTTCCTAATGCGTTGACGGCGAGCCGGCTGGTGCTGGCGGGGGTGTTTTTTGCGCTGTTGGGGTATTACCAATACGAGGGGCGCGGGCAGGATCTGGGGCTGCTCAACTGGGCATTTGGGCTCTATCTGATCGCGCTGTTCACCGATTTTCTGGATGGCTATCTGGCCCGGCGCTGGCGGGTGGAGGGGGCGTTTGGGCGGGTGGTCGATCCGTTTGTCGATAAGGTGCTGGTGCTGGGAACGTTCATATTCTTTGCGGGAAAGAATTTCATCGTGCAGGTGGATCATCCCGAGAAGGTGGTGAAGACGATCACCGGGGTGGCGCCGTGGATGGTGGTGCTGATCCTGGCGCGGGAACTGCTCGTGACCAGTCTGCGCGGGCAGAGCGAGAGCACCGGGCAGAGCTTCGGGGCGGCCTTCAGCGGCAAGTTCAAGATGGTGTCGCAGTCGGTGACGATTCTGGTGATCCTGGTGTACGTGAATTATTTCGAGGGAAGCCACGCGCCGGCTGCGCCCTGGCCGGACCGTTTCCGGTATTTTCGCAACTTCTGCATTGGAGCAACTTTGGTGGTCACGGTGTTCAGCGGGTTGCTGTACGTGCAGCGCGGCATATCGCTGTATCGCGCCGGCGAAAGGGCAAAGGCGGCGGAGAAGGGATAGGGGGGGGTAGGGTGGGGCGGTGCGTTCGCGCGTACGGAATGGAGTGATGCTTGCGACGATGGATCGTGACATTTGGCGGCGCGGGGATGGCGCCGGTGGCTCCGGGGACGGCCGGCAGTTTGGCGGCGTGCGTGGTGTTGGCGGTCATCTGGTTAGCGGGTGGGATATGGACGTTCGCGGGTTGGCAAATTGTGCTGGCGGCGGGAGTGATTGGCGTGAGCATGGTGGCGGTTTGGGTGGGGCCCTGGGCGGTTGCACATTATGGAAAACATGATCCGCAACCGTTTGTGCTGGATGAGGTGGCGGGGATTTGCCTGACGCTGCTGTTTCAGCCGATGTATCCCGGCCGGCGCGAGTTGTTCGTCATCGCGGCCGGCTTGGCGGCATTTCGGATTTTCGACGTGTGGAAGCCCTGGCCGGCGCGGAGACTCGAAGCGTTGCCGGCGGGATGGGGAATCTTGATGGATGATCTGGCGGCCGCGGTGTATGCGAATATCCTGTGCCAGGTGGTGTTGCGATTGTTGATGTAGCAGGGAGCATTGGAACCGGTGCTTCAGTCACTCGAGCAGGATGGTGTGATTTGAGCAATATGATCGATTTGTTGCGGACGGTAATCCTTGGCGTCGTCGAAGGCATCACGGAATTTCTGCCGGTTAGCTCGACGGGGCACATGATCATCTGCGAGAAGTGGATGAACATTGACCTCGACGAGCCGTTCTGGAAGCTCTTCACCGTGTTCATCCAGATCGGGGCGATCTTCGCGGTGCTGGTGTACTTCCGCGGGCGGATCATGACACTGCTGCGCGGCAGGCCGGCCGAGGCAGTGGCGCTGACGCCGCTGGAGGCGTCCATGTCGGTGAAATCTGAAGCATCCGGTACTGCAGCGCACGATGCCGCCGTGCCCCTCGATTACGAAACGCCACCTGTGTCGCGCTCACCCTACTGGGCGATCTGGATGATCATCATCGCCACCGTTCCGGTCCTGGTGGTCGGGCTGCTGACGCACAAATGGATCGAAGCGCATCTCGGAAGTTGGATGGTGGTTGCCCTGTCGCTGGGCCTCGGCGGAATCGCGATGATCGTTATCGAATTGCTGCCGCTGCCGGTGACGACCGAGCACATCGAATCTATGTCGCTGAAACAGGCCCTGGGAATCGGCATCGCCCAGATCCTCGCCGCCATTTTCCCCGGCACCTCGCGCTCGGCCGCGACCATCATGGGTGGCCTTGTCGCCGGCCTGTCGCGGCAGGCGGCCACGGAGTTCAGTTTCTTCCTGGCCATCCCCGCCATGTTCGCGGCCTGTGGATACGACCTGCTCAAGCATCGCAAGGATCTGATGGGTCACGCCGATCGCCTGCTGCTGCTGGTGATCGGCACGCTGGTGTCGTTCCTGGTGGCGTGGGTGGTGATCGCGGCGTTCATGGCGTACATCCGGCGGCATAATTTCATCCCCTTCGCCGTATATCGCATCATCCTGGCGGCGGTGGTGATTCTGGCGTTTCATGGGACGTAGCTTCGATGGTGAATACAATGGACGGAGTGGGGGCTATACTCTATAAGGAATTGGCCCCTTTCATTCGGGGAGAGATGCATGGTTCTTCATGTCCTGCGAGCGCTGTTTATTCTGCTGATGGCCGCGGTTGGGTCATTCTTTCTCCGGCAGTTCGGGGCGCCTTGGTACACGGTGATGATCGCGGTGGCGGCGGGGGTGGCGATTGTCGCGGTGGACATTCTCGCGCCGCGGCAGAAGCTGTCGGTCTTTTCGGGGATGGCGATGGGGGTGATCGTCGGACTGCTTTTTGCGTTCGCCCTCAGCTTTGTGGTGCAACTGGTCGTCGATCAATATGGCCAGCGGCTTGAGGCCAAAGAGCGCGTGGCGGTGGTGCAGTCGGTCAACCTGATGATCGGCGTGATCTGCTGCTATTTGTCGATCAGCTTCATTCTGCAGACCAAGGATGACTTCCGCTTCGTGGTGCCATACATCGAGTTCAGCAAGCAGACCAAGGGGGCCCGGCCGATTCTGCTGGATACCAGCGTATTGATCGACGGGCGCATCACCGACATCACCGCAACCGGCATTCTGGAGAGCCAACTGGTGGTGCCGCGCTTCGTGCTCAATGAACTGCAGCAAATCGCCGACAGCGGCGACAAGCTGAAGCGCAACCGCGGCCGGCGCGGGTTGGACATCCTCACCAAACTGCAGGGCAATAAGCGGGCGGAAGTGATTTTGTACGACTCATCCGCGCAGGAAGAGAACAATGCCCAGGACGTCGATCAGAAGCTGATGAACCTGGCCAAGGAACTGGGGGCGCGGGTGCTGACCAATGATTTCAATTTGAACAAGGTGGCGCAGCTTCGCGGCGTGGACGTGATCAACATCAATGACCTGGGCAACGCGCTCAAGCCGGTGGTGCTGCCCGGCGAGAAGATGCTGGTGCGGCTGCTGAAGGCGGGAGAGGAGGCCGGGCAGGGGGTCGGGTATCTGGAAGATGGCACGATGATCGTGGTGGAGCAGGGCCGGCAGCATTTGAATGAGGAAGTGGAATTCACGGTGACCAGCGTGCTGCAGACATCCGCCGGGCGGATGATCTTCGGGCGGATGGGAGAAAACGGGCCGTCGTCGCCGGCCAGGGGCAGGCCCAAGGCGCGTGATTCGGCGGCGACGTGAACGATCCGTAGGGTCCGCTTCAGCGGACGGAACGATTGCGTCCGCTGAAGCGGACCCTACGTTGTCTTGTGAAAATTCCAACATGGAACCGACAAGTTGAACGAGCAAGTAGCGGTGATTGTGCCGGCG
>DAIOHQ010000052.1:0-22836 GCA_036744635.1 Tepidisphaeraceae bacterium | reverse complement strand
TTGTTTGGCAACTGCTGTTTCATTTGCTTAAAAAGTGCGAAAGTCGAACTTAGAGCGCCTAAATTTGCTATATCCGGAACGCCTCCATCATCGTCGTCACCAATCCAGTCGTCAATCATCGTGGCGTCACCTACCTGCAGGTAAGTAGCCTCGATGGGCTCAGGTGGATGAAGTTTGATCCTTGAAAGCCATAACACATCATCGTGAAATGTAGCCCAGAATTCATCCTTCTTCCCGCTATCTGCGCCTTCTTCCAATGAGAGCAAGGTGTGTCGAACAGCGAATCCGAGCATCGCCTTAAGACAACGCACAGTGTGATGCCAATAGATCTGTGTGAACATGTCCTTGCGGATACCAACTAGGCTCTTTGCGACCACCAGTGCTTTCTCTGCGACACCAAGACCTACAATCGTCATCTTCGTCGGGCGATGCTTTTCCGAATCCGCGCTGTGAGCCACGGTGATATTTCGAAATAGCCTTTCGTGGTCCAGCGCCAATCCGAACGGAACGCCGAGGTGGGTCGAATCCCGGCGCACATAGTCAACCTTATCGCAATCAAGAGGTCCATTGATTATCGACTTGAGAAGGCGCGCCTTAAATGTCGCTTCTGAATTTGCAGACCAGACATCGACAAGCTCATCAAGCTCTATTCCCCACAGATCGAGCAATATTTCCACAAGACTGCGGGCAGCGTCCTTGGGGCACACGGCAAGAAGTTGAGCTCCGAACGATTCGTGAACGAATTCAGAGGACACCTCGGCAAGGTCGTGTGCCATCGGATACTGTCCAATGTCATGCAAAAGTGCGGCCGCCAGCACAACCTCTAGATCGTGGCGATTCATCAGGCACTGGAATAGCGGGTTACGATGGTCGTTCCACAGTGCGCGCACATATTGGCAACAGTGCGCAAATGTACCTAAGACGTGTTCAAATCTCGTGTGGACGGCACCCGGATAGAGTAATGAAACGAAACCCAATTGGGTGACCTGAAATAATCGCGTAAACGTTGGATGGGCTATAACGTCCCGAACACGTCGAGATAAGGGAACGTGAGCGTGTGGAATTTGGATATAGTTCGGGATGTGGGCGCTCAGTTCGGGAACATCACGTTCAATGCTGTAGAGACCGAGTAACTTCTCTAAGTCGCCCAATGCCTCATTAGGGCTAGCATACTTGATTTCTTCCATGACGGGCGCTGAGAGACCTGGGATTAAATCAGACTCAAATTCATTGTCGTCGAGGTTGATAACTTTACCATCAAGGAGCCGCTTCGCAACGATGCTGACGAATTGCCGCTGGTACGAAGTGAAGGTGCCAGCTGCGGAACTACGATCGAGCGCCGCCGTCGAGAGGTAAGTCCCAAGTGTATCTAATAGCGTTTTCCCAAGCGCATAAAGATCGAACTGGGTCTTCAAGGAATTCTTTGGAATCTCGGCAATATTGGCGTTAGCATCGCTTGAATCCCTGATCCGAAGTGTAAGATCAGGGTGGGCATACTTCTGGGTAAAGATAACCTCGGTCAAGTGCTGCGGATTTCCCGGACGAGGAAAGTGCTTCGCGTAGCCAAAGTCCGTTATTAGAGCGGGCCTGCCAGGAGCAATAAGGATATTTTGCGGCTTAATATCACAGTGGACAATGTTCTGGCGATGTAAGTAGTCAAGTCCGGACAAAATATTGCGAAAGTAATCTATCAATTCCAGAGGCGTGCAATGTTCCGCCGATTCACGTATAAAGTCATATAAATCTTTAACTCCATCCAAGTACTCCATGACAAAGTATGGAAATTTGTATTCATCAGGACCTACGCTGAAGGTGAGCTCGCCGGCACTATATATCTTAATGATATTCTGGTGGTTGAGCGTGGACAGCTTTTCATGCTCTCCGCGTATTACCCGAACAATATTCTTAAGTCTGCTCAACCGCGGTCGAGGAAGTTTTAGGGCGCGCTCTTGGTTTAGCTTGGTGTCGAGTAATTTCCAAACAGTCGCCGTGCTGCCAAGAGCAAAAGGCAATAACAGCTCATAAGTGTTGCCTAATTGCTCTACTAGAGCGGGCACCGCCTGGCGATAAATCGGCTCTTCTTCGTTCCAAAAAGTTCCTTCGCCTTTCTTTTCGTAGACGTGCCGCAGGCCATCCAATAATTTGGTGATATTTGAAATTGGTTCGACGACATCAGGCATTAAGGTGGGCTGCAGCTAGTAGACGAGGCACAAGCCAACGAGTCGGGAGCCCATAGCTTTGACGCCGACACCGAAAAAACGTGTGAGAGATATAGCTGATTCTGTCTGATATTCAGCAAGCTCATAAGCAGCAGCGTGAGCACTCACGGGCGGCTTTTTGGAAGCAGTCGGTGCCAATCGGGCAACAGCGCCCGAGGCAGCCCGGAGTTGATCCACGCCGAACAATTTTCGAAACTGACGCCGCACTGCCTTAGCGGGCATCAGCAGCTCTCGAGCAAAAATCTCCGCCTCCCTCTCGATGTCGATCTGTTTTTCAGGTTTGGGTCCTTTGCGACCTGAGGCCATGGACAGCGTTCGTGGCAAGTTTCCGCCACCGTGTTCCGGCGTGTCCAGATGCAGACGGACGTGGGCCAGCTCGTGGGCGAGGGTGAAACGCTGGACTGGTCGCGGAAGTGTACTTAAGAGCATGATCTTTTTTTCGTTCGTCAAGCACTTGGCGGCTAGCGGCTTATCAAACGAGAAATAGCCCACGTCAGTTACCGGGTCTACGGTCCAGCCCAGTGATTGAAGTATGAGTTTGGGATCGACGGGGAAGAATTCCTCAGGCTCGATTCGCTGTTGCGTGCCGGTGCCAGACTTTGACCGACTGTCCAAGAGGCGATGCAGCATTGCTCTTGCCTCATCTTTTACCCTATCGCCCATGATTGGCTCCAGTAAATCTTGCTACCCTAGCATATCATGGTGCTCACACACTGCAAGGCTTCCACGCATTTTGGGCCCCTGTCGCGTTCGCGGTGCGAAGGCGGGACAAGCCGCAAGGTGGGTAGCCGAGAGGGTCAAGGGTAGCCGAGAGGTTCAAGGATAGCCGAGAGGGTCAAGGGTAGCCGAGAGGGTCAAGAGTCATTCTGCGGCTTTCCAGCCCATCAAGGAACAAGTAAAGGTGACGGAACAAGTAAAGGTGACGCGAACCTTTATCGGGAGAACCCGAAAGTGTCAGGTACATTTCGCGAGGGCGGCTGGCGACAACAATAAGAGGGGGGGCCGACAGGGTCAAGGGGGCCGACAGGGGGGCCGACAGGGTCAAGGGGGGCCGACAGGGTCAGGAGTCATTTCCTCCAATCCTCGAACTCCAGCCAAATCGTCGAAAAATTCCCTTGACTTTCTTGACAAATACCATACAAAATGCTAACATGCAATGGAATTCATTAACCGCGGAAGGGGGAAATCGTGCCGCAGTCCATCCACATCGCGCCTGTCATCGCCTGCCGTGAAATGTCCCACTCTCCAGGAAATGCCCCACACACCCTCTTCTGCGCAAGTGACCAAGGACAAATGACTAATGACAACCCCATGTCCCACAATGTCGCAGAATGTCCCACACTGCAAAATCGCTTCCCCTCCAGTCCAAAATCCACCTTCCAAAATCCAAAATTCCCCCTCCTACTTCACCCGCAGCGCCTCCTGATACCGCCCGTGCTTGCCGGAATTTCTTCTCCGCAGGAACTCGACAAGCTGCTTCACCTTCGGATTGATCCCGTTCATCATGTCGAACTCGGCCATCGCGGCCGCGAAGGTCTTTCTTCGGTGATGGAACAAACTCCGGCACGCCTTGTCCAGCGACTCGATGTCATCCGGCGTGAACCCGGCCCGCTCCAGTCCCACCTTGTTCAGCCCGCGAATCTGATCATCCCCCGCGATCTTCACGAACGGCGGCACGTCATGATGAATCCGCGACGCCCCGGCCAGGTATGCAAATTCCCCAATCGTCACGAAATGGTGAATCCCCACGATCCCCAGCATCGTCACGTAATCCCCCACGATGCAGTGCCCCGCGATCATCACGTTATTTGCGAACGTGCAGTTGCTTCCCACCTGGGCGTCGTGGCCGACGTGGCTGTTCACCATCATCAGATTATTGTCCCCCACACGCGTCACCCCGCCCCCTTTTTCCGTGCCGGCGTGGATCGTCACCGCCTCGCGGAAGACGTTGCTTTTGCCGATCTCCAGGCTGGTCAGCGCCCCGCGATATTTCTTGTCCTGCGGCGCCGTGCCGAAGACGCTGTTGGGAAAAAAGATGTTGTCCGGGCCGATCTTCGTCTGCCCCAGCACGGTCACGCTGTTCAACAGCCGGCACCCGCTGGCGATCTTCACATCCGGGCCGATCACGCAGAACGGCCCGACTTCCACATCCTCGGAAATCTCCGCCTTCGGATCCACCACCGCGTGCGGCGAGATCTTCGGCATCTCATCGGAGAAAAATCGGAAGGTGAACAGCGACGAAAACCAGTTCGGCCGCCTTCCTTCACGAGCTTTTGGCGCTTTTTGTTCCATTATTCAGATCGGCTCAGCGTCCACCAGCATGAACTTGATATCCGCCTCCGCCGCAAGCTTCTCCCCAACGAAGGCTTTACATCGGACGTGGCCGGTGCGGCTCTTCACGCGGACGGTCACCGCCTCCAGCAACAACTGATCTCCCGGCACCACCGGGTGGCGCATCTTCACCTTATCCATACTCAAAAGAACCGCAAGTTTTCCCGTATGCTCCAGCTTCTGGCTGAGCAACAGCCCGCCCAGTTGCGCCATCGCCTCCACAATAAGCACCCCCGGCATGATCGGGGTACCGGGATAATGCCCCTGGAAGAAAATGTCGTTGAACGTGACGTTCTTGATCCCCACCGCCTTGGTATCCCCGGTGATCTCCAGCACCCGATCCACCAGCAGCATCGGATAGCGATGCGGCAGAATGCGCTGGATGGCCCGGATGTCCATCTCCGCATCCCGATGCACCAGTGCTGCCCGGTCGGTCAAAACCTGCTGCTCAAGCAGCTTCCGCGCCAGCATGTGATTGAGCTCGTGCCCGGACTTGTGCGCGATCAGCCGCCCGCGCAATGGCCGGCCGATCAGGTACAAATCCCCGATCAAATCCAGCGCCTTGTGCCGGGCGCATTCGTCGGCGAAGCGAAACGTGTTGTCGATCGGCCCCTGCGGCGACAGCACCAGCAAATCCCGCGGCGTCAAATGCTTGCCCAGCCCGCGGGCGCGAAACTCGCCCGCCTCGCTTTCGAAGACGAACGTCCGGGCCGGGGCGAGTTGATGAATGAAGTCATCATCCCCCAGCCGAAACGTGAAGATCTGCCGCCCGATCGGCTCGGGCGCTTCAAAGTCATAGATGATTTCGAGAAAATCCTCCGGCCCCGGCAAGGCCGCCAGCGTGGCATCCCCGATGCTCACCTGCACCGGCTTGCGGATCACCAGCGGCTGTCGCGGCTGATCCTGATCGGCGATCCCCGCGCTTTGCAGCGCCTCGACAAACGTCATCGAAGACCCATCCCCGCCGGGCAGTTCCCCGGTCTTGCCGCCGGCCACCGTGACGATCGCGTTGTCGATCCCCATCCCCGCCAAGGCGGCCATGCAATGCTCGACCGTTTCGACGAACAGCGTGCCGTTTTTCAGACAAGTCCGCCGCGGCCGCTTCAGCACGTTCTGCACCAGGGCCGGAATGGTCGCCACCTTCCCATCCTGCTCGCGCACAAACGTGATCCCGCTGTTCACGTCGGCCGGCGCAAAAGTAAGCGTAGCGCTCTCGCCAGAGAACAACCCCTGTCCCTCCAGCGAGACTTCCCGAGAAATTGTTCGTTGCTGCGTCGCCAAAAGCGCCCTCGTACGTCAAAAAAGGCCAACCAGCAATTATATCAAATTTGCCCGAAAACGAAAGCGTTACAGGTTCCGACGCGCTTTTCGGCAGATTGGACTTCAGTTTCACTCCGGGCAATCTGCTACAATGATGCCGGTTTCCGAGCCGGTGGCAAAAATGGCTTGTGTTGTCCGCGACAGCGGAGCGGGCTATCCTGTGTTCGGCGTATAGGGGCGGGTAGACCGGGCTATGAAGCCGCCCCTGCCAATTCAGCGGTTTTCAAACATTGGAGCGTGGATCGTGAAAACAACCTTCGGCATTGCGCTGGCCGGCGTTCTGCTCTTGGCATCGCTGGTTCGCGGTGATGCGGGCGTGTTTGCAGGAACGGGGCAAACCCTTCGCCAGATTTCCACCGAGTCCGTCCAACTGGTCTCGATTGATGTGACGATCCTCCCCGGGCGCGGCCGCTACCTTTTCGACGGAGGAGTAGCCGGGATGGATCAGGTGGAATACTCCTGCCGCTTCGTTTTGAAGAACCTGACGAAAAAGGCGTGCGAGGTGCAGGTGGGATTTCCGATCGATTCCGAAGATGCCCGGCTCGGAGCGGCGCCGGAGAATAAGCAGGAGGTTCAGGACTGGGTCCTGGAGTATAGCTTCATTGCCCGCGACGAGCAGACGACCTACCACGTGGACTTCACCAAGCTTGACGGCAAGAAGCGCAAGGACCCCTACTCGTCGGTCTTCACCTGGAAGCTCAGCTTCCGGCCGGAGGAGACCAAGACGCTGGCGGTGCAGTACCGCATTCCAATGTCGATGGGGGTCGCCTCGATGGATCGCCGAGCCTGCACCGGATTCCCGACAAGAAAGCGGCCACGGATGACTTGGGCAGCGTCCGCGAAATTCTGCTGGCGACCTATGGCCAGGAGCCCCAGGACGATCTGGCGAAGGCGTTCGCGAAAGACCAGCTCTGGTATCACCCCCGCAAGGAGTTTGACCCGTCGAAATTGAGCGATCAGCAGAAGGCGATTGTGAAGGCGCTGGATCGTCGCATCGAGCAGCTTCGCAAGGGATAGTGATCCATCGGAGGGGTGCAATATTGACCAGTTTCCGGCCAAATCTGGTACAATGAGGCCGGTTTGCGAGCTGGGGCAACGTATGCACAGAACTTTGGTTGCGGTTCTTCTGGTGATCACGCTCACCGCGTCGGCGGGCGCGGGGGCGGAAGAGAAGTCTCCCTATCCGCTGTACCCGCAGTTTTATGCGCAGATTCGACATGCCATCGCGGAGGGCAAGCCGGCCGGGGAGATCGTCGAGGCCATCGATAAGGTGTTGGACGAGGCGGTGACGCTGCCGGTCAGGAAAGGTCCGGCCACCACCAAGCCGGCGAATCCGATAACCGCGGCCAACCAGGCCAGGCATCTCGAGCAACTGCTCTGCCTGCGCAACGCGGCGGTGACGTTCGCCAAAGCATCCGACCGTGAGATGGCCGTCTATCTGCTCGATCGGCCGCAGTTCTGCAGCCGTTTTCTGCATGCCCTGCACGAGTGGGACAATCTCAACGGGGCGATGAAGGTGCTCGCCCAGCTCAAGGACCTCGACGCCAAGCGCTTCGACAAGTGGTCGGAGTTCTGCATCGCCTACTCGGTCGTTTGGGATGATTTTCATGGCCACCAGTGGGTCCCCTCAAAGATCGAAGACGGCACGATGCTGGCCAACTACAAGCATTATGTCAGCCATGAGAAGCAGCTTTTGATCAATCCATCGCAGTTGCCGTTTGAGCTGGGAATTTATGTCGTCGGCACGCGGCTCAGCGCCGGCGAACGAGATTGGATCGACCAGAACTACACCAACGTGCGCTTTGACCCCGGCACGCTGTACCGTACTGTCCCCTGGACCAAGAAGCTCAGCCCCGCCCACGGCACCGGCGAAGGGATCGACTACACGCTGGCCAACATCCGCAAGTACGGCGGCGTGTGCATGGAGCAGGCGTATTACGCCGAGAACATCCTGCGCACGTACGGACTGCCCGCGACATATACCGCCGGTCGCGGCGGGCGGGGTGGACATGCCTGGGTCGGCGCGCTGATGCTCACGCCGCGGCCGCACTGGGATTTCACCTTCGGGCGCTACGAATACGACCACTACTACAAAGGCGAGGTGCAGAACCCCACCTGCGAGCGTTTGGCCACGCCGGATTCGGTGGTGGCGATGACGGCCGCCCTGCTGCAGGCCGGCTCGATCGACAAGATCGAAGAGGGCTACTACTACTGCGACGCGGCGCTGTGGGTGCTGAGCAACTATCCCAGCGACACCGAAGAGGGGAAGAAAAAGGTCGCCGACCTGTCGCGCGGGCTGCTGGAAAAGTCGCTCAAAGCCTCCCCCTACAACACCAAGACCTGGCTGTTTCTCTCCGAGCTGGCCGGCAAGGGGTTGATGGATCAGAAGACCGCGCAGTTCTGGGCGGGCAAGCTGTTCGATCTCACCGTCAATGATTTCCCCGACTTCTGCATCGACTGCATGGAGCGGTTTCTCGAGTGCATGAAGGACCCCAGGGAAAAGGCGGGCATCTACGCAAAAATGTATCAAATCATCGGCAAGGCCCGGCCGGATCTGGCGGCCGACATCAAGGTGAAGGAAGGGGACATCTGGCTGGAACAGAAAGATGTAAACAAGGCGCTGGAGAGCTACCTGTATCCGCTGGTGAATTTTTCCAAGGACCAGCACGTGCTGGAAGCGGCACAGGAACGGGTTGAGCAACTCAACGGCAAGGCGGATGACACCGATCTGGAAAAGGCGTATGTGCAGGTGCTCAAGAGCATCGGGGCGATGAAGCAGACATCAGAGGAGATCGGCAAAATCCGCAAGACCATCGCCGGCAACCTCGCTGCGCTCTACCGCAAGCGCGGCGATGAGACCAAGGCCAAACAGGCGGAAAATCTGATGTGAGTGCAGCGCCATCGGCAGAAGACCGCGCGGCACTCCTTAATCCCGCGCATCAATGCTGTATGTCATCCTGAGGTACTCCGAAGGATCTGGCCTCGAAGGACGATCCGCGCAGATTCTTCGGAGTACCTCAGAATGACATTCCTGTATTTTTCATGGCACGGAACCACGTATGGTCAACCAGCGAAATACACCGTGGCTTGTCTCACCAGCTTCTTGCGTCGGCGGCCGCGAAACCTACATTCTTCGCAAGACTTTCTGAGGATATCGCATGAAGGGAATCATCTTAGCCGGCGGCAGCGGAACGCGGCTGTATCCGCTCACCAAGGCGATCAGCAAGCAGTTGCTGCCGGTCTATGACAAACCGACGATCTACTATCCGCTGTCGGTGCTGATGCTGGCCGGCATCCGGGAAATCCTCGTCATCAGCACGCCGCGCGACCTGCCGCTGATCCGCAACCTGCTTGGCGACGGCAGCCAGATCGGCATCGCGCTCTCCTATGCCGAGCAGCCCAAGCCCGAGGGAATCGCCCAGGCATTCATCATCGGGGCGGAATTCATCGGCGGCGATTCGGTCTGCCTGATTCTCGGCGACAACATCTTCTATGGCCACGACATGACCGAGATGCTGGCGGATTCGGCCAGGATTACCAAGGGCGCCCGCGTCTTCGCCTATCAGGTACACGATCCGGAACGCTATGGCGTCGCCGAGTTCGACAAGAGCGGCCGGGCGATCAGCCTGGAGGAAAAGCCCAAGCAGCCCAAGTCCAACTGGGCAGTCACCGGCCTGTATTTCTATGACAGCAACGTGGTGGGTATCGCCAAGGCGCTGAAGCCATCGCCGCGCGGGGAGTTGGAGATCACCGATCTCAATCGCGTCTATCTGGAGCGCGGCGAATTGCAGATTCAGCCCATGGGCCGCGGCATCGCCTGGCTGGACACCGGCACGTATGACTCGCTGCTCTCCTCTTCGCAGTTCGTGCAGACGCTCGAGCAGCGCCAGGGGTTGAAGGTGGCCTGCATCGAGGAGATTGCCTTCGCAATGGGATTCATCGACGCCAATCAGCTAGAGCAACTGGCGGAGGTCTACAGCAAGAGCGATTACGGCCGATATCTGCGCAGAATCCTTTCCGACCATGCCGCGGGAAGATGAAATATTGGAGCGTGAATGAAAGTTGTCGCAACGGAAATCACCGGCCTGCTGCTTGTCGAGCTCGACCTCTTCGGCGATGCCCGCGGATTTTTTGTCGAGCGCTACCAGGAGGCCCGCTTCCGCGAGCACGGCATCGCCGCCAGGTTCCTTCAGGACAATCACTCGCGCTCGGCCCCGGGCGTGCTGCGCGGCCTGCACTATCAGTCCAACCCTGCCCAGGGAAAGCTGGTCGGCGTGCTGCGCGGCAGGATTTGGGATGTGGCCGTCGATATTCGCTCGGATTCCCCCACCTTCGGGCAGCATTTCGGCGTCGAGCTGTCTGATATGAATACCCGCCTGATCTGGATTCCCCCCGGCTTCGCCCATGGCTTTTGCGTCCTCGGCGATGAGCCGGCCGACGTGCTTTACAAGGTAGATGCCCCCTACACGCCGGCCAACGAAGGGGGCATCGCCTGGAATGACCCTGATTTCGCCATTTCCTGGCCGATCGCCAATCCGACCATTTCCGGGCGCGACCAGAAGCAAAAGTCCTTCACCGAATACCGCCAGAATCCGGTGAAGTGGTAACGCGGTATCCATTTGGGATGTAGCGCTCGGATGTGGCGTCCCCAACTGTGGCACGGGCTACCAGCCCGTGCGCAAGAGGCGATAGCGCTCTGCCGTAGCACGGGTTTTACTGAACCCGTGCCAAATAGTGTGACATCCTCACACGCTGTTGGAATCGAAAAGTGCTTGGCACGGGTTGGAAACCCGTGCTACGAATGAGCGGAGCGCTGCGCTTCGAGCGCATGGGCTGGTAGCCCAATGCTACGTTGAACGCGAGAGCGCTCTGTTCGCCATAAAAAGCGCCTCCATTTGACGCCGCTCCATCGCCGCAGCAACATCATCGCCCATGATCTATCGACGCTTTGGCCGGACGAATCTGCAGATGCCCGTCTTCTCCTGCGGCGGGATGCGCTATCAGTTCAAGTGGCAGGATATGCCGCTGAGCGAGATTCCGGCGGAGAGCCAGCAGAATCTCGAAGCGACCATCCGCCGCGCCGTCGAAGTCGGCATCAACCACATCGAGACAGCGCGGGGCTACGGCTGCTCGGAGCGGCAGCTCGGGCAGATTCTGCCGAAGCTGCCGCGGCAGTCGCTGATCGTGCAGACCAAGATCGGACCGAACGACAACCCCGATCAGTTCACCCGCGAGTTTGAGGAATCGCTCGAACGCCTGCAGTTGCAATACGTCGACCTGCTGGCCATTCACGGGGCCAACGACGCGCAGACGATGGACCAGGCGATCCGCCCCAACGGCTGCCTGGCCGCGGCGCGGAAGATTCAACAGCGCGGGCTGGCCCGGCACATCGGCTTCTCCACCCACGCACCGCTGCGCGAGATTCTCCGCGGAATTACCACCGAGCGCGATGGAGGATTCGACTACGTCAACATCCACTGGTATTACATTTTCCAGCGCAACTGGCCGGCCATCGAAGAAGCCGCCCGCCGCGACATGGGCGTGTTCATCATCAGCCCCAGCGACAAGGGCGGCATGTTGTACGATCCGCCGGCCAAGCTGGTCGAGCTGTGCAAGCCGCTGCATCCGATCGTCTTCAACGACCTGTTCTGCCTGTCGCGCCCGCAGCCCCCCCTGATACACACCCTCAGCATCGGCGCAGCCCGCCCCGGCGATTTTGACCTGCACCTCAAAGCGCTCGATCACCTGGCGGACACGGAAAATGTCCTGCCGCCGATCCTGAAGCGCCTGGAGGCCGCGTACGGCGGCGCCGTCGATCCATCCCTTCGCGACCCCTACGCCTTGCCGGAATGGGAGCAGATTCCCGGCCAAGTCAACGTTCCGGTCATCCTCTGGCTGCGAAACCTGGTTGCAGCTTACGACATGAACAAATACGCCAAGATGCGCTACGGCATGCTCGGCAACGGCGGCCACTGGTTTCCCGGGAAAAACGCCGGGGCGCTGGACGAGCCGGCCCTCCGCCAGACACTGGGGTCGGCTGGCGACAGGATCGTCCCTCTTCTCAAGAACATGCACGAGGCCTTCGGCGGGGAATCGATCAAGCGGCTCAGCCAGGGCGGCTGAGCGGTCCGCACAGCATCAACGAATCAATCTCATTTTGTGCCCGGCGCGGCGGTGCCGCCGCTGCCGGAGGCGCCGGTGTTGCCGGAGGCGCCTTCCATTGCACGTTAATGTCATCCTGAGGTACTCTGAAGGATCTGGCTGGATTGCAGGATCAGTCCAGATGCTTCGGAGTACCTCAGCATGACAAGTGGCGCTGGATTGGGCACGGTCATTTACGGCCGGGTAAACTGCTTGATCTCCTCTTCGGTCAGCGGTCCAAGCGGCTTCTGCCGGCCGTCCTGGTACTGACAGCACACGAAATCCACCAGATACTGATTCTGCGAAAGAAAACCGCCGCGGCAGATCTTGCGCTGCTCGGGCGCTTCAGCGCGGATGCGCCCCATGAGCTGTTCGATCACCCCAGCCGGCACGAGATCGCGTTCGGCCGGGTAGACGTAGCCGTACAGCAGCAACTGCGCCAGCAGCACGCGCTCGTGGCCGGAGAAGCGCGCCAGCAGATAGTTCCAGTCGAAACTTTTCCCCCAGCGCTTGATCAGATGATTGACATCCGCGCCGTCGAAACGGTCGCGGTCCATGACGAAGGCCTTGCTCCAGATCATGTCCTCCGGAGAAGAAAGCTTCACCGGCTTGCCGAGAACTTCGCCGGGCTTGGCATGAGCGAAACAGGCGTCATCCACGGCGGAGAGGCCGTTGCCGGAGTTGTAGAGAATGTCGATGAAGGCATCGCCGCTGATCACTTTGGCGAGAAAATGCGGCCAGGGAATTTCGGTGCCATAGCCGGCAGCTTGCATGGCCGCCAGCACGCGATCGCGATCTTGCTGGCGGATGAACACATCGAGGTCTTTGGTCTGGCGATGGATGCCGGTGTAGCTGGCCATCGCATACCCGCCCCCGATCAGATAGTCGATTTTTTGCTGGTCGAGGATGTGCAGGGCGTTGAGGTAGAAATGGCGCGCGGTGGGTTCGAGGGGACTGGAAGTTGGCAGGGTAATATCCATGCGCGCAGCCTCTGATGAGAACGATTGAAGCAAATGCTGTGCCTGATTGAACCCACAGAAGGTGTCCGCGTAGGGTCCGCTTCAGCGGACGGAACGACTCCCGTCCGCCGAAGCGGACCCTACGCGCAGGAAATTTCTTCCGCCCCGCGGGAAGGTGGATGCCGCTAGGATGCGCCAATGGACGCCACCCTGGAGGAACTATTCGAGGCGGGGCTGCTGGTGCGGCCAAGCGATGAGCGGCCGAATATCGTACACCTGGCGCGGGCGCTGGCGCGGCTGGCGGGCGTGGATGAAGTTCCGAATTCGCCAGGTGTGCAGAAGCTCATGGACCTGATCGGCCCGGCGGAGCACCTGGTTTTCGTGCTGCTCGACGGGCTGGGGATGAACCTGATCTCGCGCCTGCCGGCCGGGTCGTTCCTGACATCCCACCTGAAGCTGCGAATCAATTCGATCTGCCCGTCCACCACGGCCTGCGCGCTGACGGCGATCATCACCGCCGACTATGCCAACCGCCATGGCGTGGCCGGCTGGTACACCTATCTGCCGGACTTCGACGTCACGGCGGTGATGCTGCCGTTTACCGAGCGCTTCAGCGGAGAATCACTGACCAAACGCGGAATCAACCCGGCGGATGTGCTGCCGCTGCCGCCGGTCTTTCCGCGGATGGCGCGGGCGGTGCGGACGGTGTCGCCGGCGTTCATCGCCAACACGGTTTATAACCTTTATGCCCGCGGCGGCGCCGAAGCGGCGGGATATCAGACCATACCGCAGGGGATTGATGCGGTAATCGCCCATGCGACAACCACCGCGGGACCGACCTACACCTATCTGTACCTCCCGGAAATCGACACCATGTGCCATCACATCAGCGTCAACCATCACGACATCGTGCCGATGGTGATGAAGATCGACGCGGAACTCAGTCGCTTGGCAACGGCGCTGGAGGGGCGGGCCCGGATCGTGGTGTCGGCCGACCATGGTCTGATCGACGTGGCACCCCTCGATCAAACGTTGCTGCTGGCCGACGACCCGATGCTCAAGCTCCTGCGCGTTCCCCCGACCGGCGACGCTCGCATGCCGATCTTCCACGTGCGCGATGGATGCCGGCTGCAGTTCGTCGAGATGTTCAAGTCCCGCTTCGCCGAGCGCATGGTCCTGCTGGATATCGAGCAATGCCAGAAGCTGCAGCTCTTCGGCCCGGGCGCGATCACCTCGCCCGCCCGCGAGCGCTTCGGCGATTACGTCGCCATTCCCACCCGCCCCACCACCCTGGCCTACCATTCGCCCGATAAGCCGCTGGGCCAGTTGTTCCTCTCGGTTCACGCCGGATTGAGCCCCGAAGAGATGCACGTGCCGCTGTGTGTGGCATAAGTTCCGCCGTCATCATAATTTATGATGCAAAAAATTTTCTGGAAATTCCTTTGACTATTGCCTAAGAGGTGTTAGACTAGCGCTGTCATATTGGGCTATTGGACAGCTTCTTTGTACCGAATGTGAGGGCATCGAGGCGGAGCAATTCCAGCTCCTCATCTTGTCACCGCTCAGGCTCGGAACATCTCAGTTCGGAGGAAGTCATGCATCGTATCAATTCCTGCGCATCCGTGGCGGCTGCCGCCCTGTCCCTCTTCGCCTTCTCCCAGGTCGGCCAAGCCGCGGCCATCACCGACTCCAGCAAGATCAACGTGCTGCGGCAGTACGGCGTCGGTAACACAAACCTTGTCACAAGAACCACCCAAGGCACCGCCACTAACCTGACCGGAAACCCCGGCAACGACGGCAGCGCCTGGTCATTTCAGTCCAGCGGCGGCGACTTCAACAGCAGCAAGACGGCCGGCGAGGTGTTCACGCTTCCCAGCCCACGCCTGGTTGGCGCGATCCACTACGAAGCGGGAGGCTATGCGGTGACGTCCACGGTGTTTGAAGGCTTCAACGTCAACACCAGCGCTTGGGAGCAGTTGGCGACCACCGCCTCCGGGGCAACGCAGAATTTCACCATCGCAAGCCCCATCACCGTCTCTGCCTTTCGTTATCTCACAACCGCCCCCTCCGGTGTCGCCGGGAACTATTTCTACGTTAATGAATTGCGCTTGAATGAGCCGACTGGCCAGTCCGTGGACACCGGCGACGGCTTCAACTTCCTGCGCGACAAGGCCACCGTCCAGGGAAATTCCAGCTCCGTCAGCAACACCAGCACGGTCTGGGCCAACAGCAACGGCGGCGATGTCGCAAACGGCACCTACAACGATGCGCTGAATGCGCAGACGAATTCCACGGCCGGCGGCAACCGCGCCTTCAAGAGCATCACCCTCGACGCTTCCTATGGCATGAGCTACGCCCACCTCGGCTTCTATCACGCGCAGACGTGGAATAACTTCGAGCTGTACACGGCCGACGGCGCTTCCATGCCCGCCACCCAAGCGCTGTCCGCCAATGATCCCGCCACCATTCAGGCGGCCGGCTGGACGCTGCAATTCCAGCAGGGAGCGACCACCGTAGGTGCACAGGCCAACATGCCCTTCAACACCCCCGGCAGCTACAAATACATGCTGCTGGTCTGGAACGTGCAGGGTGATGCGTCCTCGGAATTGGAAGTCTTCAACGTTCCCGAGCCGGCCAGCATCGCCGTGGCTGGATTCGCCGGAGCACTTGTCCTCCTTCGCCGCCGGCGAGCCTGATCGGCACTTGACATTGAACAGCAAGACGGGACACGTGCCATGCGTGTCCCGTTTTCGTATCATGAGGCGCGGCAGCCTCACATGACCTCCCGCCAACGCATCCTCGCCGCCATCAACCACCGGCCGGTTGACCGCGTCCCCGTCGATTTCGGCGGCACGCGGCAATCGGGAATCAGCGCCTACGCCTATGCGCCGCTGCGAAAGCATCTGCAGACGCCGGCCCCGGAGCCGATGCGCATCTTCGATCTGTTCCAGATGCTCGCGGAGATCGAGCCGCGGGTCGCCGCCCGCTTCGGCGCTGACTGTGTCGCCCTGCACCGCCCGGCCGTGGCATTCGGCCTCTCCAACGCCCAGTACAAGACCTACCGCTTCGACGGCATCGACGAGGATGCGCTGGTGCCGGCGGATTTCTCCCCGGTCACGGACGCCGCCGGCGATCTGGTGCTGCAGCGCGCCGGCGCGGTCATCGCCCGCATGCCGCGCGGCGGGTTCTACTTCGACCGCTTCGAGAAATACCCCGGCGCCACCCATCCCGACCTCGCCACCTTCTCGCCCCCGCGCCTCGGGGCGGCCGACCTGCGCCACTACGAGATGGCCTCCCGGCATTTATTCGACGAAACGGACAAGGCGGTGATCGCCGCACTCGGCCCGCCCTACGAGCTGTTCAACGGCATCGGCCAGGGCGGCTTTGAAGAGTGGATGATGACCTTCGCCAGCGAGGATGACTATGTCCGCGCGCTTTATGACAAGCTGGTCGATACCTGGATCGAAAATCTGATTGCGTTCCAGCGCGCGGTCGGCGATCGCGTACACATCCTGCAGATCGCCGACGACTTCGGCACCCAGCACGCGCCTTTCCTCTCCGAGGCAATGTTTCGCGACAAACTCCTCCCCGCCTACCGCCGCGGGCTGGACTGGATTCACAATCACACCGGCTGGAAGGTGATGCTCCACAGCGATGGCGCCATCTTCCCCCTGCTCGACGCCATCGTGGAAATGGGCGTCGATATCCTCAACCCCGTGCAGACCACCGCAGACGGCATGGATGCGCGGCGGCTCCACGAGCGCTATGGCGGCAAGCTGGTCTTCTGGGGCGGCTCGTGCGACTGCCAGAACACCCTCACCTATGGCACGTCGCAGCAGGTGGCCGCGGAAGTGCGGGAAAATCTCCGGATTTTTCGCCCCTCAGACGGCGGCTACGTCTTCGCCCCGGTACACAATGTTCAGGCGAACGTCCCGCCGCAGAATGTCGCCGCGCTGTTCGACACCGCACTGGGCTTTCTATAATCGTCCCATGCACTGCAACCGCCAAGCCGCGATCGTCCTGAGCAGCGGGGGTCTGGATTCCACCACCTGCCTGGCCATCGCCCGCGATGAGAACTTCCGGCCGCTGTATTCGCTGAGCTTCGATTACGGCCAGCGCCATCGTCATGAGCTGCTCGCCGCGGAGCGGGTGGCGGGAACGTTTGGCGTGGCCGAGCATCGCGTCATCCGGATTGACCTGCGGCAGTTCGGCAAGAGCGCGCTCACCGACGCCATCGCGGTGCCCAAGGATCGCGCCGAAACGCAGATGGCGGGGGAAATTCCCATTACCTACGTGCCGGCGCGAAACACGATCTTTTTGAGCTACGCCCTGGCGTGGGCGGAAGTGCTTGAGGTGCTGCACGTGTTTATCGGCGTAAACGCAGTCGACTACAGCGGTTATCCCGACTGCCGGCCGGCGTTCATCAATGCGTTCGAGAACATGGCCGACCTGGCGACGAAGATGACGTCCGGGGGAGAGAAGCATTTCAAAATTCACGCCCCCCTGCTGCACCTGACCAAGGCCCAGATCATCCGGCGGGGGATAGCGCTTGGGGTGGATTATGGGATGACCCATTCCTGCTACGACCCCGACGCCCAGGGCCGGGCCTGCGGCCGATGTGACTCCTGCCAATTGCGCCGGCGAGGCTTTAGCGAAGCAAATGTGCCGGATCCGACTGCCTATGCGTGAGCCACCTCGCCATCACGTAGCTTCGCAAAAAAATGAAAGAACGAGCCAGTCTTTTTCTGCCAGTTTTTTTCCTTGACTCGGCCGTCAAAAAGAGTATGTTTGTACGCACCCCACTGCCATTCAAATCTTGATGTGGGCATTCAGTAGGGCCCAAGTGCTTTTTCGGAGGGTTTCGCATGAAGTATCGTCACATCCTATCGTTGGTTGTCGCTGCTGCGTTCCTGATGGTCAGCCGCGTTTCGACGCAGGCGGCCGTGGTGCTAACATCGGGCAGCAACGTGTATACGTATCAGGTTGACTACGTTTCGCGCGTTGACGACCCCAATGCGGTTAAAGTCGGCGCTACGCTGAGCAATAACTACGGAACCGAGGGATTTACCGAAACATCAGCGCCTACCGCGGGGACAGTAACCTACACGTTCACGACGCCGGAAACCTTCGACACACTGAACCTGAATTACCAAGAGCAGTTTTACTTCTCGGGCACAAACAGCATCACGGGCACCTATGATATTGGCGCGGGCCCTGTGACATTCTCCACCCACACCCAGCCTGCGAGCGGTTGGATAGACCCCGTCGATAACTACACGATCACCAATATTAACGGATCGAGCGTTACCGTAACCTGGACTCTTTCTGCGTCGGGCGACCGTGGCTTCGCCGTTCTGTTTCCCGATCATGGTGATTTCACAGCCCCATCGCTCAATGGACTTTTCACTGCCACGGCCACGTTTGTTCCCGAGCCGGCCAGCGCGATCGGACTGATCGGGATGCTGGGCCTGTTTTTCTGCTCGCGCCGTCGCAAGTGATTGCGGCCAACGCCAGACGATCGCGTGATTGAATCTGAACCAGGACACTCACCATCGGATCAACCGATGGTGAGTGTCTTTGTTTTTCCACGTGTGAAAGTTGTCTCCGCCATTTGGGCACTGGGTCAGGTTGAAATTTCTGGGTGCCACAGGTCGCGGTACTCCGAGACCTGTGCCGCGTAGCGACGCAGTAAGACACAGGTCTGCGAGTGCGCCGACCTGTGGCACCCAAACTGACCCACTACCGCCATTCGCCATGGCTTGGCGGAGCTTGCCGGGTTGTGCCTCTCCTTGATGTCTCCGCGGTCTATGAGGGCCAGGAGTGCCTCAAGGTTCTGGCGCGCGATGAAGAAATGGGGTTTGATCTCCAGGGCGTCCCGCCCGTGCTACGAGGACAATCAAATGTCCCAATTGGGTATGCTGCGTATGATTCTGCTGATTCGCTAGGGATTCAGCTTGGGCAGATGATCCTGCTCGTAGTCGGCCCAGGCGGCGAGGCGCTGCTTGAGGCCCTGGGAGAGGTGTTCGTAGTCGGCGGCGCGATTGTTCTGTTCCAGGGGATCGGCGGTCATGTCGTACAGCTCATCGCGGCCGGTGCGGATTCGCCGAAGCGGGCGCGGCCGATCCAACGGTTTATGCGGCCGAATAATCCGTGTCATCCGAGCCGGCGGCGCAAGAGAGCCAATCCCAGCAACACCACCACGCTTAGTGCGCCTGGCTCAGGAACCGTGAGCTGCGTAATCTGGGTAGCCCAATCGTTGCTCGCATCGGCGAATTCGTTGATCGTCCAGAAGATATTTGGGTTGTTCGGATCGACCGTGGTGGCGGCATAATCGCCCCAGCGCTCTTTTCCAGTAATGACACTGAAGCTGCCGGTAGGGCTCTGGATCAGCAGTTGCGGCGAATCAAAACTTAAAACGCCATTGTTGCTCGTGCCCGCCTGGGCATAAATCGCGATATTTCCGGCCGAGCCTTCTGCCTGACTTGAGCGGTTGTAGGTCAGCACCACATTGCCGGTGCTGGAGACCGCGATGCTGGGCTGGAAAAAGTCGAAGTTGGCATCGCTGACCGTGCCTTCGGAGATCATGGTGTTGTTGGTGGCATTGAGGGTGGTCCAGCGCACGCTGACACGGCCGCTGACGGTGGTCTCGTGCGCCAGGTAGATCACGTTGCCAACCTGATAGGCGTTGGCGGTGATGCGCAGGTCAACGGTATCAAGCGTGGTATCGGTGGTGTTGGCGGGTTGATGGGCGACCGGGGGATTGATGTATTGCGAGACACCAATGGTCGTCGTGGCGGAAAGGGTGGCCCCGGAGTTGGTGGTGCCGATGATGTCCGTGCGCTTGAGGGTACTGGCGGGAGTAAAGTTTTCGGTCGTCACCACCACGGCGTTTCCCTTGCTGGCGCCATAGTCCACCACCGGTTGCTGCACATAACCACGGGTGGCTTGGCTTTGGTTGTCAAAACGGGTCAGGCGGGCGACCGATGGCGTGGCGGCGATGAGATCCGCTTTCGGAATCGAGTAGAGCGAGACGGTGCCCGTGGAACTTCCGCTGGCCGAGGCAAAGTTGTTGGTCGCGATGTAGACGCCATTGGCGTCGATGCCCAGCGTCGGATAATCGCCAAACTCAGAGGTGGGGCCAGTGAAGTTGGTGGCTTTCCAGGCGCCGGTCGGGTCGCTGGTGTCGCTGCGGGCGACGAGAATCTTGTTGTTGGTGGATTCAAGGGTGATCTGGATGGCAAACCAGCGGCCGCTGTTGGAATCATAGACGATGCGTGGATCGGTGAGGTTATTCGCCCCCGGATCGAACCCCGCACTGGTCCAGAACTGCCGGTCGCTGACCTTTGATCCGATCAATGCGCCGGTGCTCTTGTTGTAGACCGCATAGGCGCCGTTGACCAGCTCGACGTAGTGATTCGGGCCCACTGCGCCCATGGTATCGGGCGGGGTTGCTTCCGTGCCGAGGGCGAAGGTATCGCTCAGCGTGACGCCGGTGAAGTTGAGCCCAACAACCGCCGCGCCTCGCGCTGGGCGCATGCTTGCGCCGGCCAGCAACAGTGTAAAAGCAACGCCGACTTTGAGTGAGTTGTGCATTTTTCTCCCAACCTCGACTGCGGCCGGTGAAATTGTGGCCGAGCCAATGATTTTCAACCGGACGCATCTTATTCTGCACAGTTATGGCGACACAAGAGGGAATTTTAGCAAATTTTGCTCAAACCCCGTCTATCGCAGCGGCCTAGGGGAATCGGCGACGCGGAGGGGAGAATTTCGCGAAAAAATCGCGATTCTGCTGATTCGCTAGGGATTCAGCTTGGGTAGGTGGTCTTGCTCGTAGTCGGCCCAGGCGGCGAGGCGCTGCTTGAGGCCCTGGGAGAGGTGTTCGTAGTCGGCGGCGCGATTGTTCTGTTCCAGGGGATCGGCGGTCATGTCGTACAGCTCATCGCGGCCGGTGCGGAAGCTCCAGAGATATTTCCACTTCCCATCGCGCACGGCCAACTGGTCGTCATACCAGCCATAGGAATAGGTGCGATTGGGGCGGGTGGGGTCGAAGAGGCTGTAGCCTTGCCAGGTGGGGGCGGGCTGGACGCCGAGGATGTCGGCGATGGTGGGGCTGAGGTCGACGTGGCCGCCGACGTTTTCCATGCGGCGGGGCGCGGGGAACAGCCGCGGGTTCCAGATCATGCAGGGAACGTGCAGGTCTTCATCGTAGGGTTTTCCGCTGTGGCCCCAGGACGTGGGACGGGGATCACCGAAGGCTTCGCCATGATCGCCGGTGATGACGACCAGCGTATCGTCGGCCAGATTATGCTCGCGGAGATAGGTAAAGAGCCGTCCGAGCTGCTCATCGACATTGTGCAGGACGGTGAGATAGCGGCCGAGGTCATAGGCGTCATTTGGCTTATCGCCATCGAAGAAATTGATCTGCTTCATTCCCACGCTTGGCTCATAGGGATGATGCGTCTGGCAGGTCCAGGAGAGGATGAAAAACGGTTTGCTCTTGTCCTGCTCGATCCATTTGAACATGCCGTCAAAGAGATACTTGTCATCGCAACCCCAGCTTGTGAGGGGTTCGCCGCTGCTAAGCTGGCGGTAATCCCAGATGTCGTCAAAGCCGCGGCCGGCCAGGAAGTTGTTCATCTCGTCGTATTCATTGTCGGCCGAGGTGAGGAAGGCAGAGCGATAGCCGTGCGGCTTGAGCGCCTCGGCGACGGTGACGCCGCGCAGGCCGGGCTGCTCGCGGGGGTATTTTTTCCAGGTCATGCCCGGATAGGTGGAAAGGGAGACGCCGATGAGGGAATTGGCGGTGTTGCCGACATGGGAGTAAAAATTGTCGAAAACGGCGGCATTGCGGGCTTCGGATTGCAGCACCGGAGTTGTCGCATATTTGCTGCCGTAGAGGCTCATGTACTTGATGGCGACGGATTCGAGAACGACGACGATGACGTTCTTTGGCCGGGCGTTCTGCAGCGCCGTGGCGGGGATGGCGAGATGAGGCCGCTCGGCAACCGTGGCCACCTCGCGGGCATATTCTTCGGGAAACGTGGCATCCACCTTGATCTTGCGGGCGTCGATCGACATGGGCGCATAGGAGCTGAGCAAGGCCCACTGGGGATTCTCGACGAGACGTTTTTCGTCGCGGTTGGTCCAACTGTCGGCGACCGACTGCCGCGTGAGCAGCGCGACAGCGAGGGCGGCAAGGAGCAGCAGGATGTGCTTGAGGTGGAACTGCTTGGGGCGATGGCGCGCCAGGCGGTGGGTGACGGCGAGCACTGCGAGGTAGATCACCGGGACGATCAGAATTGAGACGATGCGGGCCGGGGTGATGAAGGCGTTGATCGAGGAGCGGAAGCCCTTGGCCGCGCCGGCCATATAGAGCAGCCGACAGGTGAGGGGGGCGCCCATGACCCGGTAGATGTAGACGTTAATGACGGAATAAATGGTACAGACGGTGCAGAAGGCGGCGGCAAGGCTCCAGAGCGGCCAGCGCAGCCAATTGGGGCGGGCCAGCATCAGCAGGAGTTCACCGGCAGCGCAGAGCGTGAAGGCGAAGATGGCATCGGAATAGGAGACGATGGCCAGATCGCGAAGGAATCGAAGAACGCCGCCGAAGCTGAGAGCAGGCAGGCCGAGTTGGAAGGCCTTGGTGGCGATGAGGGTGATGGCCAGCCAGAGGCAGAGCCAGAAAGTGGTGATTTGCCGAGGCGCGGCGGGAGCGGACGATCGGGAGATCGCTCTGCTGCGCGCGGGGAAGGAGTGCGCGGCCGGTGCCTGGGGAACAAAAACGCTCATCGATTCAACCGAAGGAAAACTTGGTAGTGGGTCAGTTTGGGTGCCACAGGTCGGCGTACTCGCAGACCTGTGTCTTA
>DAIOHQ010000051.1:0-23285 GCA_036744635.1 Tepidisphaeraceae bacterium | reverse complement strand
CAATACCAGGTGGAGATTCCCCGCCGCCCGATTTATCGGCGCTTCAACGTGGCGGGGGCTAAAATAAAGGTGACGGCTAAACTAAAGGTGACGCGAACCATTAGTCCACCTGTATAAAGGCTCGCGTCACCTTTATTTATCCCGCGTCACCTTTATTTATCCCCTTGAAATGTGCTGACCCATTCTGCCATACACATTTTTCGCTTCCGCAGGATATTCACTTACAAATGACCACATCGCCCTCTTCGGTACGCGCCCTGGGCGGAAACTCGCCTGCACAAACCGTTCTCATGCCCGATTTGACGCAACTGTATCCTCTAGCAACGCCATATAAGTAACTATAAATCCAACCATATTCCGAACGAAAATGCCGATAAAGCCACTGGGCCATTACACCAAGTCCACATGGCCCGCTTCCGCTGCTATGCGGTTGGCGAAACGGATACGTCTCTTTCAGGACGATCGTTTTGGCCACAAGATGAAACATAGACACAGCGCCGAGCCAGCCAGAACAAGATCAACCCCGCCGGTTGCCAAGGCAACCCGTTGCAGGCGCTCCATCACAGCCGATGAATAATCATGCCATCTAATGGGTATTAGTACATTATACACGAGGTTCAGGAATAGACGAGAGAGCATTGCGAAGAGTAACAGCAGTACCATTTGGCTGGCCCATCTCAATCGGCCATGCCATGAATCATAAAGGAAGAATCGAAAACTCAGAGCAAACGCCGCCAGCGCAACAACCTCCATGGCTAGCACCATTCCCCATATCGGACCAACCGTAATTGCAACTACCAGCCGACAGAGGGCGAGTAGTGAGTAGCAGATTGAGAATCCGAACGCAACATTCCTAACTGGCTGTGAGCGTCCTGCATCAAGCGAAGACCCGTTAGATCGAATCGCCAAGGCAAGGAACGCCCCCGCAATGCTATGCACTGCCCCATCAACAGCTGAAGGAAACCAATTTGGCACAGATTCATAGAATGTTAGAAAGAAGGCGATCACATACGAAGCTACGGTAGCACTTACGATCATCAACATAGACTTAGCGATGTATTGCCTCTGGCGCAGTTCTGTTTCATCGCCGGGTAAATTTGCTAGTTGCATGCAGTCTCCATGAACGTCACCAGTTGAGTGGAATCGACCGGGTGGTTGTCAGACAATAGACGCAGCACTATGCTCATGGTCGATAATGTTCCATCAGCTAACGTTCATGTCCTAGTATAGAAAGGCGTTACTTTGATGGCTCCCACTTTTCAAATACTGTCGGACCTAGCATAGATGCAATGTTATTGGTGTGTGTTTCACCTCCAACGTTCGTATCTATCCACGATCCGTAAAAATCATAATTGATGACGTTAAGGATTGCATTGGGTTGATCGCTCATCGTCCGATTTATATCATATCCCTTTGGAATGTTGTAAAGACCAACAGCCTTGGCATCATCAGCACAGATCATGAGATAAACGCCGACTGTTGGTTTCTGGTTTTGCCCCCAAATCCAATTCTGCACGGCGTCCAAATTCATCAAAGATGTTCCCCCGTCCTTAAGCTGTTCGTATACGGCACCTTCAGGGGTCCATTTGCTGACGATTAGGTCCACGACGTTTTTAGCCAAGTTACTTTCGGGGACATTCACGGTTACCTGATAAGCCACATAAGCGCACTGCACACAGTATTCTGGCTTACCTGTAGCATCTTTTCCGGGAAGTAAATTCGCAAAGATCGGCGGCGCGCCGCGCCTCTTGTACCAGTCTTGACTGGAGAAAGATGGGCCAACTGTTACCGAACCTTTGCCTGCTGCAGGTGCTGTGGCCATAACTGAGCCAGGCGGGAAAGTTTCGGTCTTAGCGGCATTCGTAGCGGGTGTGCCACTCAATGATGCCGTGAAGTTCCATTGCTCCTCCCATACGTACGTCATGGCCTGCTTTCCAGTACTAAAAAGTCCGGAGGTGCCCTGTCCTCTAGCATATTTTCCTGTGTGCAGAGTTACACTCGCAGTAATGAGACCCATGGGATCGAGATGAATAAGGGGCTGTTGATCGACATAGTTCAATAAGTTGGGACTTTTGACATATCCCGCGGGGTCTCGCTCCGACCAGCTTCCCATTGTTGGATGATAGGTCCGGTGCCGCACCTGATACATCCCCGTTTCCGTATCATAGCGGTACCCGCAATACAGCACTTCATTGCCATAGCTGCTGGTAGCACGAGCTCCCCAGGATGCGTCGAACATGCTCACCTTGCCGTAGGGATCGTAGGTGTAGCGCTCCACTACAGTCCCATTGGTTGCATTCACCAAGCCCGTCACGTTCATGTTGGCATCGTTGGTGTAGTAGAGCGTGTCATCGACGGTGCCGTCGGTGTTGCTGTCCCGCCAACGCAGAACCGGGGCGTCGATGTATCGGATATCCCAGACATACTGCTCCAGGGGATCGGTGTCGGCGTTCTTTCGCGTCTCCAGGACCTGCCAGCTTTCGTTGTAGTAATAGTCATAGGTATCCCCGCTCACCGTCTTGCTGATCCGATGGTTCAAGCCATCGTAGGCATAGGTGGCAATGGCGCTGCCGGGACTGCCGGATGAATCATTGTCCACCTCGACCAGCCGGTTCCAGGCATCGTACTTCAAGTGGATGCGTGTGGTTTCCGCCCCCACCTTGGGCGCTTGGGTCATGTTCCCCGCCGCGTCGAACACCGGAGTGATCCAAGTAGCGCCCGTGCCGCTGAAGCCGGTCAATTCATTCACGGCATTGTGCGTGCGGGACTGGGTGACCGCCGCTCCGCCACCAGCTCCCCCGTCGAGATCCCACACGAAGGATCGCCAGTTGCCCAATGCCTCCAGCGTGCTCCAGCTCTGCTGCCAGGTGCTGTTGCCATCGGTCACCGTGCCGGAAGCCAGGGTTCCACGGTTGGTCTTGCTGAGGCGGTCCAGGCCGTCGTAGGTGTACGCCTCATCCAGGTTGTTCGGGGAGACGGTGGGAGAGATTTGCCGGGACTTGCGGTTGCTCATCCGGTCATAGGCGTACTGATAGCGATCCAGGTTCGTCGTCCCCAACACATCGGTCCACTTGTTCTCGATCACTCTTCCGAAGCGGTCGAATCCCCCGTACGTTCCTCCCGTGCCATAGCTCAGGGTCAATCCATTGGTCAGCGGCGGCAGGACGAACACCGGCCGCACCGCCGGATGGATCACCTGCACGATCGTGCCTGCTCCCAGATAGGTGTACTGGGCATACTTGGTGGTTCCCGAAGAGTCGTCGGCGAGGTTGTCCAGCCGGGACAGAACGCTGCCCACACCGCTGCTTGGATAGTTGCTGTGCACTGCCCGCCGTGTTCCGGGGCCGGGATAGGTGACGGAAGTCTGCCGCAGGTACTTGGCCGCGCCGCTGCTCACGCCATCATCATAGGCGATGTTCTGCACGCCGGTGGGCGTGGCGGGAATGGGAAGCGTCGAGTCGAAGAAGACGCCGGCGATGACGGCATTGGCGGTGGCGGGAGTGTTGGTAACCACGTGAAACTTCAGGTTGCCGCTGAGCTGCCAGGAAAGGTACTTGCCGTTGTCGAACGATGCGACCTTTTCGGTATCGAGGACGGCATTGGTGGCGGCATCGTTGACGGTGATGGTCTGGTAGCGGCTTCCGTGGTCCCAGTCGAGGGCGTAGAGGGCAACCCGATGGGATTGGCCATCGGTGAAGTTGAGTTTCAATCGAAGCTGGTCGAGCTCTTGTAGGTGCTGGCGATGCGGGAACTTCCGGCCACGGTTTGCAGGGCGCGCACGTCCGTGGTGGAGGCGGCCCAGGTGGTGGTGGCGGCGCCGGTGCTGTAGCTGGCGTAGGAGGGGACGGCGCTGGAGGAGTTGACGATGATCTGGCCGTCGGCCCCGTAGACGTTTTTTCAGTTGCCCTGCGTGGCCGCGTCCGTGCGGAGGAAGGCGGCAGAAAGCATGCGGCGGTCTTCCAGGGTTTCCATCACCGCGCGCCGGACACGAGAAACCGTCAGGGCACGCTGAGATTTACCGACGGCTCCAGAAACGAATGAACGCATAACGCATACAGATATCCCTGTTAAGGTGCCGAAGCTACTGACCAGTGTTTTTTGGAATGAAGGCCACCCCGTTAGCGGACCCCGATTCCCCAAGCAGGGCGGCACTATAGCGAGCTTAAGCGCAAACGCAAGCGGAGTGCAGTAAATTTATCAGCGCCCACATTTCCGCCCCGCGGAAGCTCCAGAGGGACGTCGCTCCATTGCAAATCCCAAAATAGCCGGGAGAATGGCGTGGATTCTGAAGATTCTACCTCTACTGGAGCACATAACGTGGCTATCAAGATTGCGATGATTGGGGCGGGGTCGGTCGGGTTTACGCGGGTTTTGGCGCGGGACATTCTGGCGGCGCCGGAGATGGCCGATACCCAGTTCGCGTTAGCAGAATCTGGAGATGGGGGCGGGCGGTTGGTGCGGTGATCGATGGTGAAGCGGCCGAATATTCTGTTTATTTTTACGGACCAGCAGGCGCGGTCGGCGATGAGCGTTTGCGAGAACGGGGCGGTTTCTACGCCGAACATGGATGCGCTTGCGCGGGCGGGCGTGCGGTTTGAGCGCTCTTACTGCGCTGCGCCGGTGTGCGGGCCGTCGCGGGCGGCGCTGATGACGGGGCGCATGCCGCACGCGGTGGGGGTGAACGTCAACGATGTGCCGTTCGACGAGTCGAATCGCACGATGGGGCACATACTGCGCGCGGGCGGGTACGAGACGGCCTACGCGGGCCACTGGCATCTGCCCGAGGGGTGGTACGATGAGCCCGGGGGCGTCGACAAATATGGCTTCATCTTCCAGCCCTTCGCGCACCCGCCGTCGCCCAGCGGGTGGCTGGCATCGGGGATCGATCCGGTGACGACGGAGGCGGCCGTCGCGTTCCTGGGGGCGCGGCACGACGAGCGGCCGTTCCTGCTGGTGGTTTCGCTGACGAACCCGCATGACATCTGTTACAGCGTGATGGAGCGGTCGATTCGGCCGCGCAGCGCTGAGCTGGGTCCGGACCTGCCGGCCAACTTCGAGATCGATCCGGATGAGCCGGAGTTTGTCGCCGCCTGCCGGCGTCGCGAGCATTATGGCATGGAGGTGCATCTGACCAGGGACTGGACGGACGATGAGTGGCGCGGGTACCTGCACGCGTATTATCGATTCGTGGAAGCGGCCGATCGCGACGTTGGCCGGATCATGCAGGCGCTGCGCGATGCGGGCCTGGAGCGCGACACGCTGGTGGTTTTCAGCAGCGATCACGGGGAAGGGATTGCGGGGCATCGGTGGCTGGTCAAGCTGATGCTCTACGAGGAGCCCGTGACGGTGCCGCTGGTGTTGTCGTGGCCGGGCGTGATTGGCGCTGGCGTGGTTGACCGCAGGCACCTGGCATCGGGGGTTGACCTGCTGCCGACGTTGTGCGATTACGCGGGCATTCCGATTCCCGGCGACATCGATGGGCAGAGCCTGCGGCCGGTGATTGAGCGGCCCGAGCTGGATGGGCGGGCATTCGTGGTGGCCGAGCTTTCGCCGGATCCGAAGGAGCCTGGACGGATCGGGCGCATGCTGCGCACCGGCCGGTACAAGTACATGGCCTTCTCCTGCGGGCTGCGCGCGGAGATGCTGTTTGATCTGGAAACGGATGCGGGGGAGATGCGCAACCTGGCGGCGGACCGGTGTTGGTCGGCGGTTTTGGATGAGCATCGGCGGCTGCTGGAGCAGTGGGTGGTGCAGACGAGGGATTGCTTCCCGACCCGGGGGGCTGGCCGGAGCAGTTGTGATGGGACATAAACGGGGACGGACGGTGCGTCCCGGTTTGTGCGCGTCGCCATCTATGCGCGTTTGATTGTCTGGGTGAGCGTTTGGGGCCGCACCGGCCACCGGCTGTGCATCGCGGCGCTGTGGCCGACAATTCAGCGGTAGGGATTCTGTCCAGTGTGCAGAGTGAAAATGAAATGTGGGACATTTGGGGACATTTGGGGACATGGGGTTGTCATTAGTCATTTGTCCTTGGTCACTTGTGTCGAGGTGGGAAGATAGGAAGTTTGCTCGGAACTGGGACATTGGAATGATGAATGATGAGTGCTGGATGCTGAATGGGGAGCGCGGAGTGGGTGGGATGAGGCGACTTCGGGAAACGCGGGATGTCGGCTGTGGCATTGGAAACCCCCTTTGGTTTGAATGGCCGAGGATGTTTATCTTCGCGGGTATGTTAGCAATATGTTTGGTTGATGTCAAGATGTCAAGATGTCAAGGGAAATTTTCCGGGAATTTGGCCGGAGTCAGGCAAAGAATCCGTCACGCTTGATCTTCCCGGCGTACAAACGTAATCTCTCGGGCACATGCCAAATCAGGGGCCGGATACCGGGATAGCGCTGCTTCGGGCCAAAGTGGAAGGATTCCGCGCCAATCTCTCCAAGCTTCGCGATGTGAACATTCAAGAGCTGGTCGTCCGCCAGGAATACATCGACCCCTTCTGGCAAGCCCTCGGCTGGGACGTGGACAACACCGGCCAGCTTGCCCCCGATGAGAAGGATGTCATCATCGAAGCCCACGTCGGCACGGTGGAAGGCGAGAAAAAGCGCAACCGCCGGCCGGATTATCTGTTCAAGCTCGGCGGATTCCCGCGTTTTGTGGTGGAAGCCAAGAAACCGACCGTGGATTTGGCGCGGGCCCATGATGCGATTTTTCAGGCCAAGACCTACGCGTGGAACGCCCAAATCCCTTTCGCGATCCTCACCGACTTCGAGGAGTTCCGCCTCTTCGACGCCACCATCAAGCCTTACTTCGACGATCCTTCGCGCGGGATCGTGGCGGAATTCGATCTCCGCTACGACGATTATCTCGCCCAATGGGATGTTCTTGTAAAAACCTTCGGGCGCGAGGCGGTCGCCGGCGGATCATTGGAAAGGCTTCTGGCCTCCATCAAGAAGGTGCGCTCCGGCCGGCGCATCCGCGGCATTGACCGGATGCTGGTTGACCTCAAGGGTTCCACCCCGGTTGACCGCGACTTCCTCGCCTTCCTGCAGGGCTATCGCGAGCGCTTCGCCCGCGAGATGTTTCAGGAGAACAAGGCCAGCTTTCCCGAAGCCGAGTCCCGCCACGGCGCCGCCCGGCTGACCGAAGCCGCCCAGCGCCTGATCGACCGGCTGGTTTTCATGCGCGTCTGCGAGGACCGCGACATCGCCGAATACGGCGTGCTGCGCGATATCGTCGATCGCGCCGTCGATGAGCGGGCGGAGGTCTATGCCCTGCTGTGTACCCAGTTCCGCACCCTCGACCGCGAGTACAACGGCTATCTTTTCAAGCCCCATTTCTCCGAGCAGTTGAAAATCTCCGGCCAATTGCTGGCCGACTTCATCCGCAATCTCTACCCGCCGGACAGCCCTTACCGCTTCGACGCCATCGGCGATGACTTGCTGGGAATCATCTATGAGCGTTTCCTCGGCTCCACGATCACGGTTCACAAGAACCAGGTGCAGGCCGAAGACAAGCCGGAGGTGCGCCACGCCGGCGGCGTCTACTACACCCCGCGTTTCGTGGTGGATGCCATCATTCGCCGCGTGGTCGGGCCCAAGATCAAGGATTTGCCGCCCGCGGAAGTGCTCAACATTAAGATTCTCGATCCCGCCTGCGGCTCCGGCTCGTTCCTCATCCGGGCCTTTCTGTTCCTGATCGACCACTGCGCCCGTTACGTCGCCGCCCATCCCGAAGCCGCCGTGGTCGCCGAGAAGGGGAAGGGGCGCAAGAAGATGCGCAACATCGCCTTTGTCGATGAGGAAGGGCACTGGCAGCTTTCGCCTGATTTTCGCGCCGCGCTGCTGACCAGTTGCCTCTTCGGCGTGGACATTGATGCCCAGGCCGTCGAGGTCACGATCATGAGTTTGTATCTGAAAATGCTGGAGGCCAAGCTCCCGCCCCATTGGCAGCGGGACTGGCTGGACAACCAGCTTCTGCCCTCGCTGGACAACAACATCCGCTGCGGAAACAGCCTTTTATCGCAGACCGATTTCGACAGGTGGTGGGAACACGAACACGGCATGCTCTTCGCGGGGGATGAGGATGTGCGATTCCGGATGAACCCGTTCGACTGGAATAGCCAGACACGCGGCTTCGGCCGGATTCTGGACGCCCGCAAGGGTTTTGACTGCATCATCGGCAACCCCCCCTACATCCGGGTGCAGGAGCTCAACAAGTGGGCCCCCGATGAGTGCGAGTTTTACAAGTGGCGATACAAGAGCGCGGCCAAGGGGAACTACGACATCTATGTCGTGTTCATCGAGCGCGGGTTGGAACTGCTGGCGCCGGAGGGGCTGCTGGGATTCATCTGCCCGCATAAGTTCTGGCAGGCGACGTATGGGGAAGGGATTCGGGAGCAATTAACGGCCGACAAGAATCTGTCGAGCGTGGTTGACTTCGGAGACCAACAGGTATTCAAAGGTGCCACAACCTATACCGCCATTCAGATCTTCTCGAAAACCCCTGTCGAGCGCGGCGTCGACTTCTCAATCGTCACGTCTCTTTCTGACGGTGAAGCACAAATTCATGCACTTGACGAACATGGTGCCGCTGAAGGCGTCGAAAAGTTTGCAGCCGCTCGTCCCGCCGCCGAGAACTGGGTATTCAGACCCGCCGTCGCTACCGAATGGTGCGAAGCGCTATCCAAGGGTAATCCCCGTCTCGCGGACATCGCATCCATATTTGTTGGCCTTCAGACGAGTGCTGACACGGTTTTTCTGTTCGAGGAATGGGACTCGTCAGAAAAACTGTTCTACAGCAAAGAACTCGCGCGGCGTGTCTCCGTCGAGCGGGAGCTTCTGAGGAGCGTCGTCAGGAGCGGGAGCATCGGAAAATATTGGGCTCATCCAACAGCGTATATCCTCTTTCCGTACACGGTGCAGAGCGAAGTGGCATCGATTATCCCGGCGAACGTGATGAAGAAGCGCTATCCAAACGCGTGGAAATATCTTGAGGAGAACGAGAAACTTCTCCGGGGACGCGAAAATGGAAAATTTGACCACGATGAGTGGTATGGACTCATGCGAAAGAACTTGGATAAGTGGGAAACATCAAAAGTCATGGTGCCATACATGGTGACGGAGTTGTCAGCGTTCTATGACGACTCAAATCTACTGTTCGTCAATGTAACCACCGGGGGATTTGGTGTGAGAAGCGGCAAGATAGACGCGCGCCTCCTGTGCGGGTATCTGAGCAGCGACATCATCGACCGTTGGTTCAAGGCACAGGCGGGAAAATTTCATGGAGGCTATTTCGGGGCCAATAAGCAGTTCATCGAGAACATTCCCATCAAGCTCCCCGAGACCGCCGGGGAGAAGAAGCAGGCCGAGCAGATCATCGAGCGGGTGAAGCAGATCATCGAGTTAAAGAAGCGCCTGCAAGCGACTTCCCTCAGCGAAGGCGAGCGCGCGAGACTAGGGAGCCAATCCGAAGTCACCGAGCAGCAGATCGATGAACTGGTGTGTGGCCTGTATGGTGTGGCGGCAGTTCCGGCATGAAGGGTTCGCGCAACTGAGCTGGCAGGTTGCCCGGCCGGCGCAGGCGGCAGTCGAAGAGATGGCAAAGCGTTGGAGTTTGCATGCCCGTCAAATATTCTGATAGTGAGATCGCTCAGTTTGTAGCCGACGGGAAGCAGCTTCCCCCGGATTATGGCAGCAAAATCGTTCCGAGGGCTAAGCGGGGCCACAAGGAACGCGAACTTGACGTGATTGGTGACTCTGGCGCCCACTACCGGTTGATCGTGCGCGAGAGCCTTTTGAACCCACTGGACTTCTCCGTGATTCTTGCCCTCCTGCCGAATGATTCAAGCCAGGCCTTTCGGTTGCGACGATATAATGGAAAAAGCCACGAGCACACGAATATCATCGAGAGTCAGACGATGTATGATTTTCACGTTCACTTTGCGACCGAACGGTACCAGCGTCTTGGAACGCGGGAGGATGCGTTTGCTGAGGCAACAACTCGCTATGCGGACCTCCATGGCGCGCTCGACTGCCTCATCCACGATTGCGGATTCCGACTGCCCACAGAGGCACAGTTGAAAATATTCTGAGAGGAGGCCTTATATGACAGCAGCCACGATTGAATCCGACTTTAAGCGCAAGGTAAGCGAGCGCGTTCGGCTCGTTCCAGAGGGCTTGGATCGGTACAGGGTCTTCACACCTTTCTTGTTGGAGGATGGGGACCATCTTGCGATGGTGCTGAAAAAAGAGGATTCCTCCTGGGTGCTTTCCGATGAGGGGCATACGTACATGCACCTCACTTATGATCTCGACGAGAAAGACCTGCGGGAGGGAACCCGCGGCAGAATTATCGAGAACGCGCTCTCGGCATTTCGTGTCGAAGACCTTGATGGAGAGCTGCGCTTACCGATTCCAGATGACGCCTTCGGAAATGCGCTGTACAGCTTTGTGCAGGCGATCCTGAAGATTTCAGACGTGAGTTTTCTGACGCGCGAGCGCGTGAAATCCGCGTTTGCGGAGGACTTCAAGGCTTTCATCTTGCAAATTGTGCCGCAGGAAGGATTGGAATTTGATTGGGCCGATCCCGAGCATGATGCGGAGAAGAACTACGTCGTCGATTGCCGGATCACCAGGGGCACGGCTGCGCCGCTCTTTCTCTTTGCGCTTCGAACCGATGAGAAGGTGCGCGACGCCACCATCACGCTCCATCAATTTGAAAGGTGGGGAATCAAAGGCCGGACGATCGGGATTTTCGAGGATCAGGAGGAGATCGGCCGCAAGGTGCTCGCACGATTCACGGATGTGTGCGACAAGCAATATTCGAGTCTCCAGAGCAGCCGGGATCGAATTCAGCAGTATTTCAAGGAATTGGAATAGTGCGCTGATCACTCCCACTCGCCGGCTGCATGGCGCGGATATGGCGTCAGATGCAGCAGGGCAAGGCGGGAACCCATCAGGTCCAAGGCCTCCCTGCATTCCGCCTCTGCCTGCCGCGCCCTCGATCAGATATCCCCACCATTGCAAATCCCAAAATAGCCGGGAGAATGGCGTGGATTCTGAAGATTCTACCTCTACTGGAGCACATAACGTGGCTATCAAGATTGCGATGATTGGGGCGGGGTCGGTCGGCTTTACCCGCTGTTTGACGCGTGACATTCTGGCCATTCCGGAGCTGGCCGACACGCATTTTGCATTCACCGACCTGTCGCAGCGGAACATGGACATGATCACGCAGCTTCAGCAGCGCGAGATCAAGGCCAACAAGCTGCCGGCGAAGATCACGGCGACCACCGACCGCCGCGATGCCATCGAGGATGCGGATTACGTGATCTGCACCATCCGCCAGGGGGGGCTGGAGGCGTTTGGGACGGATATCGACATCCCGTTGAAATATGGCGTGGATCAGTGCGTGGGCGATACCCTCTGCGCCGGCGGAATCATGTATGCCCAGCGCACCATCAACGCGCTGCTGGGGTTCTGCAAGGACATTCGCGAGGTGGCCAAGCCGGGGGCGCTATTTTTGAACTATTCCAACCCGATGGCGATGAACACCTGGGCGTGCAACCAATATGGCCAGGTGAATACGGTGGGCCTGTGCCACGGCGTGCAGGGAGCGGCGTGGCAGATTTGCGAGTGCATCGAGCAGTATGCCAGGCGTGAGGGAATGATCGGGGCGGAGGAGAAAGTGGCGTACGACGATGTGTATTACGAGGCGGCCGGGCTGAACCACCAGACCTGGTTCGTCAAGGTGCAGTGGCGCGGGAGGGATATGCTGCCGATTCTGGCGGGGGAATTCGAACGGCATCCGGTGATGAGCAAGACCGAGAAGGTGCGAATCGACGTGCTGAAACGGTTTGGATATTACTCGACCGAATCCAACGGCCATCTCAGCGAATATCTTCCCTGGTACCGCAAGCGCACCAGTGAGATCAACAAGTGGATCGACATGAGCTCGTGGATCAACGGTGAGACCGGCGGCTATCTACGGGTTTGCACCGAGGGGCGCAACTGGTTCGAGACCGACTTCCCCAACTGGCTGAAGGAGCCGGCCTACGACATGACGAAGCACAAGCGCTCGCAGGAGCACGGGAGCTGGATCATCGAGAGCATCGAGACCGGCCGGCCGTATCGCGGGCACTTCAATGTGGTGAACCAGGATTACATCACCAACCTGCCCAATGGCTGCATCGTGGAGATTCCGGGATACGTGAACAAGAGCGGAATTCACCCGTTCCGCATGGGAGACCTGCCGCTGGCGTGCGCGGCGACGTGCGCGGTGTCGGCGCGGGTGCAGGAGATGGGGGTGGAGGCGGCGGTACGTGGGGATGTCACGCTGCTCAAGCAGGCCATGCTGCACGATCCGCTGGTGGGGGCGGTGTGCGATCCGGAGGAAGTGTGGCAGCTTACCGATGAGATGCTGGTGGCGCAGGCGAAGTGGCTGCCGCAGTACAAGAAGGAGATTCCGCTGGCCAAAAAGCGGCTGGAGGAGCACGAGAAGGATGGCACGCGGGTGAAGCTGCGGCAGACGCAGGGGGCCGCCCGGCTGCACACCAAGACGGTGGCAGAGATGGCGCAGGCGCGGGAGGAATCGCGGGCCAACGCGATGGCGCAGGACAAGGGGAAGTTCCTGAAGCAGGAGAAGAGCAACGGGAAGAAGAAGAGCGGCGTCGCGGTACGGTAGGCTGACGTTCGCATGGCACCTTCAGGGCGCTGAAAGCCCGGTGGCATTCGCGGATTGTCGGCGCTATACTTTTGATGGTTGGAGGCCGAAGTTATGAACATCATCCTCAGTCCCGAGACCCAGAGACTTCTCGATGAGAAGCTGAAAGATGGCGAGTATCCCTCGGCCGACGATGTTGTGCGTGCAGGGTTGGAGGCGCTGGACAAGATCAAAGCAGACAGTTTGGATGATGGAACGCTCGATGCCATCGACCGTTCCGAAGATCAGATCGAACGCGGCGACGTTCACGACTGGAAGGATGTGCGGGAACAGGTGCGGGCTAAATTCCTCGGCAAGTGACCGCAATGTCCGATACCCATCGCGTCATTCTGACCGCTGACGCTCTGGGCGATGTGCAAGACATTGCCGATTACATCCGCCAGAACTCACCGCAAAATGCCGCGAGCATCGCCGAAACGATTCTCAACGCGATTGATTCGCTTGCGTTCATGCCCAATCGTTTCCGGCAGGCAGGACGCAGCCGCAAGCGCGGTTCTCCAGTTCGCGCGATGGTGGTGCGACCGTTCATCATTTACTACCGCATTGAGGACAGTCCGGCGGCCGTATACATCGTTCACATTCGCCACGGCAAGCGACGGCAGCCCCGACGATTCGACTGAAAAGTCACACCAGCGCCCCTAATTGCTCCACCGCGGACGTCAGCGGGCGGACGTATTCCTGGCCGAAGAGGCGGAGGTGGTTGATGAGCGGATAGAGCTGGTAGATGGCCTTGCGATAGCGGGCATATTCCGGGGAGAGGCGGTGGGTCTGCTGGTAGGTGCGCAGGAAGGCGGGGGTGATGGTGTGGAACAGTTCCATGTAGGCCAGTTCCGCCTCGGCATCGGCGAACTTGCAATTGGGGTCGAGGATTCCGCTCACCCACCAGCGGCCGTGATCATCGGGCCTGGCCAGCAGGTTGGTCGACCAGATGTCCCAATGCACCAGCCGGGGTTTGTCGGAGTGAACCAAGAGCCGGTCGATCTTCTCGTGGATCTTGCAAATCTGCTTGCGGCACTTGGGTGGCAACAGGCGGAGCTTGTCGGCCTCGTGCCAGATTGAGTCATAGACATCGTGGTAGAACGCCGGCCAGCTCTCGAACTGCTTCGCCGGGCCGATGCTGACGCGCTGATAGTGCGATGAGGTGTGCTCGTGCATGGTAAGCGTCAGCTCGGCGAGGTGCATCTGGAGCTGATCGAACTGTTCGGCCGTGCACAGCGACTTTGCCTGGGCGAAATCGACCCCTTCGACAAATTCCAGCAGGATATAGCTGAATGGTTCCTCCAGCGTGCCGAGCTTGCAGACGTAGACCTCCGGCACGGGCAGACCGGACTCGCGGAGGAGATTCAGTTGGAAGGCTTCCTCCTCGTAGGAGCGGTCTACGCGGTGCGGAGAAATTTTCAGGACGGCTTTCTGGCCGTCCTGAGTGTGCAGTGCCAAAGTTGTATTGATGCAGCCCCCGAGGAGAGGCTTCACCTCCGCGAGCTCCGCCGCGTTGCCCGTCCAATCGTGGACAATCCGGCGGAGCACCTGCCACGATATGTCAATCTCGTGTAAGGGCATCCTGCGCCCGAAATCATCGCATCCAACCCGCCCGATAACAAGTAAAAAGCCGGCCTTGCCTCAATCAAATATTCAAAATCAATTCACTCGCCTCCGGCCTGGTGGTAAATCCGCACGGCGTCATCGTCCACATACTCGACGTCGCGCTGCTGCAGGTGCAAATTGTCGGGCAGGGCGAGCTCGCGGGCCTTGCGGGCTTCGGACTCATCGGGCTTTTCCTGCACGATCACGATCGTGCGGGGATTATCCGCCAAGGCAGCGGCCAGCTCCGCCGGGGTGCGCTTGGTCGGCACCACCCGCTTCAATGCGAAACACAGCCGCGTGTTGGTGTTGCGGCCGTAAAAGACACATGGAAACTTCCCTGCGACTCCGCCCGCGCCCGCGCCATCCTCTCCGGCTGCGTTCACCTTGGCCGCCACCGCATTCCAGCTCCCCCGCTCCAGCGTCGGCGCCCATACTCCCAGCATCAACACCAGCAACAGCGCTGACGCTCCCGCCAGCGCCAACAATCCGCCCTGCAATCCCCGGCGGAGGTAGATGACCCAGGCCAGAAGCGCCATCGCCACCATCCCCCCGGCCAGCGCCCAATCGCCCGGCCGGATCACTGCTAAGCTCGAATGCCCTGGTTCCGACAGTTTCTTATATGCCGTCAGCGGCACCGCGGTCGCCGCGAGCACGCACCCGCCCAGCGTCGCCAGCAGCAGCACGCGCATCGTCGCCACCAGCTTCGGCGAAGCGTCCGCGCGCAGTGCCTCGCCGATGATCCATCCCGCCAGGAGCATCAGCGGCGGCATCAGCGGGACCAGGTAGTGGGTCTGCTTGTTGCCGATCAGGCAGAGCGGGCCGAGGATGGCCAGCACCCAAACGATCAAGCCGCGCAGGCGCATGTCGCGCGGCACCGGCCGGTCAGCGCGATACCACTTGCGTCCCCAGGCCGTCTCGCCGAAAAAGCCGCTTGGACGCACCGCCTGCACCAGCCCCACTACCACAAACGCCACCCACGGCGCCGTATCCAGCACCAGGTAGGCGAAGTAAATGTAAAACCAGTTGCTGTGGCCCCGCCCGGTCGTCACCACCTCTACCTCATCGGCGATGCGAGCGAGCCCCACGGTGTGATTCACGTACCAGAACCACGGCGCCGCCAGCAGCAGCGCGGTAATCCAACACCCGCTGGCCAGCCACTGCAACAGTGCCCCCTTCCGCCGGGCGGCAACCACGTATCCCAACAAGAACAAGATCGGAAATATCCCTGGCGGGCCCTTGCTCATCACCGCCCCCGCCACCCCGACCGCTCCCAGGTGATACCAGAGCCAGGGATGTGTCGTCCCAGCCGCACGAACCGCGGTGTCGGCCACGGGAACCCGGGCACTGCGATATTCCAGCACCGTCGCCGCGCCGTGGCCTTGTGCCATCGTAGGGTGGGCGTTCCCGCCCACCGTTGGTTCATCCTGCGCGGGTTCGTCTGGCGTTTCCCCATGGTGGGCGGGTACGCCCACCCTACTTCTTCCCTCCGCCGCCCGCCACCACGCCCAGATGGCCAGGGTGACAAACACCGTCGCCAGGGCATCGGTCTCGGCCAGTCGCATGAACTTGAAAAACATGAAGCTGCCAAAGAGCGCCGCCGCCGCGAAAAACCCGGCGCGCCCGCCGAACAGCCACCGGCCACACGCATACACGATCCCCAAAGTCGCCCACGCCGCCAGCGCCGTCGGAGTTCTCCCTACTCCCGCGCTCACGCCAAAAATCTTGTAGCAGATCGCCGTCAACCAGTAGTTCAAGGGAGGCTTGTGCAGCCGTTCGACGCCGTTGAATTTCGGAATCAGCCAGCCTTGCGCCCCCGCCCCGAGCATCTCCCGCGCCGTCTCCAGGACGCGCACTTCCTGCGTCCGCTCGATCGGCGCAGTGCCGAGTCCTACAAACAGCAGTCCCCCGCAGAGCAGCCACAGGGCCAGCAGCCAGGCGGGCGCGAGAAACCGCTCGCGCCCATCTGAGTCGTTGTCTTCAAGTGAAACATCCATGTGCCACGCGAAGCTATCAGCCCCATCATCTCCCTGCAACCGAGCGCGACCTCAGCAGAAATCATCAAAATTGGCGTCCCCGGCCACACAACTCCGCCATACACTGCAATCTCCTTCGTTCACCAGGAGCGTTCATGTCCACCACCCGCCGCGATCTGCTGAAGACCACCGCTGCCGTCGCCGCCAGCGCCGCGCTGCTGAGCGCTGCCGGCCAGCTCGGTATTGCCCGCGCCGCCGGCTCGGCCGAGGGAGATTCATCCCCCCTGCCCGCCAACGATCTGCCTGTCATCACCGATCCCGGCGAGCGCAAGGGCGACATGCTCTACCGCAAGCTCGGCGGCACCGGCGAAACCGTTTCGGCCATCGGCCTGGGCGGTTTCCACATCGGCATCCCCAAGGACGATGCCGAGGGCATCAAAATCATCCGCAGCGCCATCGACCGCGGCATCACCTTCATGGACAACTGCTGGGACTATCACAACGGCGGCAGCGAAATCCGCATGGGCAAGGGTTTGCAGGATGGTTATCGCGACAAGGTTTTCCTGATGACCAAGATCGACGGCCGCAGCAAGGCCGCCGCAGCCAGGCAGCTCGATGAATCGCTTAAACGCCTGCAGACCGATCACATCGACCTGGTGCAGCATCACGAGGTGCTGCGGATGGAAGATCCCGACCGCATCTTCGCTGAAGGGGGCGCCAACGAGGCGCTGGTGGCAGCGCAGAAGGCCGGCAAGATCCGCTTCATCGGTTTCACCGGCCATAAAGATCCGCTCGTCCATCTGCGCTGCCTGGAGGTGGCATCGAAAAACGGGTTTTACTTCGATACCGTGCAAATGCCCCTCAACGTGATGGATGCCCATTTCCGCAGCTTCGCCCACAACGTGGTGCCGGTTTGCGTGAAGGAGAAAATCGGCGTGCTGGGAATGAAGCCGATGGGCAGCGGCCACGTGCTCAAATCGGGCGACGTGAAAGCGATCGAATGCCTGCAGTATGCCCTCAATCTCCAAACCAGCGTTGTCATCACCGGCATCGAAAAAATCGAGCTGGTCGATCAGGCCATCGAAGCCGCCAAAACCTTCAAGCCCTTCACCGCCGAGCAGCTCGCCGCCCTGCTGGAGCGCACCAAAAAATCCGCCGGCAGCGGCAAGTTCGAGCCGTTCAAGACATCCGTCATGTTCGACGGCACCGCCCACAACCCGCAGTGGCTTGGATAGAAACGTTCCCTCGTCCAATGTTTGCTCGTGTAGGGTGGGTGTACTCGCCCACCGCTACAGGGGTGGGCCTCATGTCAATTAAGAAAAGGCGGCCTGTTTCCAGACCGCCTTTTCCGGGTTTAATCTGCTGCCGTGGTTCAACCGCGGAGCAGGGTGAGCACACTCTGAGGTGAGCTGTTGGCCTGTGCCAACACCGACGTCGTCGCCTGCACCAGAATCTGCGCCCGCGTCATCGCCGCCGTTTCCGCCGCGAAATCGGCGTCGCGGATCGAGCTCTGGCTGGCCGTCACATTCTCCAGGGCCACCGACAGGCTGTTCACGTTCGTCTCCAGAATGTCCTTCTGGAACGCGCCCAGCCGGCCGCGCAAATTCGCCACCTGCCGAATCGCCACATCGAGCACCTTCTGCGCCTGCATGGTATTGCCGGACACCAGCGAGCTGGTCCCGCCGCTGCCCAGGCTCGACAGGTATCCCACTACCTCATCGCCCAGCTTGGTGGTCGCCGCCGAACCGATGCCAAGGTTCGTCTGACCCGGCCGATTCACTTCCGAGCCGAGCTGGAACTTCGCCCCGCCGCCGGTGATCGTGAAGCTCTTGCCCAGCGCCGTCTGCGTGCCGAACGCCGAGTCGAGCTGCAGCGTCATGTCCAGGTCTCCGGTGCGCACCGACGCCACCAGCCCGTCCACTTCCGCCTGCGATCCGTTGATCGTGACCGCCGCATCCGTGCCGCTGGTCTTGCCGTCCACCAGCGTTCCCTGCAGGCTCTTGACGCTGACGAACTGCTTCGATCCGAACGCCGTTGACACAAAACGCAGCGACGTGCCCGAGACGATCGCGCTCACGCCGGTCGATGCCTTGATCTGGTTCACCGCCGTCGCCACGCTGCTGATGGTGGTGTTGCCCGCAAACGAAAGCTGCTCGGTGCCGCCGTTGCCGGCCACCTCGATGGTCACCGGGCTGGCGCCCACTGTGGCGCCGGTGTAATCCAGCTCGGCCACCTTGGCGCTGGCCGTCACCGCCACCGTTACGTTGACGGTGCCGTTGTCCGGCAGCTTCGCCGCATTGATCTGTGCCACGTCGATCGACGACGTCGCGATCCCGCTGGTGGTGTAGTCCAGGCTGCCGTTCAGCAGCTTCACGCCGTTGAACTGCGTGGTGTTGGAGATGCGGTTGATGCTGTTCAAAATCGCATCGACCTGCAACTGATTCGCCTTGATCTCATCGGGGGAGAGCGCGCCGCTGTTGGCCGCCTGGTTCGTAAGCGACTGCACTTCCAGCAGCAGCGATGAAACCTCTCCCAGCGCCCCTTCGGCGGTGTTGATCACATTGCCGGCCCGCGATGAATTGTCGATCGCCTGGTTGATGCCGTTGATTTCGCTGCGGAGCGTCTCGCTGGCGATCAGTCCGGCCGGGGCATCCTTGCCGCTGTTGATCTTCAGGCCGCTGCTGAGGCGCTGCAGGCGCATCGACAGATCGGCGTTGTTCTTATTCAGGCGATTGATCGCCTGCAGGGATGAAATGTTGGTATTGATCCGACTCATGGTATCCTCCGTGATACTTTAGGTTTTGCCCGCCGCTGCGGGCGTTTGGGTGCGGTGGATATCCGTATCCGCCGCGTCATTTATTCAGGGTCGCATCCGGCAAAAAACGTGAATCCGCACCTTTTGCGCCTCACGCGACTCCAGCAACACAATAATTGGGGGATAGCTGAGCCGGCGCTCCGCACCGGCGGTGAACTGGGGTGTGTGGTAGCGGAACCTCCTTGTTCAAAAGCAACTTGCAGGCGAATCCGTTCGCCCGCCAGCCATCGAAATTGCGTCCGATGGCACTCTTCACCAATACTTTCGGCGCACCCACCGCGCAAACTTGAGCAATCCACCCCGCACAATCTGCGCCCTCCCCTCTTGCCGATAATACCGCCGTTCCGCTCGATTGTAGAAGCCAGAAGTTAGAAGCCAGAAGTCAGAACCTAAAGTTCCCCAACTTCTGACTTCTGGCTTTTGGCTTCTGACTTCCATTTTCCCCCCCGTGACCATTGCCGCCCACTCTGTTATACTCCCGCTCCGAACGAACCAGGTTCTATCGGGGCTCCCATGGTGCGACCACTCACTGCCATCCTCCTGGCGGCTATCCTCCTGGCCGCGCTCCCAGCCCACCTCGCCTCGGCCGCAAAGATAACCCTCAAGGATGGCACCGTCATCGAAGGCACCGCCATCCAGCAGGGCGAGAAATACTGGATCAAGGTCAAGGACGGGGCATCCCGCACCGTCGACAAATCCGAGGTGGTCTCGATCGAAAACACCCCCTCGCCCAGCCCCGCCGGAACGACGGCCGTCCCGCCAGCGACACCCGCGACCAAGGCTTCCAATTCCAGCGAAGCCTTCTCCAACGCCAGGCACCAGGCCGACGCCTGCGACCTGGCTTCCGCCGCCGTGCAAGTCTGGGAGGACTTCCTCAAGGAAAATCCCGACAGCGCAGAATCCGCCTCGGCCAAGGAAGAACTCAAGCACTGGAAGGATCTCGCAAAGGACAACGCCGAGAAGATCAAGGGTAAATGGGTTGCCGGCGAGGATCGCAAGAAAATCGTCGATGACGCCAAGAAACTCGCCGAAGAAGGCTTCCAGGCGCTGCAGAAGAACCAGACGCTGGTGGCCGTCACCAAGCTCGAAGAGTCGGTGAAGCTCTACCCCAACTCCTTCACCGTCAACTTCCTGCTCGGCGAGCTGGCCATGGTCGAGCACAAGACCGACGATGCCATGCGCTACTTCGAGCAGGCGCAGCACATCAAGCCCAAGGCCGTCGAGGCCGGCGCCAACATCGGCATCCTGCTCTGTGACAAGAAACAGTACGAAAAAGGCATCGACAAAATTTACGCCGCCGCCAAGCAGCAGGATACCCCCGCCATCGCACTCGCCCTGGCAAAGGCGCTCACCCTCGCCCCGGGGTACGCCAAGACCGCCAAGGCCGCGCCTATCGTCTCGGCCGCGCGTTTGCTCGCTTCCAAGTATCGCATCAATGACGACATGCTTCGCGGGATGGAGTTCATTCCCATCGATCCCAATCCCACAGATGCCGGTGGTTTCGCCGGCGGATCGTGGAGCGGCACCGGTTTCCTGATCGACGATGATGGTCTAATCCTCACCAATCGCCACGTCGCGGACGGCGCCAAAAAACTCAAGGTGGTCCTGAGCAAAGGCGATGAGCGCGAGGCCGAAGTAGTGGCCATCGACAGGGAACAGGATTTGGCGCTGATCCGCATCAAGCCCAAAGCCAATGAGACATTGCCCTATGTGCAGTTGAGCAAGAAAGATTCCCCCAACGAAGGCGCTGACTGCACCGTGCTCGGTTATCCGCTGATCGACCGCATGGGCGCAAACATCAAGGTGACCCACGGCGTGGTGAGCAGCGCCAGCAGCAAGGTCGTCGGCGCCGATGTGGTGATCGACGCCAAGGTCAACCCCGGAAACAGCGGCGGGCCAATCCTCGACAAAGACGGCAACGTCATGGCCATCGTCTCGATGAAGACAACCTCCACGCAGATGGAGGATACCTATGGCCTGGGCATCAGCGCCGGCAACATTCGCAAGTTTCTTGTAAAGAACCACGTGGACATCAAGCCCGGCGACGCCGGCCACCAACTCTCCATCGAGGAGATCGCCCAAAAGGTCAAACCCGCCACCGTCTGCATCATCGGCACAAAGTAGGGGCGCGGTTCCCCCGCCCTCTTGCCTACTTGCTTGCCTCTTCCTCACTATCAAGCACCGAATTGAGCAGCGCCAACTCGTTGAGCACGTTGCGCAGGTCGTGAACGATCTTCTGAGGATTCGTCGACTTCAGCAGCATCGCGATCTCCGCTTCCTTCCCCATCCAAATCGCCTGCGCCGCCTGCAACGCCTGCAGATCCGCGCGCAGCCTGGCATTTTCTTCCGTCAGCGCGGTGATCTGCTCCTTGGCGCGGGCGAACTCAGGCGCCAGCACTTCCGACACCATCCGCTGCGCGCCGGTCGAATCAAAACCCAGCTCGCCGCACGCCGCCTTGACACGTTTGGCCACCGCTTCCGGATCGAGTGATGCTGTCATTGCTTGCTCACCGCCTTAAATAATGCCCATCAGCCACACGGAATATTAGCGTTGCCGCCCACCGAGGAAAGCGCAAAAATAGAAAAAACGCCCCGCCCCAGTCGGAAGGCCATTATGACCATCGTCCAATGCCCCAAATGTGGCGCAAAGAATCGGATAGACGCCCGTGCCCAGCACCTTCAGCCCAAGTGCGGGCGATGCGGCCAACCGCTCAGCGCCGCCAACTCCGACGGCCACCCGATCGAGCTGACCGATGCCACCTTCACCGCCCAGTTGTCACAGGCTGCAGACCGCCCGCTGCTGGTGGATTGCTGGGCCCCCTGGTGCGGCCCCTGCCGCTTGATCGCCCCCACCATCGAACACCTCGCCAGCCAGGCCAATGGCCAGTACGTCGTCGCCAAACTCAATGTCGATGAAAACCCACGTACAGCCCAGCAATTCAACATCGCCAGTATTCCCACCCTGCTGATCTTCAAACGTGGCCGGCTGGTTGACCAAATGGTCGGTCTCCAGCGCGCCCCCGCCATCGAGGCCCAACTACAAAAGCATCTCTCGTAGAATCCCACTTCCCATGAAACGACTTCCAAGAGGTTTGAAAATTGCTTTTCAAATATCCGGCAGAACAAACGTGATCGCGCTCAACGTCATGATCAAGAATGGAGAAACCTGGAATGCAAAAAAGCCTCCCAACCCCTTGAAAATCAAGACAGCGGCTGACCCCTTCGGCTTCGCCCACCGCCTGCGCTTAAGAGCAAATTCCCCGGAGCATTGTTTGCCAGAACCCATCGATGGCGTCAAGATGGGGTGCGACTCAATTCCCGAGCGATATTCGAGGACCAAAGTATGCGAAAAGTCATTCTGGCGATTGACGACATTTCCCTTCCCTTCCGCAAGAACGTCGGAATCTATCTCAGCAAGCCCACCGTGCGCCCTGAACCGGTCCTGGCGCCCAGCCCATTGGAGAGCCATGCGCCGGATAATCTGGCCGCGCATTTTTATGGCACTGTCCTGCAAGACCAGGGCAAGTTCCGAATGTGGTACTACGCCAGCCACTGGGGCAAGAACCCCGACTGGCCGCCGCGCATGATGCAGCAAATCGCCAAGCCGCCTCCCTACGCCGGCGCGTCACCCCTGTACCAGGGCCCCATCTGCTATGCCGAGAGCCGCGATGGCATCACCTGGACGAAGCCGTCCCTCGGTCAGGTACTCTTCAAAGGCAGCCACGAAAACAACGCGATCGACCTGCCTCACACGGTCGTCGCCGGCGTGCAAGTCATCAAGGACGGAGATGACCCGGACCCCAAACGGCGCTACAAGATGGTCTATGAGTTCTTCCCGGACCAAAGCGATCCGAGCATCGAGGAATACGGCTATCGCCCCTCGGTCGCCCTGGCGATTTCGCCAGATGGAATCCATTGGAAAGTGGCCGCCATCCCCTTCTGCAACCAGTTCGTCGAGCAGGCCTCATTCATCAAGCATGACGGCCAGTACATCATCCATTACCAGGTGATGGATACCTGGGCCGGGTGGCGCGCTGAAGGGGGAACGGCGTGCGGGCGGGTCGGCGTCGCCCACGCCACCTACGATTGGGACCATTGGCCCGATTTTCTGGCCGAGGCGTTCGCCTTGGCCGAGCCCGAGGACGTCAGCAAGCGCGGCATGAACGGTCCCTACGACCAGGTCCACCTGGGGG
>DAIOHQ010000050.1:0-23331 GCA_036744635.1 Tepidisphaeraceae bacterium | reverse complement strand
GCTCTACACGGTTCCCAGGATGGAAAAGAAGCTGTTGGCCAGGGCTGGGGCGGCGGTTGCGATCACGCGATTGCCCAGGCTGGCGGGAGTGAAGAGGAACGTGGCATAGACCGGACGTTGCCGCAGCATGATCAGGTCTTGCCACACGTACAGCGGGATCGGCAGCCGCCGTGCCGTCAACGTCATATGTACCAGGTCATGCTCATCCTCGGCATCCAGGCCATTGACATAGACGGTAGCCGCCTCAACGACCCGGCCGTACATCCAGCGGACTACGCAGGCAGTGTCGCCGGCCTTCTCCCAATGGCAGGTCAGAGGCGGGAATTGCAACACGCGCAGATGTACGCGGAATTCCAGTTTCCCCGCCAGCAGGGCTTTGCGGAAGGTCTGACAGAGGGCGCCGCCATCGTTGATGCGCAGTGCCCCGCAAGGCCGGGTTGCCGGCACAACTTTGGGACCCACGTAATAAACGATGCCCTGGACCGTGCCCATGGCGCCATTTTACGCCGCCAGAGTGGATTGTCGCTCGGAGCGGCGGTGTGACAGCCCGCCTGCGGGGAAGGGGGGGCGGCTTTGTGCCGATAATTGCGGATTGTGAACCCTTTGACTGCTCCCGCTCCGGAAAAGCGCCAGCCCCCCCTGGGGCCCCACGGCGGAAAGCCGCCCCCCTTGTGGCTCTGCATGGCGATATGCCGCAGGCTGCGGCAGGATCAAAGGACTATCCGTCTTTCCGCCCCGCCTAGGGGGGGCTGGCGTTTTCCTGAGGCCACGGGCGGGACGCCCGTGCTACGGTGTTTGCTTCACGGCCAGGGCGCTTGGCGGTGAAGTCTTCGTGCGCGTTTGCCGATGCTTAGGTGGGGCTACCTGGCCTATCGGCATTTCGCCCGCCGCACTTCGCTTTCGCCATCCCACCACCTCGCCATCGCGCCGATTCCCTTGGCGTTTTCCCCGCGCGTTTCGCGCCCTTCGCCCCTTCGCGGTCGATCCCGCTGCCGTCCGGCAATATCGCTGAGCGGGCGCTGATAGGGGCGATTTGGGGGGAAGGGAGGGGGGAAAGCGCTTCGTCGAAACCATTTTTTCTTCTGAGAAAAATGATTTTTATCAAGAGAAAAATGGTTTCTCTCTTGATCGGGACGAACATTCTCTTGATCGGAACGGGTTTTCTCTTGATTGGAGCCAATATTCTCTTGATCGAAACGGATTTTCTCTTGATCGGAACGAACATGCTCCCGATCGGGCGGAGCATTTTCTCGGAAATTCTGGCATCGCCCTTAGACCCCGACCCCTTGCCCCACCTTTGCTCCGTACATCTCCTCCGACACCTTCAAGAATTCCTGGCACATCGCATCGATCGCCTCCTGCGTATGCCCCGCCCCCTTCGGATCGGTGTACCAGCGCGGGATGATTCCCCCCTCCGGCCGGCCGAGCAGGCGCACCATGTCCCGGGCGTAGGCGCGCACCTGATCGGTTGGGCGGTGCATCGCGGTCTGAATGTCCACGCCGCTGAAAAAGGTCAGCCGGCCGCCGAAACGCCTGCCAAGCAGTTCCAGGCCCATGTTTTCCTGCTGGTCCATGTGAACCGCATCCAGCCCGATCTCGATCAGATCATCGAGGATGTCCACGATGTACCCGCAGCTATGCAGGAACATGAACATCCCGGCATCATGCACGGCCTTGAACAGGCGCGTATAGCGCGGCTTCCACAGCTCGCGCCATTTTTCCGGAGAGATCATCAGACTGCTCTGCAGGCCCCAGTCATCGGGGATGAGCATGGCATCGCACCCGGCAGCGCCAAAGCGCTCGATCGCGTAGACGTTCATGTCCACCAGCATGTCGATCAGCCGGCAGAGGTTTTCCGGCTCTTCGTAAATATCCACCCAGATGTTTTCCAGGCCGCGGATGAAGTGGATGCGCTCGTACAGCGAGATGCCAAAGCACAACAGAAACTTGTCACCCGCCCGCTCCCGCGCCTCCGCAAGTTGGGCATAGCGGCGCTGGTCGCGGATGTCCGGAATCTTGAAGGAAGCGAAATCCTCCCAGCGCTTCAATGGAAAATCGACCACTTCGCCGACCGAGCAGACCCCGACGTTGTCCCACACCGCCCCCCACTCATCCACGCCGCGCCCGTTGGCCGGGCGCAGATCCGGCGATGGGCTCATCCCCGTCTGGGCGAAGTCGCTGCCATAGGGCGGTGGGAAATCGTGGGGAAGCCGCTCGGGAGTCCCAAACCTCAATGCCGCAATCACGTTTTGTCGTGGAGTCATAATGGACCTTGTTGTCCACTATTCTAACAGTTTCGATGCGATTTCCAAGTTTCACCCCAAATCCGCTCCCCGAAAGCGTTTGCGCTTTCAAACTTCTACCCCTTACCTGCCAAAATCCATCGCCATCTCTCGTACCTCCCGCCGCTGCAGCATCTTCTCTAACACTTCCCGCCGCGGCGAACCCACCTGCGCCAGCTCCGCCGCGTGCGGCAGATAGAAACGCAGGTGCAGACCGTTCTGCATCAGCACGCGATCGACCACACTGTCGGCGATGCCATCGAGCATCAGCGTGTCCGGCACCGGCCGGGTCATCTGAAACAGCACCAGCCCATGCCCCCAGAACTCCGGAAGCAGTTCCAGAAAGCGCGCGGTGGGAAGCTGCAGATCAAACTCCATCCCCCGCACTTGCACCTCGTGGAGTGTCCCCGCCTCCGAAAGCGGCGCCTGGGTCTTCCACCACTGGAGATGACGCCGCGGCGTATGCCGCCGCACCCACACATACCCAATCGCCGGGTCCAGGATGTATTCCAGAATCGCGCAGGTACAGGGGCGCAGCATCACGCTGAACATACCCTCGCGCTCGATGATGGGAAGTTGTGATGCCATGGTGATGTCCACATACCGCATGGCCAATTCCCGCAGCCAAAGGCGCTCCGCTCCAGTAATAGGGGATTTATTACTCTCCATTTCCCCATGGTACGAAATGCAACGCAGGCAAACAACTCGCACCCGCCGGCTTGATGCTCCTGCGCCACTGCTCCGGAACTGGCTCCCAAGCGCCCTCGCCCGGAATCTGCACCACAGCACCTATCTCATGGCCCACATCAGCAGAAAATAAATCGCCACCCGCACCAAAAACATGATGCTCACGCAGTACCAGGTGTCGCTCTCCTCCAGATCAAACAAGACCCCCAGCAGTGCGAAGAACAGCACGAACTCCGCAATCCATCCCAGCAACCATCCAAACGGAATAATCATCAATACCGGCTCGGCCAGCGCCACCGCGGCGGCCGGGGCCACCGAGATGGCGGACAACTTGAAGGCCGCATTCCAGAACGAACCCAGGTTGATCCCGCGCAGCCTGGCGGCGATCAAGATTGCCGCCAGCATCATCACCGTCCCGACCACCAGTTGAATTGCAATGCGCATGCAGGCATCGCGCAGACTGCTGCGATGAATCAACAGCGCCGAGGCGATCTCGATCACAATCCCCCCGCCCAGCAGCCAGAGCGGCATATAGAGGTCTTTGAGCGTTTGCGGATCGGCCGCCGCCTTGGTGGCGCTGCTGCGATAATCCAGTTTCAATCCCGTTGGCCGCACGTGGGCCTGTGGAATCGTGCCTGCATCTTGCAGACTTCCGCCGGTTGCCTCCCTGGGCGGTACCGCCGGCCGATTCGCCGGACACCGCGTCAATGCCCCGCATCCGCACCGCACCGCCTGCCCGGCCAGCTCCTCGGTCCATTCCAGCCGGGCGCCGCATAGGTCACATGTGAAAAATGTCACGTCAGCGCCGGTGAAGTTCGTTGCCATTGCTCGAAGCTACAGCCGTGTTCTCGTCAATCCCATTCCAAAGTTATGAAACGTTTGTAACCGAAGCAGAGATGGTTCAGCTCAATTCCGTCAGGAGCAGGGCAATGCCGCGTTTTTGCAGTTCCGGCAATAAGGTCTTACCCTTCGCCGCATGGACGCATTCGGATGGGGATTTGCCAGCGGTCTGCTGGTTACCGCTGCCGGCGCCACGGCGTTTGCGGTGGTGGGATACCAGCGCATGCTGCGCCTGCAGCAACGCGCCCGCCAGGCAGAGCGGCTGGCGGAATTGGGCACGCTCACCGGCGGGCTCGCCCACGAAATCAAGAACCCGCTTTCCACCGTCCAACTGAACCTGCAACTGCTGGCCGAGGACCTGCTGCCGGATAACCCGGCCTACCAGCGCGTCATCAACCGCCTGAACACCGTGCAGCGCGAAACCACCCGTCTCCGCGAGATCCTCGACGATTTTCTCCGCTTCGCCGGCAAGATCGAGCTGGAGCGCAAGCCTGTCGATCTGAATGAAGTGCTCGAAGACCTTGTGGATTTTTTCGCCCCGCAGGCGCAGTTGCACAAGGTGCAGCTTCGTCTCCGCAAATCGCCCGAGAAGGTCATCGCACCGGTTGATGCCAGGTTGATCAAGCAGGCGGTCCTCAACTTGATGCTCAACGCCATGCAGGCCATGAGCGGCCGCGGCGAGGGAGAGCTGATTCTCAGCGCCGCCCAGCGCGACGGCGAGGCGGTTATCGACGTCATCGACACCGGCCCGGGCATTTCGCAGGAGGCCATCGACAAGATTTTTGATGCCTACTATTCCACCAAGAAAGGCGGCACGGGATTGGGATTGGCCATGTCCCGGCGCATCGTCGATGAGCATGGCGGACGCATCGCCGTCAGCAGCGAGCCCGGCAAGGGTTCGGATTTCGCCATTCACCTGCCGCTGTAGCAGCAGCGCCGGCAATCGGTTACTCTCCGGGAGAGTCGAATGGACGCAACTCGCTATGTCCGAACAGGAAACCATCAAGTCCAATATCCTCGTCATCGACGATGAGCGCGAACACGCGCAGGTGATGTGCGAAGCCCTCACCCGCCAGGGGCACAAATGCGATGTCACCTACAGCCCCGAGGAGGCCGAGAGCCGCCTCAATCGCAAGCAATATGATGTCATCGTCACCGACCTGGTGATGGAAGGCCGCCGGGCGGGCCTGGAAGTGCTCAAGCGGTCCAAGGAGCTCAACCCGCAGCCGCCGGTGGTGCTGGTGACGGCACATGCCGACATCCCCACCTGCAAGCAGGCGCTGGCCGAAGGCGCCTATGACTACATCGAAAAGCCGCTCGACCTGGACTATTTCCGCGCCCAGGTGATGCGCGCCGCCGAGCGCAGCGCGCTGCTCAAGCAGAACCAGATATTGCAGGATCAGCTCATCGACCAGGCCGGCTTCGAGGGCATCGTCGGCACCAGCGGCTCGATGCGCAAAGTGGTGCAGACGGCGCGGCAGGTCGCCTTCAGCGAAATCCCCGTGCTCATCATGGGCGAGAGCGGCACCGGCAAGGAGCTCGTCGCCCGCGCCATCCACAACAACAGCCGCCGCCGCAAGCAGCGCATGGTTACGCTCAACTGCGCCGGCCTGAGCGAATCCATCCTGGAAGATGAGCTGTTCGGCCACGTGCGCGGCGCTTATACCGGGGCCCAATCCGATCGCGCCGGCCGCTTCGAACATGCCGACAAGGGCACGCTCTTCATGGACGAAATCGGCGACATGCCCGCTTCGATGCAGGCCAAGCTCCTGCGCGTGCTGGAAAACGGCGAAGTCGTCCGGCTGGGATCGAACGATCCGATCAAGGTGGATGTCCGCCTGATCAGCGCCACCAACCGCAATCTCGATGAGATGGTGGCCGAGCGGCAATTCCGCGAGGACCTGTTTTTCCGCATCAAGGGCGTGACCATCGTCATCCCGCCGCTGCGCGAGCGCCGCGAGGACATTCCGCTGTTGATCTACTATTTCATCAAGCACTTTTCCGAAAAATACAAAAAGCAGATCGGCGGCATCAAGCCCGAAACGCAGCAGCTTTTGATGAGCTTCTCCTGGCCGGGAAACGTGCGGCAGCTCCGCAGCACGATCGAGAACATGATCGTGCTGGCGCAGGATGAGGAAGACCTCGGGCCGGCGCTGCTGCCGACCGACATCCGCCCCAGGCCCGGCGAGCCGACCAGCGGCATGAACAACCTCGTCGGCATCAGCATCGAGCAGGCGGAGAAGGAACTGATCCGCAACACGCTCAAGATGGTCAACGGCAATCGCGAGCAGGCGTCGAAAATCCTCGGCATCGGCGAGCGCACGCTCTATCGCAAGATCAAGGACTACGGCCTTTCTTAGGGGATCGGCATGCGCATCGGCCATGGCTATGATTTGCACCGGCTGCGGGCGGGCGGAACGCTGATGCTTGGAGGCGTGGCTGTCTCCCAGGAGATCAGCGCCATCGCCCACAGCGACGGCGACGTGGTAATCCACGCGCTGGTGGATGCGCTGCTGGGCGCCATGGGATGGGGCGATATCGGCGAGCGCTTTGCAGATACCGATCCGCGCTGGAAAGACGCCGCCAGCACAGTGTTCCTGAAGGATGTTCATGCGGCCGTGCGTGAGGCACATCACGCGCTGGTGAACGCCGATATCACGATCCTCGCCGAGCGCCCGCGCCTGCAGGCGTTCAAGAAACCGATGGCCAGCAACCTTCAGCAATTGCTTGGCGGCGCGATAAACATTAAAGCTGGGACCAATGAAGGGTGCGATGCGATCGGCCGGGGCGAAGCCATTGCCGCGCATGCCGTTGTCCTGCTGATTGAAGCGGACTGCTGAAATAAGGCTGCGGCAACATCTCTTTCCGCGGCCGATATAGGATTGCAATGAGCTTACGCGTCTACAACACACTGTCCCGCGAAAAAGAGATTTTCAAGCCGGTCACGCCTGGCAAGGTCTGCATGTACCTGTGCGGGCCGACGGTCTACAAGGCGCCGCACATCGGCCACATGGTCGGTCCGATCATTTTCGATGCCATCAAGCGCTATCTCGTCTACAAGGGATACGAGGTGACCTGGGTCGTGAACATCACTGACGTTGAGGACAAGCTGATCGAGGCCGCCGCCAAGCGCGGCGCATCGGTCGACGCCCTGGCCAAGCAGTACACCGAAGAATATCTCGACTGCCTGGCGCGGCTGGGGATCGATACGATAGACCGCTTCCCCAAGGCCTCCGAGCACATTCAGGAAATCATCGCGCTCTGCATCACGTTGATCGAAAAAGGCCACGCCTACGACGCAGGCGGCAACGTCTATTTCGACGTCACCAAAGACGAAGACTATGGCAAGCTCTCGCGGCGGAAGCTCGAAGAGCAGGAATCCGGATTGCGCGCCATCGAGGCCGAGGGAAAGCGAAATCCCGCCGACTTCGCCCTGTGGAAGGCGGCCAAGCCGGGCGAACCTGCCTGGGATTCTCCGTGGGGCAAAGGCCGACCCGGCTGGCATATCGAGTGCTCGGCCATGAGCATGAAATACCTGGGCAAGACGCTCGACATGCACGGCGGCGGAATGGATCTGCTCTTCCCGCACCATGAAAACGAGCTGGCCCAGTCCGAATCCGCCACCGGCCAGCCGTTCGTCCATTTCTGGATGCACAACGGGCTGACCCGCATCAAGACGAAGCTCAGCAGCGGCGAATGGGCCGATGAGAAGATGTCCGGCAGCATTGGCAACGTCGTCTCGGCCAAACAGTTGATCGAGGAGCTCGGCCCGGACCTGTTTCGCTATTTCATCCTCAGCACGCACTACCGCCGGCCGATCGAATACACCGATGAGGTCATCGACAGCACGCACAAAGGGCTGGACAAGTTCGTGCGCCTCTTCGAGCGCATCGAGCGCATCGCCGGCCATCCGCTTTCCGACCAGGCACCGGAGATGGCGACGGTTGCGCCGAGCCTGATGGATGGCGAGCACGGCAACTTTGCCAAGGCGGTGCTGGGATTCAAGATGAAGTTCCTGGAGATGATGGACGACGACTTCAACACCGCCGGGGCCATCGCGGTGCTGCACGAGCTGGCGGGCGAGACCAATGCATTCATTGAATCCAACAACATCGAGCGCGACCGCCAGCCGAACCTTGTCGAGGCGGCCGCCGCCGCGATCATGACTCTGCGCAACCTCGGCGCGATTCTGGGGCTGTTCAAGCAGAAGGGCACGCGTTCGGACCGCAAGGACTCGGCTGACATCGACAAGCTGCTGCAACTGCTCATCGAACTGCGAAAACAAGCCCGCCTCAGCAAGAATTTCGCTCTCGCCGACACCATCCGCGACAATCTGGCGAAGATCGGATTCACGCTGGAAGACCGTCCCGACGGCACGAGCTGGCGCAAAGGAACTTAAACCCCCCTGCCCCCGCCCTGCCCCCATGCTGATCCCCACGATGCACTTTTCATTCCGTCCCTTTCCGCTACAGTGACTTCGCCCTACAAGGAGCTGCATGGCGAGCGTTCGAGATTTTCCGGCCCGGGGGAAGGTGCTGTCCGCCAGCGGCGGCGTCATCGTCTTCAACCCGCAGAACACCACGTATGAGCTGCACCTGGCCGCGGCCGGCGGGGAATACCGCGGCGCGGTGGGCCGTACCGTCGAGGGGATCATCCGCGCCAAGGCGCGCAAGATCTGGACAGTCCCCAGCGGCGGGAATTTTATTGCGCCGATCTTCGGTCCTCCGAAAACGATCCAGGGGCGCGCCAAACTGGTCGAGGAGCGGCTGGTGGTGATCCAGGCCGGCACGCACATCGCGGTGGAGGTTCCCGAGGAGGGGTTCAAGATCGAGCTGCCAAAGGGTCCGATTGGCGGGGGCGCGCTGGTGAATGCCATCGTCTTTCCCGGCGCAACTTTCGAGCTGCTGGAGACCGAAGGCGTCGGCGTCGGTCCCGATGACCAGGGCCCGGGCGTGGCCGCGAACACGTCGCTATGAGCGGCGCTAATCCAGCCGAAGCGCCTGAATCAAGTGCTCCTTCTGGACGGTCACCTCCCAAAACACGATCAGCGGATCATTCCTGGGCGAGGCCACCACCGCGGGAAAGGCGCCCGGGCTCAGCGAGGCCTTTCCATGAATGACTTTATCCCGATCGGTCCAGACCAGATCGGCTTGGCCGGGGATGAACACCGGCTGCGTGCCACTGCCGATCAGTTCCTCTTTCTGGCCCGGCTCGCAGCGGTAAATACGGCCGTCGCGCTGCCAGGCGGTAAGCACCTTTCCATTGGGCATGACCTGCAGCGAGCCTCCATCCATCGGGCAAAGGTTCAGCGGCCAGGTTCCTTCTCCCAGCTTCTGCGCCTCCGAAAATGTTTTGAAACCATCGGAGGAATGAGTGAGGTACATGTCGCGATTTTCGCCGAGGAAATTGCGGAACATCACGTAGGCCACGCCTTTGCTGTCCACCGCCACCGATGGATGGCAGCATTCGCAGACGTGGCCGTCGGGGGACCGGTAGATCAGGACGTTCTTCTGCCAGGTTTTGCCGCCGTCGGACGAGATTGAGCCCATCACCGTCGTCTTGCCGGTGCGCAGGTCGAGCCAGACGGCGTAGAGCGATGCATCCGGTCCGGCCGCGATATTGAAGAGCCCTTCACGGGTGGCGTTTGGCTGATCGTTGACGACCACGCCTTTGCTCCAGGTTTTGCCGCCATCTTCGGAACGCCAGCCGTACAGGTCTCCCTGCGAGCGGATGGCCGCTACCACCAAGGCATCCTTGGTGGCGGCGATGCGCGGGCCGCGGCGCATTCCCAGGGCCAGCTTCGGCAGCTCGGCCACCAGCACCGGGTCGGTGAAGCTCTTGCCGTTATCTTTGGACGAGGCGCAGAAGATCGAACCGTTCGCGCCCCAGACGACGTGAACGACGCCGTCGGCCGACATCGCGGCCTGGGGCTGGGCGCCGTTTTTGGTCACGATGATCGGGTCGGGGGCTTTGGCGTGAGCTGTCGCGGGAATCTGACTTAGCAGGACAACCAGCATGGCCGTGATCCATTGTCGCATGAGTGCTCCGTAAAGGGATTTCCATTCTATGCGCGGCCTGGGGTTCTGATGGCGCGGCGAGCCTCAAATCTCCTCCATCCCCCGCTCAAACTCGGCCTTCCCGATCACGGGAATCTCTCCCACCATATCCGCCTCCCCCCCGGGATGCACTGTGGCCGGCTTGTCGCGCACCAGGATCACCTTCACCCCCGCTCCCTGCTGCGCCAGCCGGTGTACGAACGCCTGGCGGGTCTCGTTCCAGTCCAGGAACACGCAGATGACGGTGCTGATCTGCGCCAGGTTCTCGGAAATTTCCGGCTCAATGGTCTCAAACGGCTCCTGCGGGTTCTCCTCGACGCAGGCGAGGATGTCGAGAATCTGATCGAGATAGGCGAGGCTGCGCCCGGCGGTCAGGTGATACAGATTGGGCCCGGCCGCGAACAGATCCACCAGGTAATCCTGCCGGGCCATGTAGTCGCTGACGGCGGCGGCAACCGAGACGGCGCGCTCGAAAGCCTCGCGGTCGGCTTCCCTGGCGGCGGTCGGCCCCTCCGGCACGTGGGTATCCAGGATCACCGCGACGCGCATGAAATACTCGTCGCGATATTCCCGCACGATCGGCATCAGGCCCGCCCCGCCGGTCCGCGCTGTCGCCCGCCAGTCGATGTCGCGGATGTTGTCGCCTTGGCGATATTCGCGGTTGCCGATGAACTCCATCGACTCGCCCAGCGTCGAGGCCAGGGCCACCCCGCCGGGTTGATAGCGCATCCCAGTGGGCAGCATCAGTCGGCCAAGGGCGGTGAACTTGGGATAGACCAGCAATGCCTTGCGCTCGGCGAACAGCCGCTGCGCCCGCAGGATGCCAAACGGAAACCCCGTCTCGACGCGAAACCCGGCCAGCGTGTAGGCCCCGCGTTTGTTGCAGCGCAAGGTCAGCCGCACGCGGGCGGATTCGCCGCGGCGCAGGTCTCCCAGCGGCATCCCCTGATCCGGCTCGGCGTCGATGCCCAGCGGCAGCCGATGCGGCACAACCACCAGATCTGCGCCCCTGCCGGCGCCGAGCTGCCGCACCTCGACATCCACTGGCAGCGCCTCGCCGGCGCACACGCGGTCGGCGTGTGTGAAATGCAATTTCACCCGCGGCCGATAGAGCAGCATGGCGCAGAATGCCACCGCCCACAGTGCCGACATATAGGTTGCGGCCACGTATCCCTGCATCTGCAGCGAAGCCCCGCCATAAAAGCTGAAGGCGGCGGTCGGCAAGAGCAGCCAACGGCCGGCGGGCGTTAGTCGCTGCGTGAACAGCCGCCAGAGCCATCGGCTGATGGAGCCCCGCAAGAGGGGATGGGCGCCGATATCTTTGCTGGGGGAGAATGGGGGGAGGTTGAAGGTAATTGTTCGGCGCGGATTCGGCACGATCGTCATGGTAACGACGACGGTGCGCGGAGTCATGCGGTACTGAAACGCGGTGAAGCAGCAGGCGTTCATTGTGGGCGCTGCCGGACAGAGTTACGCTGTGCTAATCATGTCACAAGAATCACCCATTCCCGTGCAATCCCTTGAGACGCTGTCATATCACACCCAGGCCGGCGACAATGGAGCCGAGTATCTGCTGCGCTGGGCTTGCGTGATGGCTTTGACGCTTGGGGTGGTTCACTGCGCTTATTTCGTGCTGGTGTTTGCCATCCCATGGATCACCAATTTCCCGCAGCGACTGGTGGACAAGCCGTGGGAGTTCATACCGCTGACCGCGCTTTTCCTCGCCCCACTTGCTCTCATTTTCGCGGCATTTTTCTGTCTGCGCCACTCGACCGCGGCGCGGCGAGCGGCAATCGGGGCACTCGGCGCGATCATGCTCACTCAGTGGATGCAATCGCGTCTTCTTCGTCATTCTGGTTTGCCCTGGTCCTTTGTCGCACGAAGTTCGGTCGCGCTGCTGCAACAGCTTCTACTCCCGCTCGGCCTAATTGTCCTGCTTACTCAGCGCCGCGTTCGCGCCCTCTTTCGTTCTGCCAATCCGTAGAAATCATCGATGCCGCACCGAGACCAACGTCGCTCGACCGAACCGCCCCGTGCCGCCGCTCGCCGCGTGCGCCTGGGCTGGCGGGCGGTGAGCGCGGTTTATGTCATCGTCGGGTTGCTGCTGGTGGGGTACGTCACGCTCTTCGCCGCCTGGACTTTCGCCGGTACCGACTACCCGGCCGAGATCGAGGGCATCGAATCCCACTTCAAAGCCGGCCAGCACACCTACACCATTGGCTATTCCTATCCGATCGGGAACTGGCGCTACAGCGGCGAGCGTATTCTGTCGGAGCGCGAGCGTGGGCAGATGCAGAAGGAAAAATCGCCGCGCGTGCGGGTGCTGGCGTGGCAGGATTGGAAGTATGACCGGCTGGTGCTGCCGGACGAACCGCTGCGGTGGAAAGTGACTTGGCGGGCGGCCGTGGCCGTGCTGTGGGTGGTGCTGGTGGGATGGCTGGTGCGGTGGAGGAAGAAGGTTGGCAAGGCGAGCGCGCCCAAGTCGGCGTGAAGTGCTCAATCCCTGCGCCGCCAGATGGTTTGTTTGTCCACTTCGGTTTCGGCGGTGTAGTGGGCGCTCACATATTGCTTGAGGTTCTCCCATGCAGCGAGGAAGTTTTGCCGGCGCGCCGGCCTGGTCGCCAGCAGGGGCAATTGTTCCGCCTGGCGCGTCAGCGTCTGATCGAGATAGCTCTTGAGCACCACATACTTTGGGCGGCGATCCTCGAGGTCGGCCAACAACGTCTGCCCATATTCAATCGGCGCGGTGTCGTAGTTGACGAAATAGAAGAGCGTGGCGTAGCGCGCCCCCGGCCGGCGGCCGGTCTCCATCAGCAGGCGCTCCATCGGATCGGCGAAGATGGCATCATCGGCGGTGGTGTGTGCGATCAGATATTTCGCGACCGGCGACTTTCGCCAGCCGGTTTCCATCAGCCGCCGGAAATCTCCCGCGCTCCAGACCAGGCTGAATCCGACTACAGGCAGCAGCGCCAGCGCCATGGATGCCGCGCTGGTCCGCCGGGGCAGCATCCCGAACAGGATCGCCGCCGGCGGGCCGATTACCAGCATGTGATATCCATAGAGCCGCTTCTGCAGGAAAACGCCGGCGACTTCGAGCACGAGCCAGGCCAATGCAAATATGCGTAATGAGTCGCGCGGTTGCGTGGAATTATCCGCGGCCTGTCCGGTCCGCTCGCGGCGAAAAATCCAGCCGCGTACCAGTGTGGGAAATCCGAAGAGAAGGGCGATGGCGGGGAGCATCACTGCGTCGGCCGGGACCAGAGGCGTCTGCGCCCCATAGAGCCGAATCTGCCGCCAGAGTTCGGGCATCTGGGCAAGCAGGCCGGCGTGGACCACCCAGGCAGCGACGGCCAGGATGGGAAGCATGAAACCGGCAAGTGCGGCGAATGCGAGCTTCACCAGAACCCGCGTGGAAAAACGCTTGCGTCCCACGAACAGCGCCACAGCCAATGCCCCCAGCACCGCTGCGCCCGTCGGTTTGATCATCGCCGCGCATCCGGCAAAGAGTCCGGCGTATATTGCACGACCTGTAGGGTGGGCGTACTCGCCCACCGCGCCCGAACGGTGGGCGGGTACGCCCACCCTACAAATGCGGGAGCAGCAGAAAATGCGGCAGCAGCAGACCGCGGCGCCGATGGCCAGCGTCGCCTGCAGTGTCTCCAGTTGAAAGCCGCGATAGGCCATCGGGCCAAAGTTGAGATAGACCAGCACATACAGGGTCGTCGGCATCCGGGCCGCATCCCCCGCGACCTGGCCTACGCACCGTCCCATCCCCCAAGCGGCCAACATCGTCAACCCAAGCTGCGCCAGGACATAACCCGGCCACCACTCTCCGAAAATGCGCCAAAACAGCGCTCCCACCAGCGCCACCCCGGGCGGCTTGGTCTCATAAACATCAATGTATAGTCTGCCACCGCTACAGATGAGCTTGCCGAGCAGGATGTACAGGCCGGAATCGCTTTCGAATGGCCGGGAGAGAAATCCGAGTCGTGTGACGAATGCGAAAAGGACACATAGTGCCGCCAGCGCAGCCAGCGGCCAGGTGCGCACAGAGCATCGCATGTCCATGCGGTGCTGAAGGGGAAGGGGTGATGAAATCGCGCTCACTGCACAGGATTATCGACCAATTCGCGGGATTTCTGCCGCCGCAACTTTCTGCAGCAAAATATTCGTCTTGTCGGCCGAACCGATTCACCGGTATCGGCGTAAGGAAACCACCGGCCAGACCTGCAGTCGGCACGACTTCCAGCGGTCATTCATTCGCACTACGAAGAAAGCTAGATTCATGAGTGTAGAGGGACCATCACCCATCGCGGAATCTCCCATCGGGGAGCTGTTTCTCCACCCGACGCTCGACGCCAAGCGCCTGGCGCTTCCCGCCGGGGCCGTTCTGATGGATGCCGAGCAGCCCGCCGACAATCTCTATTACATCCAGCAGGGACAGGTGCGCACCTACCAACCTGGCCCGGAGGCGGAGGACCGCCTGATCGATATTCTCGGGCCTGGCGACTGGTGCGGAGCCTCGGCGCTCGGACACGTGCCTCATTACCTGGCCAGCGCCATCGTGGTCGTCCCCTCGGTCATCTACCAGGTGTGCGCGCAGAGGCTGCTGTCACTGCTTCCCCAGCATCCCGGCGCCGCCGAAGAGCTGATTCGCACGCTGGTACACAAGCTGCACGCCGCCCACGAGGAGGCGGCCAGGCTGGTCTTTGATGACTGCCACGTGCGGCTGCTCAAGACCCTGGTGCGCTTCAGCGGCACCGCCGCCGCGACGATGCAGGCGGACGGGACCGGCGGGGTCGTCCTCCGCATCACCCATCAGCAGCTTGCCCAGGCGGTTGGCGTTGCCCGCGAGACCATCAGCCTCGCCCTCACGCACTTGCGTCAACAGAACCTGCTGCGCACCGGGCGAAACCAACTGTTCTTCGATCCCGAAGTGCTGCGTTCGTTCGCGGTCGCTGGACAAGTCCGTGATGTGCCGCAGGTGGCATAAGCCAAAATATAGCGCGGCGAGACGCGCCGCGGCGAAACGAGTACACGGGGAATGTGTTTCGTTTCGCAGAATTCCGAACCCGGCCTTAGCACCGCCGGGTTTTTTTTGCGCGCCATGGGCGGCCAATCTCGGCGGTGTATGATGCCGCCTGCAGAAACTTCAGCACAAGGAGCGCGAAATGGCCGAGAACAATTTCAGTGTGTCCTGGTCCGTTAGTGGCGGCCTGATTTTGAACTGGAAGCCACCGGAGGGCCTGCCGCTGCGGGATGTGCCGTTGCGGGTGGAGATTCGCGGCGAAAATACCTTTCGCGTCTGGGGGGCGATGGACTCCGGCGAAGGACCACCGGCATGGGCGGAACCGGGGCTGGCGCTCACATTCTTTGGACCGGGGACCGATACGCGCGTCCGTGGCGGTGAGAACAGCTACCATATCGTCGGCGTGCATGCTCGGGCGATTGTGTCTGTGGCCGTGTCAGAAAGCGACGGTGAACTGAGCGTGCAAATGAGCATGGAAGCTCCCGTTGGCGGGCGGCCGCTGCCGGTTTGTCTGGTTGAGATCCGGCTGGAAGGGATCGACGCCGGCGCCGATGCCACCTATCTCAGCGCACACTCCTACGGCGGGCGCACCTTTGGAAAAGCCAGAATCGCGGAGTTGGAGACGTCCGGCGCGCCCTTCGTTCATGGGTGCATCGGACTGGCGCTGCCGCTGGTCTATCTCCACGGCGAGGGGTCGAATTCCGGAATGCAATTCGAGTTCCTGCTGCCCGGCCGCCCTACCGCGTGGGTGCGGCCGGCGGCGAAGGCGCAGGGGGGACAGGGGAGGCGGGCGGATTTTGCGCTGACGTGGGCGCTCGATCGATTGCTGGCGCCGGGAGAGGCGCATGCGTTTGGAGGCGCGCTGCGACTCAAGCCTTTCGTCGGCCGGCCGGTCGAGCGCATGCGGAACTGGCGCGACTGCGCGGCGGCGCGGTTCGGTCTGCAGCCCCCGCCGGCGCCAACCTGGGCGCGGCGGATGAACATCATCGAATTCAACATGAACCCGCAGAACCGGGAGAAGGATTTCACGCGTCTGGATGATCCCAAATGCCTGGCGCTGCTGCGGAGCTGGAAGGAGATGGGCTATACCTCGATCTTCGCGGTCTCCTGCAACCACGTCGGGCAGAACTGGCTGAGCCCATTCGATTACGATCCCGCCGATGGGGTCGGCGGGGTCGAGGCGGAACAGCAGATGTTGCGGTGGGCGCACGATCTTGGATTTCACATTTTCCTGTGGGTGACGACGGTGGGGATCGATCGCGATGCCCCGGAGGTGGCGGCACATCCCGACTGGTTCACGCATCGGCCGAATGGCAAGCTTTTTTACGCGTGGGATTCGCGTGCGCCGGATTACCTGGGATATGCCCCCGATGGCGATCCGCTGTCCACCGGCTGGCGGGGTTGGCTGAAGGAGCAGGTGGGGCGGGTGGTCGGGCGCGGATACGACGGCGTCTTCATCGACGGTTGCATTCCGCGCGCATCGAATCACGCCCGCTGGGCCTGGCCGGGCGAGTCACGCAATGGGGTGGAGGATCAGGTGCGGGAGCTGGCGGAATACATGCGGACGCTGCCCGGCATGAACCAATCCGATATGCCTGCACTGATCACGTTTGTCGAAGATGAAAGCCTGCTCATGCAGGCAAGCTGCGAAGTCACCGTCGGGCGCTACACCGCGATGACCCCGTTCGTCCACAAGCCGTTCTGGGATCATGGAATGGGCGGCGGCCCGACTCCGTCCGCCGGCCCGCCACCGCGGATTTCCCCGGAGGATGCGCGGGAATATCTGCTGGTGCGCTATGCATCGCTGCTGAGCGGCGTGGTGAGCAACGATGTCCTGGAAGGATATTATTCGGAAGCGGCGCGGCCGTGGGCAGTGCAGTCGTTGCTGGCCGGGTGCGTGCCGAAGACACATAGCCAGTTCGTGGATGACCCGGCGACATTTCGCCAGATCGCCGATGCCGATCCGCCGCCGCAAGCAGCGCGCGAGCGCGAGCATCGTCTGCGCGGGCACCAGGAGTTTCTCAACCTCCTGAAGATGGCGCGCGATGAAGCGCTGATCCGCGAGGCGCCGCTTTCCATCGAGGCGGTTGAGGTGCGCGGAGATGCTGCGGTGGTGGGGATGCTGCGCTATCGTGGCGATCGCGCGCTGCTTGCCCTCATTCAATTTGCCGATCGGGCCGCATCGGTGGAGGTGACGCTGGCGGAGCCGGTGGATGCGCCGGCCGCGCAGCGCGCCCCGGCGGGCGATTCTCATCTGCACGGGTGGCAGGTGCGCGAGCTGCTGCGATCGATGAATGATGAGCCTGCGACGGGGACAGGTGAGATCGGGCAAGGGATGTCGCTGCGCTGCACCCTAGCGCCGTTCGGGTTCCGGCTGTTCCTGTTGACGCGCTGATGGCTTCGTAGTGGCGCTGGAGAGATCGTAGATGTCGATGGAATAGCCGACGTGCTTCAGTAGCGGGTACTCGTGGAGCCAGTCGTAATTGTCCAACTTCAACCCGTGCTTCACGCTCTTGCTGATGGCGAACAGCCCGGCCGGGGGCCGCATCGTGCTGGCCGGATCCAGTCCAAGCATCCCCAGCAGCGCCTCGGTTGAAGAATCGAACACGCGGATGGTGTAGTCGCGCCCGCGAATTTCCGGCGAGTGCAGTTCCGCCGCCAGACGTCCGATGTCCTGTCCCCAGTCGAGGTTGGCATCCACGAGAAAGCGCTCGCCCTGCCGCGGACCGCCGGCGAGGAAATTGAAGAACGCGAGGTAGTCGGGGTGAATCCAGATGGTTTCCACGAGCGACATCACGATCAGCAGCGCTGGAACAAGTGCGAAGCTTCCACGGCGGGAATCTCTCGCACCAGATCGAAACGGACGAAGTGTGATGAGCTGAGTGACGGCGAACAGACAGATTACAGGAACGATCGGTAGCACATGGCGGATGCCCATATTCAAGCTGCTGGTCATGCTGCCGAAAAGAAATACGCCGATCACGGCAAGCAGCATGAGGCTTGGCAGCGCTTTCCTGCGGACCACGATGAGCAGCATCAGTGCCAGGGCGAAGGCGAGCAGCATCGCCAGCGGCGACTTGATCGCCAGCGTCTCGGGAAAGAAATACCAGTGGCCATGGCGTGAGGTGGCGCCGTTCAGATAGGCCAGATGTCCATGGGCGTTGTGGCCATAGAGCACGAACAGCCCAAGCAGAAGGCTGGGCATCGGGATCGGCGTGTTCTTGACAAAATCCGGGACCCGCGCCCATTCCGGCTGGATGGTGAAGTGGTCCTGCTGCGAAATCGGGCCAACATCGAACAGGTAGCTTGCCCAAAGGGCAATGAAGGCGGCAAGGATGATGACGAGCAACTGTTTCACCGTCGACTGATGTGGCGGTGAGGTCGGCAGCAAGCTATTTCTGTTCGTGATTCGCCGCACCACTGATCGGATCGCCCATGCGGCCAGCAGCGCCGGAATCAGTGCGATGCAGGAAAACTTGCAGGCGATGGCCAAACCGATCGCAGCGCCGGCGCACGATGCGCGCCTATAGCTGCGCCGCGCGATCCAGCGAAAGCCGTGATAGATTCCGGCCAGAAATCCGGCGCAGGCGGCCACGTCGGTCGTCACCAACATCGAATGGGCGAGAAAGGAAGGATCGATGCTGAAGAAAACAACGGATAGCGCTGCCGCCTGCTCACCCGCCAGCCATTTGCCCAGCAGCCACGCGTAGACCATCGCCGCCGCGGCGAAGAGCAGCATCACCGCACGACAGCGTACCAGGACCTGCCAGTACGGCACCGGCCCGCGGAACAGAACCTCCTCGCCCAGATCGTACGCCCGCAAATCGTTGTGAATGATCCCCTGCCTCTCGGCCGGGATTGAAATGCCCGAGGCCTTCAGGACCGCTCCCACCAGCAGGCGCACCAGCGGTGGATGCTGAATCCCCTCGGTCGCCCTGCCCGCCTCCCAAAGTCCGACAGCAGCGCCGACGTGATACGGCTCATCATAGGTGTGCGTGAAGACGCCGATGCCCGCCCCGGCCCGCGCGAGCATGATGATGCCCGCGAGCAATGCCATCCCTCGCCAAAGTGCATTGGTTCCCCTCCATCGCCAGCAGCATTTTCCCATGCGCTTACCGTATCATGAAACGCAAAATGTGAAACGCAAAGACGTGATTCTTCATGTTTCACTTTTCACGTTTCAGCTTCCGAAGCGCAGCTGCATCACCCAGCGCCGCCAGTCCTTTTCGAAATCCTCCAGCTCCTGCGGAGCGATGATCTGCTGCAGCGTCTTCAATCCGCTCGGATCATCCTTGGCGTTGTCCCTAAACTCCGTGTAATACTTCTGCAGCAGCTTTTTTTTCTGCAGATAAAACATCAGATAGCGGGCCTCGGCATAATTCAATCCCACCAGGTCCTTGCGATAGAAATGCTCATCCTCGATCAGCTCCTGCAGCGGCCGGAGTTTGTCGGCCTGGATCGCCTCCTGCAGCGCCGGCAGCCGCCAGTTCTCCAGACCCCGGATGGAATTCGGCCCCAGCGTCGACTGCTCGTAAATTTTGCTCTCAGCGGGCAGATGCAATAGATTGTCCGCCTCAACAAAAGGATACCTCATGTTATTCGGTCGATGGATGTCGAAGGCAGTCTTTGGAATTTTAGCGATGGCTCTTCTGGCCGGCTGCCAGGATACCGCCAGGCAGCGCGAGTTGCAGTCCCAGATGGGCGTGCTCGACCAGCAGCGTCTCCAGGCCGAGCAACAGCGCGATGGATATCAGGCGCAGGCCGACAAAGCCAACGCGGAAAACGAGCAGTTGGCGGCCAAGCTGAAGCAGGAAGAGACCGACCGCCATGCCGCCGAGGCGAAGGCGGCCGATGCGCAAACGAAGCTCACCGCCGCTCAGACCAATCTGACCGACACCGAGAAGAAGCTGGCCGACGCGAATGATGCGCTGGTCAAGAGCCGCGCCAATGGAGAGGCCCTGGCGGCGGCCAATGTGAAGCTCAAAGATGCGCAGGCGCAATTGGAGAGCAGCAGCGCCAAGTTATCGGCGGCCAATGGCCAGCTCGCATCCCTCAAGCAGACCCTGAGCACGCTGGAGTTTCAGGTGAAGGCCGCCAGCGAAAAGACCGACGACCTGCGCAAACAACTCGATGAGACCAAATCCAGCCGGGCATCGGCCACCACCAAACCCCAGCCCGATTCCCCCACCACTGAGCCAAAACTGCCGGAATAATCTGCTGAAATTATCGGTCAGTCGCCGATGTAAAGCCTGACTGGCGGGCTGTTCGTCGGCAGTGGGCAGTCGGCAGTGGGCAGTGAATTTCTTACTGCCGACTGCCCACTGCCGACTGCTGACTATCCTCCCCGCCCGCCATCGACCTATGGCTTACATCACGCTCACCGCGAATGGCGAAGAACTGGACCGCAACGAGCTGACCGGCGTGCTGATCGTCGGCCGCTCGCCGGAGTGCGATGTCAGCGTGCGCGACATCCTCATGTCGCGCCGCCACTGCCGCGTCGAGCCGCTGGGGACGGCGTGGCGCATCGTCGACCTGCAGAGCAAGAACGGCACCCGCCTTGGCTGGGAAAAGATTGGGCGCCACATCCTGCGCGAAGGCGATACGCTGCGCATCGGGCGCACCTATCTCACCTTTTACGCCGGCGCCTTCGTTCCCGCCCCACAAGGCGCGCGCAAGCCCAAGATGGTGCGTCCGGCCGATCCCCATGAAGCCCTGACCGGCACCGTCACCGGCTTCGTCTTCGTCGACGCCGATGTCCACGCCAACTCCGAAGAATCCAGACAGCTTCTCGACCTCGCCCTCGCGGCCAATCGCCCGCACACGACTTCTTCCGGTTTCACCACGCAGCCGCTCACCAGCGACCCGGCCTCCAGCTCCTGGGATTCGATCATCGCCAACGCCTCCCAGCAGAAACGCGGAATGCGTCCGATGCCCAGGCCCATTCCCCGCCCGCATGGAATGCCGATGCCCGAACGCATCGCCGCCCCGCAGGATTCCTCCAGCTTTGAAGCGGATATGGCGCTGCAGGCCTCCCCTCAATTCGCCGCGACTCCGGAACCCGAAACCCCAAAAGCGCCCGCCCAACTCACCCTCGTCCTCTCCCTGGTAGTGCTTCTCGCCACCCTCCTGCTCGGCATCAGCGGCTGGCTGATGGCCAACAGCGCCGCTTGAAAATCGACTGCCCAACGAACCGGTCGTCGCTGTGCGCTGACGTGTTATCCTGAGCACACGCGCTACACCATAAACTTCGGCAACGCATAAAATTCCGGCCCCTTCTTCACCAGCCGCTCGGGGAGATCGGTGCGGTTGAGGCGCAGGAAAACGCCCCACGCTTTGCCGTCGTTCGATCCCAGCGCGATCATGATCTCGTGCCTGCCCGCCGCGGCGCTCAGCTTGACGAACTTGCTGTCGAGGATCGCCGGGTTCTTCCCCTCGGGATCGTGAAACACTTCCCGGCCATCCCACCAAACCTTTACCGGGCCATCGTATCCCAGCGCCAGATCGAGCTTCATCTCTTCAGTGCACTCAATCGGGCAGCGGAAAAACGCCGACACATCTTTGCCCGCATCCGCGAACTGGGCGTGAATCTGGCAGAAGCGGTCGGGAAACTCGACGCGCCGAAACGCCAGCTCCTGCGGATTGGCCGGATATTCCACTGCGTGCAGCTTTCCGGCGGATGGCTGCAGCGCGCTCACTTCCAGCGACCTGGGAAACCCGGTCGACGGCTTGGGCACGCCGATCTTCAGCGGGCCAAACACCGGCAACGACCGGTCGGCTTCATCGGTGATGTTGCAAACCGGGCTGGTGCCCGGGCCGTAATGCGCGAATTTGCCCCGCGCATCCTCGAGCGGCTGCACCGTCCGCAGAATCGCCTTGTTGCCCTGCAGCTCGACGTGATAGACGTTGCGCTCGGCCGCCCCGTCGGTGATCTCAAAGCCGCTGGCCAGGCTGCTTCCGCGCAGGCTCCCGACGACGTTGCTGAATTCGATCACGATGTTGGCCGTCGGCACCTGCGGGTTCCGTTCCACCGAGATGCGATTGATCTCGATCGGCGCCTTGCCTCCCAGCTTCAACAGTGCCCCCATCGCCCCCGCCAGGCGTTTGCCGAGCCGCTGCTGGTCCTTACCGGAGATATGGATCGGGTCCTCCAGGGCCAGGTCGATAGCCGGCACCGTCGTGCAGTTTTTCACCACCTCGCCCAGCCGCCGCTGCTGATCCTGAATGCTGTTCCAGGCAGCAACATCGCCCCAGTTGGTCACGCGGGCGATCTGCACCAAAGCGAAGGGCATGTTGCGATTCTTGAAGTCGCGCCGCATGGCGCCGATCATGTCCTTCATCCGCTGGGTATAGAGCGGCCCATCCTTGGCATTGGCGTCGCTCTCCCCCTGATACCAGACCGCCCCGGCCACCTTGCCGCCGTTCTTCCGAAAGCGCCGCAGCATCGCGCCATACAGGCTCTTGCCCGCTTGCCCCTTGAGCGCTGGGTCCCATTGCTGCATGGAGGTGCCGCCGTGGGCGCAGGCGATCACTCCCTGCGGCACTCCCGTGATCCGCGCCATTTCCTGGCCAAAGGCCACTCCCGGCCCGACACCAGAGGATTTCTTCGACTCCTCGATGCTCTGCCGGGCCACACCAAAATCATGGTGTACGTCATCAACGGCAGCGCCCAGATTATGAATCGGGTCCTGTGCAATCTCCCAGGCGTCGTGGGTGAAAAACGCGCGGACATTCTTCTGCGGCTTGGCGCGATCCTTCAGATACCCGCACCCCTGCATGTTCGACTGCCCGCCGAGAATCCATACGTCGCCGACCAGCACATTCCCCACCCTCAGCCGCTCCGCCTTCTCCCCTTCACCCGCCGTAAGCTCGATCTCATAAGGCCCGCCCGCGGGAATGCCTTTCAACAGCGCCTCAAACTTCCCACCGCGGGCCTTCCCGATCTTCGCGTTCGCGAGCCCGGCGACCGCTTTACCCCCGCCGGTCACGCGCACGCGCACGTCGCCTTTGGCCTTGGTGCGGCCGGTGATGATCGCCTCGCTGACGTTGCGCCCGTTCCGCTGCGATACCATGTTCTCAAACAGCCCGGTTTCGATAATCACGATGCATGTCCTTTCAATAAGAGTGAGGGGCGCAAATGATTCACTTGCCGCAGGAATCGTCAAGTGGCGGCGGTGACGAATTGAAGCTTCGGTTGATGTTTGATTTTGAAATGTGGGACATTTGGGGACATTTTGGGACATGCGGGTGTCGTTAGTGGTTTGTCCTTCGGCACTTGTGAAGATGTCCCACCTTTTCGGATCTTGCAGGGAGTGGGACATTTGAAAGTGGCTGCGCTGCAGGCGCGCGCAATCAGCGTTGTTGGTGGTCCATCGTCCGTTGTGGTTCGTCATCATGCACCTCCTCTATAGAGGGGCGGAGTTGCGCTGGCGGCGCGCCG
>DAIOHQ010000049.1:0-23512 GCA_036744635.1 Tepidisphaeraceae bacterium | reverse complement strand
CCCATCAGGGCCCAAGCCCCCCCTGTGTTCCGCCTCTCCCTCCCGCACCCACCCTCTCCACCTCCCTTCCCCCCTCCGGCGGGCTGTTGATCTTGCCGTCGTTGCAGGCGATTCTACACGGTTCCCAGGATGGAAAAGAAGCTATTGGCCAGGGCTGGGGCGGCGGTGGCGATCACGCGATTGCCCAGGCTCGCGGGAGTGAACAGGAACGTGGCATAGACCGGACGTTGCCGCAGCATGATCAGGTCTTGCCACACGTACAGCGGGATCGGCAGCCGCCGTGCCGTCAGCGTCATGTGTACCAGGTCATGCTCATCCTCGGCATCGATGCCATTGACATAGACGGTAGCCGCCTCAACCGCCCGGCCGTACATCCAGCGGACTACGCAGGCGGTGTCGCCGGCCTTCTCCCAATGGCAGGTCAGCGGCGGAAATTGCAGCACGCGCAGATTTACGCGGAATTCCAGTTTCTCCGCCAGCAGGGCCTTGCGGAAGGTCTGACAGAGCGCCCCGCCATCGTTGATGCGCAGCGCCCCGCAAGGCCGGGTTGCCGGCACAACTTTGGGACCCACGTAATAAACGATGCCCTGGACCGTGCCCATGGCGCCATTCTATAGCGCCGAACCGTGGGCGGAGTTGGTGCCGGGCACGCACCTAATTTTCACATTTGTGCCCATAGCTGCGGATTTTTCTTTTCGTCGCGCCGCCCATTCCCCGCGCCACGCCCCTCCCCCCACTTGGGTACAATTCTCTCAAAATTTCCCTTGACATTGTAACCGTTCAGTGGGTATTTGGGCGAACTGGCTGGCTGGGCCGCACTGCAGTTCAGCCGGCTCCATCGAAGCGCCCACAACTGCCGCATCCATGTCCCAACCAGCTTGGTTCGACGACCACTGAACGGTTACTTGACATTCCTCAAACAAATACCTAACATACCACCAGAATCATCCATCCTCGGCCATTCAAACCAAAGGGGGTTTCCAATGCCACGACCGTCACGCGCTTTCCGCGTCTTCCATTCCGCGTTCATCAATCAGCATTCAGCATCGCCCCAATCCCCACTCTGCACCCACTACTCTGCACTTCCCCAAATGTCCCACTCCCCAACAAATTACCTATCTTACCAGCCGTTCGCAACTACCAATGAACAAAGAACTAATGACCACCCAATGTCCCAAAATGTCCCAGAATGTCCCACATTTCAAAATCACTTCCCGCCCTCGCCGCGTCCCCGCGTCGATTCGTCCCCTCACCCGGTCACCCCCTCTCCTTGTCACCTTGTCATCCGCCGCTCCCTCGCCGTTTCGCCGATTCACCGTTTCGCCGATTCGCTCTTCCCCCCGGCCGGATACCCGAACACCACCTGCCGCACGCGAAACCTGTTCGGCGCCACTTCCTCCCCCTTCACCAGCACGAAAATCGCCTGCCCGCCCTGCCCGCCGCCCAACTCTTTGCCGGTCAGCGTGGGGGCAGCGGGGTTCGCGGGGCTAGGGGAGCTTAGGGGGGGCCACAGCACGATCACCGCCACCGCCTGGTTGGCGGCCGGGTCCAGGACCTTCGCCAGCCACTGCACGGCCGTCGCGTTCGCCCGGTTCATCTCCGCATCATCACCCGGGATCATCCGCCGCTTGAACTCCTCGGGGACGCCCGCGGTATTCTTAAAATCCGCCGCCAGATCCGCCGCCATCGCCAACGGCGGCTGCAGATATCCGTGCGCCCCCAGCACCGTCGCCTTGGCCGTGCGATTCAGCAGCACCTCCACCGTCGCCGACTCCCCGCTGAATTCCGCGATCACCGCCCCCCCCTTTTGGTCGGCCAGCAGATCGTTCAACCCCAGCTTGTCCCCGCGCACCAGCGCCTCCGCCAGCGCCTTCACCGCCACGGGCCATTGCGAAACGTTGTTTGTCCCCTCCGCCCCCCCCGCCGGCTGCGTCGTCTGCGCCGCAGTTCTCCGCGCTGAGACTGCCAATATCAACACCACCGCCGCCATGAAAAATTTGATTGCCTTCACACTCCCCTTATCGGCCAATCCCCGCCCCCATCCCCCATCCGATCCATGCAGAAACGTGAAACGTGAAAACACCAGGACCGGCCACAATCTTCATGTTTCACGTTTCACGTTTCATCCCCGCCCCGCCGGCCGCACTGACAGCCTTGGCAATGGCGGGAAAAGGGGTGTAACTCTTGTCGGTTGGCGACCCCACCTTTTACCCCCTCTCCTGGTACTCCGGGGGAGGGTTGGGGTGGGGGTCCTGCCACAATCGCCACATTCCATCGCTACAGCCCGGGAAATGAGGCAATGTCCCACAATGTATCTTCCCACCCCCCGCCTCATTAGAATCGGCAAATTGGCACCCGGGACGGCTCTACCAAGGACATCCATGCGCCTGATCACCCCGGCACTTCTCGCCGCCCTCGCGCTGCTCGCGGCCATCGCGCCGACCGGCGCCCGCGCCGCCGCCGCCACCCAGCCCGCCTGGCCGGAGACGATCGGCCGCCTCCCCTTCGCGTTCATCCCCAAGGCCCAGCCGCCGGCCAGGCTCACGGGCGATCTCACCGACCCCGCCTGGCGGGCAGCGATCACGCTCCCTCTCAACACCCTGCTCGATGGCCAGCCCGCCGCACACAAAACACAAGTCCTGCTCTTCTGCACCGACGATGCCCTCTACCTCGGCTTCCGCTGCGACGGTGAACGCGCCCCCGCGCCCACCACGGCTCCCTCCTCCGCCACCACCGCCCCCGCCGCCGCTTCGGAAACCGTCGAGCTCAGGCTCGAACCCGCGGCCGACGTGCGCGCCCGCCCCTACCACTACCTGATCTTCGACCGCGCCGGCAAAGTTCGCCCCGGCCGCTTTCACATCTACACCGAATACAATTTCCTGAAACTACTCGATGAAAAATGGCAGCCCGCGATCCAGACCGCCGTCGCCACGTCCCCCGAGGGCCAGGGTTGGACATTGGAGGCGCGCATCCCCTTCGCTGATCTCCACATCCCCGAGCAGCCCAAAGGCGGCGGCACCCTCTGGCGGATGAATGCCTACCGCGCTGCCCCCGGCCAACGCGCCGCCGAATACCTCTCATGGTCCCCCACCGGCACCAATTCCTATCACACCGCCGCCCGCATGGGCTATGTGCTGCTGGAATGCTTCGCCAGTGACCCTCTGGTCAACTCGGTGCATGTGGCCCCCCCGACGCCGGCCGCGACCGAAGAGGATCGCCAGTGGCTCAAGCCGCTGGATGCCGCCGACATCGCCGAGATCGACCGCCTGATCCATGACCTGGCCGGCGGCGACGAAGCCGCCCGCATGAACGCCGTTGCCCAGCTCCGGGTTGCCTGCCGCAAGCGCCTGTCATCGAAGGCGCTGGTCCGCGCCAAGATCGGCGCCGCCACGGATGTATTCCGCCACGACCAGGGCATCGGCCCGGCCTACAAGGCGGCCGCCACCTTGTACAGCAACCTGGCCGATGAGGGCGATGATTCCGATCCCCTCCCCCCCGACACCGCCGCCTCGGTGATCCGCATCTCCGATGAAAACCGCGACCAGTTGTTCTGGTGCTACCTGCCCGCCGGCTGGGACCACAAGACGCCGCTGCCGCTGATCGTCAGTTGCCACGGCCACGGCGGCAATGGGCGGCTCGAGCTAGGCGGATGGAAGGCGCTGGCCGACAAGTATCAGTTCATCCTCGCCTGCCCCACCGCGGGCATGTGGAGTGGCGGCGACCTGGAGCGCCTCCGTGTCGAGGAACAGGCGGCGCTGTCGGCGGTGCAGCAGCTCAAGGCGAAATATCCCATCGACGCCACGCGGGTGATGGCCAGCGGCTTTTCCCGCGGCGGCCCGCCCGCCGGCTTCATGGCGCTCTTGCACCCCGATGTGTTCACCCACCTCTGCCTGCGCAGCACGCTCTTCTCGCGCTACCTGATCGACCTCGCCGAATCCGATCCCGCCGCCAAAGCCAGCATCGAAACCTTCGCCCGCCAAGGCCGCGCCTGCGTCCTGGTCGGCGCCAGCGACGCCCCGCAGGTCATCAAAGCCTTCCCCGACAACATCGCCTGGTTCCAGGCGTTTCACCCCGCCCACTTCCACTCCGAGTTGGTGCAAGGCATGGCCCACAGCCCCGCCTACCCCCTAGCCGCCCAGTGGTTCACCGCCCCCACAACCATCCCCGCGACGCCTGCGACGGAGTCTACCGATTAGCTGTTCAAGTGGAGATGCAGATGGGCGAACCCACCTCGTCCACGGTGATTTCAACTACCTTCGCGAGGTCGCTATGCCGGCACGAATACTGGCTCTGATCGAATTCTCATCGCGAAGCTGGCACTCCCAAATTGTGAGTACACGAAAACCAAGCCGACGGAGCGATGCCTTGGCGCGGCGATCGCGGACAACGTTGGCTTTCTTCTTGCCCTCCCAAAAGTCTCGCCGTGTCACCGGCATACTCCGACCTCTCCTGCAGGAATGGGCGTGCCAGAAGCACCCGTGAACAAAAATCGCTAGTTTGTGTCGGGTAAGCACGAAATCGGGGGTGCCGGGCAATGTCGCGTCATGCGAGGCGAAGCGGTATCGCATGGAGCAGAGGAGCGCCGCGACCAATCGCTCCGGCAATGTATTTTTGCTCCGGATGAGCGCCATCAGGGCGCTGCGCTGAACGTCGCTCAGCGAATCGGATCGGCATGATGTCTGTGCTTTTCTCATGGATGACGAATCATACCGCACTAATCTCATCCACTCTATGCTAGGCACCTGCGAGACTAACCTTATACAATGCCGTCCGCCCTATTCCCTTAGTAAATCGATCTTTATCAAACGTTTTCGGACTTACATATAAACAATCAGATATTTTTACTGCGGCACTGACCGCCGCACAGGCGACTCCCTGTAATTTTGAACCGGTCAAAGCAAGATCAAAATTAAATCCCCGTTGGACATACCAATGTTGATACTTTCGCATCAGTAAATTGAGGATGCCGGACAGATCATTGGAATGCAACGAGCTGATCTCACTGTTTCCAAAATTCTTTGCAGCAACATCTGCTCCGATCTTTGCCACCTGAATTCGAGGCGAATCACCACTTGGAGTAACGATCTCAATCTGATCGTAATCACGACGGTCCAGCAAACTCAATAGTCGCTCGTGTTTCGCCGAGGCAAACGCGAACAAGATTCTTCTGCGCGATGCATCAACTTCGGAGGAATGGAAACTCCGTATCTCGTACGGGCCCTCCTCCCCGGTTAGTATTCTGCGCAACGAAGTTAGCAGTGTGTAATGATCACGGCTTTTTTCGGCATGCAAAACCTGCGCAATATCCGAATCCAGGGGGTAGTACGATGCCGCCATCGTATGGCAAATCCACACCGCTCCGTTAAGTCTGAGCGACTCACGCACCGCGTGAAACAGCACCGGTTTGGCCAGGCCCGACACGTCTACGAGGACTTTCCCGGCCTTAATCGGAAGTTCACCCGTCTGCGCGTCTGCGTAATAAAGCTCATCCTGACGATGGGCTATCTTGCCAATGGCCTGCTCGATGTCCTTCGCTCTACCCTCTTCTGCGTATCTGATGAATAACGCGCGCTTGGCACGTAGCACCTTTCCAAGCCGCCGCGCACTTGCTGCTGCGCGTGCTTCAAAACCTAAGCCGACGATGGCCGTATCGAATTCAATCTGAGCTAAGTCTTTCAGCGAGAATGGTTCTGCCCGTGGTATATATTCGCTGAGCCACTCCTCGGTATTTTCGTCCAAGGCCGCCCTCTGTGCGATAAACGATGGTTTATCGGGCAAAGAGTCAAATAGCTCCGGCTGAACGGGGGCACGGATTCCGACCTCTGCGGGCGGCATGGGCACTTCTTCCGATTGCATCGTAGCATCCGGCTCTTGGGAGTCTTCCTCATCCGCAGCATCATCTCCAAGGTTCCGCAGCAAAACGTCCTTACCTTTGCTCGGATCACGCAGCCACGATTCTAATTGATCACCCGACAATTCAAATCGGTCGCCCTCGGCCAAGCCGATGCAATTGGAGAGCCCATAGATTTTTCGATACGTCAATTTGAATTGCTGAGTCGGATTTGAATCCTTCGTTTTGGTGCGGGGAGTGCTACTTCCTCCAGAAAATACGAACAAGCCCGAGTCGATCAGGTCGCGGAGCTTCTCATACTGCCATTGCACATCCCCCACCGTAATCCGAACGTAGACGCACAAATACTGCCGCAACCTGACTCGCCTGGTTCGGCCAGCCTTCAAGTCTCGGTCGGACTTGACTAGAAGTTCATGAGACGCCTCAGCGAACGATAGCGCGACGTCCTTGAGTTCACCCTTGCGCCGATTAAGGTCGTACAGTCTACGGCTGCAAAACTCTTGGTAGCTCTCGGATTGGATTCCAGACGCGATTGGCAGCCGTTGGCCCTGCGCCTTCTGTAGGATGAGCTCGTATAGGCTGATAACGTCGCCAATGTCGCCAACGCACACATGCGTTAGAGCCGTCATGCCGTGGTATATTGCGTTTTTTTTTTTGTCAGTCTTTGTTACGGATGCGATCGCTTTGGCAATCGATTCGAGTGTAGCATCGCCGAGCAGGTAACCCGGTTCTCCTGGGGGGTGGAGGTAGTAGTATTGTTTTCGCTGCTTCAGAATTTGCTCGACGAATCGCTTCCCATAGACCTGTCCTGTCGTACTTCCGCCGCGCCTCGTTGTAATTCTTGCATAAACCTCTGCACCGAGATCGAAGACATCGTAATCTCGACCAATCCGCGCCAACTCGATTTGGCCCGGCGAGCGTAGAACAAGCTCAAGGGTCTGTGCTTCTGACGTAATTTTGAACGCGCAACAGGTGCTCTGGAACAGCAGCGCGGAAAGCAACTCTGCGATCCTCTTCTCATGGAGATAGCGGGTAGACACGTCGTCTAGCAGAAACAGCACGTACGCATTGCTCCAGAGCCGCGAGCATTTTCGGATAGCCTCGGCAAGATGTGGAAAGGCAACTGCCGGGTTAGCGCTCAGGGAAAACGTCGACTCTCCGCGACTTAGAGAGACCAAAGCCCGGATTAGACTGTGTTCAAGCTGGTGTGCGGATGTCGCCACCTCTTCGCCGGAGGGTACCCCGGCTAAGAAATCGCCGACCGCACCGGCAAGTGTCTGAGCGAATGTAGGGTCAACAGACTCCGGAGAGACGTCCTGTAGATGCTGGACTGCTCGGATCGCTTCCAGCGCGAACGCGGCATAGAGCTTTGCATTTGGCTCATGCAGCGAGTCCGGCTTGTCACCCAGAGCGTCGAGCAGCCGGCTCGTCGAAACGTACAATCCAACGAAGTGGTCATCTTGCAGTCGACGCGAAACGTTTTGCTTTCCCTCTCCAGTGCGCTGACTCGCGCGTGCGTGAAACTGCAGCGCGCGCAGAAACAAGGTCTTGCCGCACCCTCGCATGCCAGTGATGATCTGCGGCCCGGGGGTGCTCATTCTCTTCAGCCATTGTTCATTTGGGTCCACCAACAACAAAGGGACATACCAAGGAGCAAGCGTTTGCGCGTTGTAGGAATCGTTGAAATTCTGGAGCCGGAGCGGATCGCGCCATGGTGACGACACATGCAGGCAGGCGCTGCGAATCTGCTCAACGAGGTCGCCCATCGCCGGCAAACGCACTGAGGAAGCACTGGGATGGAGTCGATGAGCAATTTCCTCCAAGGAACTGGCGAGACGATAATCCAAATCAGAACTGGCATCAGGATCACGCAGGAGATGATCAACAAGCGACAGTAAGTGCCGCGCAATCCAGTGAATGTCGCCAAGCCGTCTCTTGTCACTTTCGGTCTTACCGCTCTTGCTTTCATCGGAAATTGACCCTAGGTCTACGGCCATCGCACGAACTGTGGAGTCAATTGCGCCAGCGCGATTCCTTTCATGGCGGACCATGATGTTTCCGCCATGTAGGTCGTTGTGAAACGTCACTTTGTTCTGCAATTCATCTAGAATGCGAAAAAGGTCGATGCCAATCTGAGCGACGGCTGTCGCGCTCAATCTTATTTTCTGCGACAAAAGGTCGTCGAGGGGATCGCCATCGATATAATTCAATACCGCAATGTGACAATCCAGCTTGATTTTGCCAAATGATACGAGAGAATCGAAATAGTCAGAGATTTGCACTACATGCTCAGCCCCAGCGGCGACCTTTTGATGTTCCCGGCAGTCCCGCTCGAAGTCCTTGTTGAAGAACGAATAAACGACTTTCGATGCTACTTTAAGGACATATCGCGTGTCCAATTTTCCAAGTTCGGCCAAATAGGTGGCAGCGTAGAAGCCACGACCGAGCGACTTTACAATCCTAAAGTCGCCTATTTTCTTTGGGGCGAGTTTGAGTGGAAAGTTAAACGCGGCACCGCAGGTTGGGCACGGTTTATCAATGCTACGCTCCGAGCGATCATGCGCTGGGCAGACAAAGCAGCAGTACGTACCGATGTTTGCCATTGGAAATCACCTCGAGAACTGGACCCGTCAGCCCCGCGCGCCGATGTTTATGACAAATCTCGGCACGCCAGTGCATGTCGCCGAATGAATTCCGGCGGCAATGCATTTCCGATCATGCACGCGATTCGCACCCTTCCCATTTCGATGGGAAACCTATACCGGCATGGAAATGACTGCAGGAGGGCCGCTTCGCGCATTGTTATACCGCGATCCTTCGTTGGATGAAGGAACCGGCCCTTCGACGGATTAAAGCACCCTGTTGTGATGGTGGGCGCAAGGCCGTCCCACGCCATGCGTCCATACACATCATTGAACCCATCAGACGTTTGGTGGCACTTCAACTGCAAATGCTTGGGGAGGGCTGTTCGACTCCCACCATCGCGCGGCACGGCAGCGATACGTTTTTTTGTTCGTTCGGAGCGGCTTTCGGGAAGATCGTGAAGCGCGTCCCCGCTCTTTCCCGCCTTGGGAAGCGAAGCGATCGCGTCGCGGACCGTCAGCCGGCGCTTGCTGGGCCGGGCAAATGCGACGTCGGACACACGGCTAGCCAACAACACGAGCCGGCGGCGGCGCTGCGGCACCCCGTAGTCGGCCACGTTCAACACCTCCGCCTTCACTTCATATCCGGCGTTACGAAGGGCGCTTACAAACTCATCGAACCGACGATTGCCCTGCAACCCCGGCACATTTTCCAACATGACACGCTTTGGCTTGAGACCCAATACCAACCGCTGGAACTCATATATCAAATTGTTCTGCTTATCCCTCACGCGCCGGCCGCCGTTGTAGGTCCGAAGCGTCGAAAAACCCTGACAAGGCGGGCAGCCTCCAAGTAAATCGAGTTGGCCGACCTTGAGCCTTAGAGTTTTCAGCACCGCCGCGGCGCTAACATTACGGATGTCCTTCGACCAGAGATGAACCTGCGGATGATTGAGCGCGTAGACGGCACACGCAGTTTGGTCGTTTTCGATCCCTCCCACCACCTTATAACCGGCCTTCTTGAAGCCCTCGGTCATGCCGCCGCACCCAGCGAAGCAGTCTACCGCTGTCGGACCCAGATTCTTCTCAAACCTTTTTCCCATAAACAAAGCATACCGGGTCGACCGTGCTTGAGCGAGACGGGCCGCCGAAATTCACAACCCCTTCTCATTCACCACCACCCCGTGCGCCTTGAGGGTGTTGAGTTGCACCACCTTGGCCGTGGCGACGTCGGCGACGTTGTCGGAGTGGCAGTCGGCCTTTTTTCCCTTGTGGGCGAGCTTGTGGATCTCTTCGGGGGACAGGATGCCGCGCTGTTTCAGCACATCGGCGCCGGCTTCGGTTATGCCGGGGGAGGCGAGGGATTTTTTCGCGGGCTGGGCGGCCTCGTCCTTGCCGGAATAGAAATCGGTGATCTCCTTACTGATCCGCACGCTGCACCAGTCGTGGCCGCACATGGCGCAGAAATCGGTATCCACCTCCAGGTCCTCATCGTGGTACGCCCGGGCCAGTTCCGGGTCGAAGGAGAGGTCGAAATGCTTCTGCCAGTTCAACGCCGCCCGCGCCTTGGTCAGCTCATCATCGCGGTCGCGCGACCCGGGGATGCCCAGGGCCACATCGGCCGCGTGCGCCGCGATCTTGTAGGCCACGCACCCCTGCTTCACATCATCCTTCTTCGGCAGGCCCAGGTGCTCCTTGGGCGTCACATAGCAGAGCATGGATGCCCCGTGATAGCCGGCCGCCGTCGCCCCGATGCAGGAGGTGATGTGGTCGTAGCCGGGGAAGATGTCGGTCACCAGCGGGCCGAGCACGTAAAACGGCGCCCCATGGCACAGCCGCCGCTGCAGTTTCATGTTGTATTCGATCTGGTCGAACGGCACGTGCCCCGGCCCTTCCACCATCACCTGCACGCCCTTCGCCCAGGCGCGCTCGGTCAGCTCGCCCAGCGTCGCCAGCTCGCGCAACTGCGCCTCATCGCTGGCATCGGCCAGCCCGCCGGGACGCAGGCCATCGCCCAGGGAGAAGCTGACATCATATTCGCGCATGATGTCGCAGATGTCGTCGAAGATCTCGTACATCGGGTTCTGCTTGTTGTGCGTGATCATCCACTTGGCCAGCAGCGATCCGCCGCGCGAGACGATGCCGATCAGCCGCCTGCGCACGAAGGGCAGATGTTCGCGCAGCACGCCGGCATGGATCGTGAAATAGTCGACTCCTTGCTTCGCCTGCTTTTCCAATTCCTTGAGGATGATGTCGTAGGAGAGGTCTTCGATCGACCGGCCGATGATCATCGAATAAATCGGCACCGTGCCGATCGGCACCGTCGATTCCTGAATGATGCGGGTGCGGCAGTCGTCCAGGTTGCCGCCGGTGGAGAGATCCATCACCGTGTCAGCGCCCCATTTTTCCGCCCAGCGCAGCTTCTCGACTTCCTCATCGGTGCCGCTGGAGACCGGCGAGGCCCCCATGTTCGCGTTCACCTTGGTCAGCGACGCCCGGCCGATGGCCATCGGCTCGAGCTTGTAGGTCAGGTGTACCTTGTTGGCGGGAATGATCATCCGGCCGGTGGCGACCTCGAAGCGGATCTGCTCGGCCGTCAGGTGCCCTTCGCGGGTGGCGACATGCTTCATCTCATTAGAGATGATGCCGCTGCGGGCCTCTTCAAGCTGGGTCTTGCCCTCCCGATCTTGGGCGCGGGCAAAATCCATCGCGGTAATCTCCGATGGCGCCGGCATGCCGGGCGTATCCGGCGAGCTGTAGGTATACGGCGTGCCCACCCGGCCGGGGTTGGCGAACGATCCCGGCGTCGTCCCCTGCCGGTCGGTGGAGGGATTATCGCCCAGCGGCGGAATCGCAAACGAACGGTCGAACGACGAATTGGTTTGGGACATTTTTGCTCCTCAACGAGAAAGACTCGCCGTCGCCGGAGGGATGAATTCGCAAACGAATTCGGACGAAAGGAGAGAACCGCCTGCTGCACATTCGCTTCCCTACGCCGGTATCACGCCGGATCAGGTTCTAAGGGTATCGGATCTCAGACCGGCGCACGCGGCGCCGGCCACCCCTAGCGATTTGGCGCAAGTGTAGCGCTCCAGACCTCCGCTGGCAAGTCATTCCCGGGCCATCTGTCATTCCCGGGCCATCACTCCCGGGCCATTGCCTGCTCTCGTTCCGCCTTCTCCAGGACACGGACGATCATCGTCACCGTCGCCGTATCCGCCGTCACCTTCGCCTTTTCGATGCGATTGAGGGTTTCAGGCCGGATGTTTGCCCGTCGAGCGACCTCAGCTTGCGACAGCCCCACCCCCCATCGCCGCTTGATAAGCTTGCGGGCCAATCCAACCCGCATCGCTTCCATGGCGGGATAGTTTCCGCTGGCGAGCTTGCCGGGCAGTTCCGGTATGTCGGTATCGCCAGCCACGGCCGCACGTTGCCGCAGGCGATCGTATTCCGCCTCCGGCACGATGACGAAGCGTTTGCCACTGACTTGAATGGTGCCTGCCAACATGGTTCAACCTCCATAAAAGCCGTCGCGATGCCCAATTTGCTCGACGATAATCGTCTCGCCTTTAACCCGGAATTGCACCCGGTAATCACCGGTCCGGATACGGTAGTGTCCAGCCAAGCCGTGGCGCAAAGGCTTTGCGCCGCTGACGGCGGGCCAGTCCTTCAATCGGCCTACGATACCCATGACGCGCGAGTAGATGGGCTCCTTCAACTTTTGCGCCTGCTCAAAGGCTTCGGGCGTGATTTCCACTTTCGCCGCCATCGAGTATCATTCTATCCGGGCATTGACTTCTATGTAAAGACCCTTGCAGCATGGCGCGACAGCTTTTGCAACTTGCTTCAATTTTCGTCCACCGTACAATTGCGGTCCTAACCAGAAGCACACGGATCCCAAACCAGATTTTACCGAGAATCATCCCTTCATGTTCAACCTGCTCCCCAAAGACACCGTCTTCTTTGATCTCTTCGAGGGACTATCCAGCCATGCGGTTTCGACGGCCGAGTACCTGCGGACGCTGGTGCAGAATTTCCCCGACGTGCAGCCGTCGATCCAGCGCATCCGCAAGGCCGAGCACGATGCCGACGACCTGGCCCATCAGGCCCTGGAGCGCCTCGACCGCACCTTTATCACCCCGTTCGACCGCGAAGACATTCATACTCTCGTCGGCGAGCTGGACACCATCGTTGACACGATTGACGCGCTGGCCAAGCGCCTGACGCTCTATCACGTAACGGCGATGGAGGCCCAGTTTGCCAAGCAGGCGGATGTGCTGGTGCAGGCGACTGTGGCGCTGAACGAGGCCGTGCATCGTCTGCGCAAGAGCCGCAAGCTGTCGGAATTGAGCGACAAGCTGATCGAGGTGCATCGCCTCGAGAATGTCGGGGACGACAACCATCACGCGGCCATTTCCAAGCTGTACGATGGAACCCATGACGCCCTGCACGTGATGAAATGGAAGGAATTCTATGAGTTCATCGAAGACGCCATCGACGGCTGCGAAGATGTCACCCACGTGCTGGAGCGCATCGTCTTGAAAAACGGGTGATGCCCGCGCCAGCGCCCGCCGCCCTCAACCCTCTCGGCAAGTAACCATGACCGCACTCACCTCGCTGGCACTGACGACGGCTCCCGCCCCCTCCGGATCCACCGGGATGCTCCTGCTCGTCTTTTTCATCATCCTGGTCGCCCTGTTCTTCGACTTTCTCAATGGCTTTCACGACGCGGCCAACTCGATCGCGACAGTGGTCTCCACGCGCGTGCTGACCCCGGCGCAGGCGGTGGTGTGGGCGGCGTTCTTCAACTTCGTCGCCGCATTTGCATTCGGCACCGGCGTGGCCAAGACCATCGGCACCGGCCTGGTTCACACCCAGCACCTGGACATCTACGTCGTCTGGGGCGGTCTGATGGGCGCCATCGTCTGGAACATCATTACCTGGCTGCTGGCGCTGCCGACCAGTTCTTCGCACGCTCTGGTCAGCGGCATCGCCGGAGCGGCCATCGCCAAGGCCGGGTTCGGGGCGATCATCCTCGGATGGGGCTGGGGACTGCTGCTGCTGTTTCTTTTCCTGTCTCCGCTGATCGGATTTATCCTCGGCGCGCTCAACATGGTCGTGGTCTCCTGGGTGTTCCGCCGGTCCACGCCCAACAAGGTAGATGTCCTGTTCCGCCGGCTGCAGCTTGTCTCAGCGGGCATCTACAGCCTCGGCCACGGCGGCAACGATGCCCAGAAGACGATGGGAATCATCGTGATGCTGCTGACGGCGGCCGGCTACGGGGCGGCCGGCGGGCACGGCGACTGGACACACTGGGGCTCGATTCATCTTCCCTGGGTCAAGCACGAATACGGCATGCCGATCATCCTCTCGTGTCACCTGGCCATCGCCCTGGGAACCATGTTTGGCGGCTGGCGCATCGTCAAGACCATGGGCTCGGGCATCACGCGACTGCAGCCGGTGGGCGGATTTTGCGCGGAACTCTCCGCGGCCACCACCATCATCGGGGCGACCTTCGGACACATTCCCATCTCCACCACCCACGCCATCACCGGCGCCATTCTCGGCGTCGGCACCACCAAAGGCGTTCGCTCCGTGCGCTGGATCTGGGGCCAGCGCATCGTGCTGGCCTGGATCCTTACGATTCCCTGCTCGGCATTCATCGCGGGCATCACCTATATCATCCTGCACGTCTGCGAAAGGCTGCTGCACTGAAAGTTGCCAACGGCTAGTTGTCAGGTCTTATTGGACCATGTTCCGACCAACGGTCAATAATTTTGCTCCTGATGGAGCATAGTCTGTATAAACTGCATAAAGCGTCGGCGACGATGGTCCGATACCGCCTTTGGAGAGCACCCATCGTGGCCTTTTCAGCAAGTTGTGTCATGCTGATGCCAGTTGTTGTGGGACGATGCGTGGGAGAAAAGCCGTGAGCAGCCGTAGTCACCCAGCCGATAAGAAGACCCGTTTGCACTTCATCACCGGGATGCTGGTGGTGACCATGGTGTACAGCGTGACCGTCTTCGCGGTGCGCTGGGTCATTTTTTCATAGTCCGAGATAAACCCGCGCGATTCCCACTTCTCGTGCTTTCAGGCTGCGGATGCAATGGCAAGAAGGTGCCATGCATCGGCCGCACGTCTGGCATCCGAAACGCCGTGCGGTACAATACCGTGCATGGGCTGGCAGCGTCCGATATGGCGCTTTCATTGTTGAAGTCACTCGCACTGATCGCACCTATGATTCTCATCACCCGTTCCATCGATCAGGCCGTGCTCATAGGCACGAATTTCACGCCGGGGAATCACATCGTCATTTCGCCCACCGATATCGACGAGAAGACGGTGCGCCTGGTGGCGCAGGGCAGGGTCATTGGCGGGCCGTCCGATGGGGCGCTTTTCAAGAGCGCCCACGAGCTTTCTCCCGGCCAATCCATCTCGGTAGGCCCGCTGGTGCGGATTACGGTGGTGGATTTGCTTGGCGAGGCCGTCCGCCTCGGCATCGACTGCCCGCAGCACATCGGCGTGGTGCGCAAAGAAGAACTCAGCCAAACCCGCAACAAAGAGCGCTAGCCGATCGCACTCCATGCAGCTTGCATGTCAGAAAGTGGCATCGGATAATTTCCGCAATGACCACAATGCAAGCTGCCGCCGATCCGATTGCCAGGGTGCAATTGACCGACGGCGAGATCAAGTTCTATCAGCAGGAGGGCTGGCTGTTCCTGCCCGGAGTCATGACCGAGCAGACCGCCGGCCTGCTTCGCAGCGAGGTCATGGAAATCATGCGGGTTATCGGCCTGGCGACGACCAAGCTGAAACAGAGCAATGAATTCCTTGGAGGCAGCGGCCTGGAAAAACTGGTCTACAGCGAAAACCTGTTGTCGATCGCATCCCAGCTCATGGGCGGGCCAGCCACGCCCTATCTCCCCTTCACCGCGGTAAAAAGCCCCGGCGGCGGCCGCTTTTATTTCCATCAGGACAACCAATACACCCGCTTTGACGGCCCGGGGATCAATCTCTGGATGGCACTTAACCCGATGACGCCGGAGAACGGCTGCCTGCAGCTCGTGCCGCGCTCCCATCTGGCCGGCACGCTCGAAGGCAAGGATTCAAGCGACGGCGAGCTTCAGCGCATGGTGCTGTACGACCCCGAGGATTTCCTCCCCATCCGCATGCGCCCCGGCGACCTGGTGGCCTTCACGCGGTTGACGGTCCACGGCTCGGGCGCCAACGATACCTCTGAGCCGCGTGTCGGCTATGCCATGCAATATCATCGCAATGACGTGAAATGGCTCGACCCCACCACCAAGGAATGGAAGCTGCTGGTTGAGCATCCCCGCTGGAGCTGGAAAGCCGTGAAGCACATCACCCCGCCGGCAGGAAAAGTGGATGGGCACTAACGATTAGCGCTCAGTCAGCGCCGCATGGACATGCGGGTTTGTGGTTCAGGTGCTTCAGACCCACACTTCGCTCAGCGCGATGGTGATCCCGCCGAGCAGGGAGGAATGGATGGTTTGGGTCCCGCTTCCCAAGGCTTCCTGTTCATACTGATCCCCATGCAGCTTCAGGCACTCCAGCGACTTGATCCGCGCATCCAGCATCCAGTAGTGCGGCACTCGTGCCTCGGCGTACCAATTGCGTTTGACGATTCGATCATGATCCTCATGTCCCTGGCTGATGGATTCGACGATCAGCGCCGGAGGCACCAGCAGCCGGCCATACTTTGCATCGACTTTGCCGCGCAGGGCATTTTCCTTGCCTTGGCGCTCCAGGTCATCGGAGAGAAGCAGCACCATGTCCGGCCTGGCCACCCGCCGCGGCGTCAGGATGTAATCCGCCTCCGGGGCAAAGTCTCCGGTAATCTTTAGCTCGCGCATGCGGGACTGAATCATCGTCGCCAACCGGAACAGCGGCGCACTGCCGTCAAAGAGCGCTGGAGGCATCAGGGCAAGGACTCCTTCCACAATTTCGTAATGACCGGCTTCCCAGATCGCTCCGATGTGCGGATCGTTCAAGTCATCCGCCACCCACCCGGTAGTGCCGGGCTCGAAGGGACGCAGTATGGTTGGCGCTAAAGTCATGGTTCGCCTTCTCGCTTCCGCAGGGAGCACATATTGCCTGATGCCCGCTAGATCTTCCACTCTCCGGTGAACACTTCCGTCGCCGGGCCGGTCATGGAGACATTGTTGTCCGACTCCCGCCACTCCAGGGTCAGATCTCCGCCGGGCAGGTGGGCGAGAATTTTGCGCTCCGTTCGGCCGGTCAACACCCCGGAAACGCACACCGCGCAGGCGCCGGTGCCACAGGCCATGGTTATCCCGCTGCCCCGCTCCCAGGTGCGCATGATCACCTCCTGCGGGGTGATCACCTGCACCCAATGCGCGTTGATCCGCCGGGGAAAGGCCTTGTTGTATTCCACCAGCGGGCCGAGGTAATTGAGATTCGGCGATTCCACGTTGTGTACAAATGTCACCGCGTGCGGATTCCCCATCGACACGAACACGCAGTCCATCGGCATCGCCTCCTGGGCCTGCACGTTGGCCGCCGGCGTCATCCGGGTGTGGTTTTCGCTGAGGGTGATGGTGTACTCGTGCTTGTGCATCGCCTTGACCACCTTGGACGTATCCACCGGAATGTCCGGCAGATTCAGGATCGGATGCCCCATGTTCACCGTCACCTGCTCGGCCTTGCCGTTGGCGGTGTGCAGCTCGAGCGTCAGAACGCCGCGGCCGGTTTCCACCTTCATCGGATTGCTCCGCGACAGGCCATGGTCGAAGGCATACTTCGCCACGCAGCGCACGCCGTTGCCGCACATCTCCGACTCCGACCCATCGGCGTTGAACATCCGCATGCGCACATCCGCCACCCGCGACGGCAGGATCAGGATCAATCCATCGCCGCCAATCCCAAAATGCCGGTCCGCCACCTTCCGCGCCACCTCCGCCGGGTCCGCAACCTGCTCCTCGAACCCGTTGACGTAAACGTAGTCATTGCCAATTCCATGCATCTTCGTGAACTTCATAATGAGATTATATGAACTCCCCGCCCATCGGTCATCGCGCCTGACAAAGACCGAATCCGAATTATCGGACCTACTTCCCCCCAATCCCTGCGATCTCGAAAATTCCTTCCCTTCCTTGTTCAAATTGCCCCTCTCCCAGCCGATACGAACAGCAGCAAGTGCAGTGGGTGTCAGTGTGAATCGCGGACGGCTTGCGTGCTGTTTTGCGGCCGTCATTTGGTTGCGATTCGCCCATTCCCCTGCCGCTGGAGCGAGAGAGAAATGCATTCCGAAACGATCCTGCCGACGCCGACGGTGCGCCAAGCCATCCGTCTGTCCTACGCCCAGGCCATGCTCGGGGCCATCTACGGCGCCTCCACCGGCGGCGTCTTCCTGATCGGCTACGCACTGAAGCTCGGCGCCCAGAACAACCACATCGGCCTGCTCAGCACTCTCCCGATGCTCTGCGTCGTCGCCCAGCTTTTCGCCTCGATGGCCGCCGAGCGCGGCGTCAGCCGCCGCCGCATGACCGTCCTTTCCTCGATCGTCAACGCCCTCGGCTGGGGCGTGGTCATCTGCCTGCCCGCGGTCTTTCATCGCACTGACCAGAACATCCAGGTCCACGCCCTGATCGCGATCATCACCACCCTCACGTTCTTCGGCCACGTCGCCGGCAACGCCCGGGCGAGCTGGGTGGGCGATCTGATTCCCGAACGCATCCGCGGCACGTTCTTCGGCCAGCTCAACGTCTACGGCGGCATCATCGCGGCCGTCATTTCGCTCGCTCAAGGCCTGTTCCTCGACCATGTTGCCGGCATGGGCATGCCCGCCTTCCGCATCGTCTTTATCCTCGGCATGCTCTTTGGCCTCGCCAATGCCCTTCTCTTCATGCCCCAGCCGGATGTCCCGCTCAAAGCCAGTGAACGCCAGACTCCCTTCCTCTCGCTCGTGAAGCAGACTTTCGCCAACAAGGCGCTGATGAGCGTCGCGGTCTTCGCCCTGCTCTGGAGCATGCAGGGCATCGCCGGCCCGTTCTATCCCACCTACATGCTGCGCGACCTGAAGATGTCGTATTTCGGCGTCGGCATTCTGAGCGGCGTCGGCCTGCTCGCCATGCTGCTGGCGTCACCCTTCTGGGGCCGAATGGTCGACCGCTACGGCTGCCGCCCCGTGCTTCTCATTTGCGCCTGCGGCATCGCCCCGCTGCCGTGCCTTTGGAAATTCGCGGCCAGCGCCCCGGCCGTCTACTCCATCTTCATCCCCGTCAACGCCATCAGCGGCACGCTCAGCGCCGGCATCGCCGTCGCCCTCACCACCCTCGTCTACAAAGTCACCCCCAAGGAAGGCCGTTCCGTGCAGCTCGCGATCTACTCGATCCTGGTCGTTTTGCTGGCCGCCCCGATGCCGATGATCGGCGGCTATCTCCCCGGCTGGCTGAGCGCCCTGGGCCTCTCCACCGACCTGCGCTGCACCTTCTATGCCCAGGGCCTGTTCATCCTCGCCGCCGCCTACAGCGCCAAATTCATCCAGGACGACGGCGCCGCCACCGCCGGCGAAATGGTCTTCCAGCTCCCCATCGCGGTGAAACGCTGGCGCAAGGCGGCCTGATGATCGGAATTTTCGCGGGGCGCGGAATCAGGAAATAGCCGTGTGCTGAGCCTGGGCCATCTGTCATCCCGAGGTACTCCGAAGGATCTGGCCCCGAACGTCGATCCAGCCAGATTCTTCGGAATACCTCAGAATGACATCGCCAGTGTATGAATGGGCCGGAATCGGGCGCGGTTATTTCAATTCAGAGTCGACGATTATCGGCCCTTCACCCCCTCGTTCCTCCATCCGATACAACAGAAGGCGCCGGGAGTTTGCCTGCCACCGGTTTGAATTCGATATCATCCATGATGAACGCCCAATATCTCCAATCCCGCCCCAAACCCCCACGCAGTTTGCGCGGCCAACGCGGCTTCACGCTGATCGAGGCCGCCATCGTCACCGCCATCGTCGGCATCGGGTGCGTCTCCATGGTCCGCCTGCTCGCCGCCGGCACCATGTCCAACGCCAACGCCAACAACCTTACCATGGGCCTCAACATCGCCAACAACTTCCGCGAGCTCACCCAGAGCGTCGCGTTCACCTCTCCCACCTCTCCCACCAACTGGGGCCCGGAATTCGGCGAAACCCTCTCAACTTACGATGACCTCGACGACTTCGACGGCATGACCTTCTCCCCGCCCATCGACGCCCGCCGCCAGCCGCTGGCGGGATTTCTCACCTGGAGCCAGACCATCAAAGTCGAAAGCGTCGATCCCAACCGACTGACCCTCGTCGTCCCCCACGGCTCGCTCACCCCCGATCAGCGGCCAATGTCGCGCATTACCGTCACCATCAACCACCAGGGCGCGCTGGTCTGCCAGACAAGCTGGCTGGTGGCCTACACGCAATAGTCGGCAGTGGGCAGTCGGCAGTCGGCAGCAAATTCTTCACTGCCGACTGCCGACCGCCGACTGCCGACTGCTCTGAGAGGCTTGTATGCGAAAACATTATCCAAACCGCTCCGGCGTCACCGCCGTCATCGCCATGCTCTACCTCGTCCTCTTTTCCACGTTGGCCGTCGGCTTCTTCGCCGCCGTCACCGCCGCCGTGCAGATCGCCGGCAACGAGCAATACGGCTCGCGCGCCAACCTCGCCGCCGAATCCGGCATGCAGTTCATCCGCTACCACCTCGCCAACGTCGACCTTCCCCACAACACCCCCACCGACCAATATCTCTCCCAGGTCTACACCTATCTGCAGAACGCCCTCAACAACACCGCCAACATGGGCGCCAACACCGTCGGCCTCACCGGCAACACGATCAACATCCCCGCCTCTCCCACCGCCTGGATCTATCTCGACAACACCACCGACGGCGCCCGCTTCCGCGCCTCCATCACCCAGACCGCCGACAAGCTGATCGTGAAAATCACCGGCCAGCACAACAACACCTCCATCCAGCGCGCCATCCAGCTCAACTACGGCATCGCCGCCAACGCCAGCGCCATCTTCAACTACGGCGTCGCCTCCAAAGGCCAGATCGTCACCGCCGGCGCCTCGGTCATCAAAGGCGCCACCGACCCCACCAAAGGCTCGGTCCTCTCCACCTCCACCGCCGCCGTCCCCGTGGACATTGGCGGCAAGGAAGTCAGCGGCGACATCTCCATCACCAACTCCACCGGCATCGTCAACTATTCCGGCGCATCGGTCGGCGGCTCCACCGACTCCGGCGACATCGCCGCCAATCACATTCACAAGGGCGTCTCGCCTCCCGAATTTCCCACCATCGACACCACCATCTTTCAATCCTACGCCACCACCAAGTACACCAACCAGACCACGCTGGACAACGTTTACATCGCGCCGAATACCAACCCCAGGTTCACCGGTACAACGATTATCAAGGGCGTGCTCTACGTGCAATCCCCCAACGTCGTTGAATTCGCCGGTAATCTGGATATTCAGGGCGTGATCGTGGTGCAGAACGGCGCCAACTTTGACCTGAGCAAGAACCAGCTCAACTTCACCGGCTCGGTCACGGCCACCGCCGTCGACACGCTCCCCGCCTCCTACGGCGACCTGCGCACGCTCACCGGATCGTTCATCCTCGCCCCCAACTTCGCGGTGAATTTTTCCGGCGACTTCGGCACCGTCGGCGGCAGCATCATCGCCAGCCAGGTGGCCATGTCCGGCAACGCCGGCGGCACCGTCAACGGCACCGTCATCAACCTCGACGAGACCACCCTCTCCCTCGACGGCTCGGCCGCCATCACCATCGCCTCCACCGGCACCACCAACTATCCCTCCGGCGTCTACTTCGGCAGCCACTTCGCCCCGTTGCCCGACACGTATGCCGAGGTGCAGCCATGAATTCGACGATGAAGGCAGGAGAACGACGCGGCGACGGCAGCGTCGCAAGTGGCTACCAATGTGGCATGGGCTACCAGCCCATGCGCAAGAAGCGCAGCGCTCCGCTCTGCCGTAGCACGGGTTTCCAACCCGTGCCAGAAACTCTCCGATTCCATCAGCGTGTGAGGATGTCGCGCTACTCGGCACGGGTTCAGGAAAACCCGTGCTACGGCAGAGGCGCTATCGCTTCTTGCGCACGGGCTGGTAGCCCGTGCCACAATTGGGACGCCACATTCGAGCGCTACACCCCCTCCCCTCTCTCCCTTCCCCGCGTCGCCGCATCCCGGCGTCGCCGCGTCCCCTCCCCCCGCTCCGCCCTCTCCCTCATCGAGCTGATGATCAGCCTCGCCATTACCAGCATGTTGCTGATCGCCGTCGCCGCCTCCTTCGCCGCCGCCGCCGCGGCCATCTCCGACAACGACAAGTTCTTCCGCGCCTCCCAGGCCGTCCGCGTCAGCATGAACCAGATTCAGGCCTCGCTGCGCCGCTGCCAGGCCTGCCAGGTCTACTCCGACCACATCGACCTGATCACCGATGATGGCCACGACCGCACCTACAAATATTTCCCCGCCGAGAGCGCCCTCAAGCTCATCACCAACGACATTCTCAACGACCGCGACTACATCGTCGCCCGCAACGTCGCCGTCGCCACCTTCACCGCCGACTCCGCCCCCGACCCGATGACCAAAATCAATCGCGTCGTCCGCGTCACCATGACCTTCACCGTCACCGTCGGCAAGGACACCATCACCCTGACCGGCTCCTCCGTCCCCCGCCGCACTCTCACGTACTGACACTCCGACTGCTAAATAACTGTGCGCAATTCCGCGCTTTTGATCCGGCCTTGATGTCATCCTGAGGTACTCTGAAGGATCTGGGTGGATTGCAGGATCAGGCCAGATGCTTCGGTGGACCTCAGCATGACAATGGCGCGGAATTGCAACGATGATTTACAACTCCTAACACAATGCCGAACCTGTCATGCTGAGGTACTCCGAAGCATCTGGCATCGCTCGGAGAAATTGGCCAGATCCTTCGGGGTACCTCAGGATGACATCGCGACGTTCGCGCATTCCTGGCGAAATAACTCCTTTCTCACGGTGCCATCAGTGTGGGGTGCAGTCGCAGGATGTACTTCGTGCGCCCGCACTCCGTGAGCTGGATTGAGAAAACAAATAGGATATGATAACATTGCTGCCGCTAACATTATCGTACCGGAAATCTTCATTCGAGGACTCCTACGAAGATCAGTAAAAGAGTCGGCTTACTTGTCCGCAGATGGCTCGACCTTGATGGTTAGCAACTGAGCGCGGCCGTCTTCTACTCTCAGAGTGATCAATACAGTATATCGTTTCTCAGATTTATCATTCCCGCTTGACTTGACGATTAGGGATTGTTGAATCATTGGTTGATCCCGCTTCTCGCCAGTCAAAGTTATCCCCTGTGCTTCCCAAATCAGCTTCTTATCATCCAACTCCTCTTTCAATTCGGCTTTGACCTTATCTGACAGTAACACCTCCGATTTCCCCTGCCAAACTGTGATGCTATCGAAGGAATCGCGAACCTGCATCATGAGCTGTTGCACGACCTCCAAGGCCGCTTGATTGGCGGGAGGCCCAACCTCTTCGGTTACAATACGCCACTGCCGCTTGTCCCGCAGCAACACCGCCTTCATGTCCCTTGTTTCCGCCTCCTCCTTATCGTTTGCAGCTTGGCCTCTTGAAACTAAAGTGCAACTGAAGTGGACGACGCAGAGATCCCCGTCCCAATGCCGATCAGCCTTGGGCAATGCGCTGTTGTATCGCTTCGGTGCATCGACCTGAGTTACTTTGATGCGCAGCGCGGCAAGCGTATGGTGTGCGGCAGCGCGTTTCCAACCGGCCATCTGCTCCTTACGGTCTCCTCGTAGGCCTAGAAAGTCCGGTCCCAGATAAGCAAATGCAGCGTTCCAATTGCTGCTGCCGATCGCTCCCCAATAACCCTCGAAAATCTCTCGCGCACCAGCGGGCAGCAATTGCGAACCGGCAATTTCAGAGACGCGCGTGGTGGGTTCGGTTACTTCTTGGCGCACATCGGGCGCAGGTTTCTCGACTTGCGCTGACGCCGGCTCGGTAGTGGGCTGGGTCGAAGCGGCTCCCAAGC
>DAIOHQ010000048.1:0-23886 GCA_036744635.1 Tepidisphaeraceae bacterium | reverse complement strand
GAAACCGGACACTTCAACTTGGTTAAGACCGGACATTACAACTTTGGTATGACAAATCTTCCTGCCCCCTCTTGCGAGCGCGGGGTTGTTTTCCTATACTTCCCCGCTTCTAAATTCCGCAATGCGGTTTTTACCTTGTAGAAGGGTTGTTAGACGCCTATGCCGACGATTAATCAGTTGATCAAGAAGCCGCGCCGGAGCCTGGCGCGGATCAATAAGGTCAAGGACCTGGTGGCCTGCCCGCAGAAGCGCGGCGTGTGCCTGCAGGTCAAGACCATGACCCCGAAAAAGCCCAACTCCGCCCTGCGCAAGATTGCCCGCGTGCGCCTGAGCAATGGCAAGGAAGTGACGGCCTACATTCCCGGCGAAGAGCACAACCTGCAGGAACACAGCATTGTACTGGTTCGTGGCGGGCGCGTGCGCGACCTGCCCGGCGTGCGCTATCATATTGTCCGCGGCACCCTGGATACCCTGGGCGTTGACGGCCGCAAGCGCAGCCGATCGAAATACGGCACCAAGGCGAGCAAGTAGACGAGGCGGGATTTTTTCGGATATGAGCTTCCCAGACATGAGCTTCCTGGCCGAAGCGCCTCCCACCGAAGTTCGGCAGGGAATGGCCAGCCTCATCTTCATGGCCGTTTTCATCCTGGCCGCGATGGTGCTTTTTGTCTGGTGGCTCAGCCGGCGTTGACGAAAGTTTGGTTCAAGAGAGTAAGAGTTCCCTATGGCATATAAGAAATTCACCGCAAGCGAAGACATCCTCAAGCCTGACTCGCGCTACAACAGCAAGCTGGTCAGCAAGTTCATCAACTGCATCATGTGGGCCGGCAAGAAGTCGGTCGCCCAGAAGATTTTTTACGATGCGATGGACCTCGCCACCAAGAAGATGAAGGATGTCCCGCCGCTGGAACTGTTCGAGACCGCCATCAACAACGTCAAGCCGTACGTCGAGGTGCGCAGCCGCCGCGTCGGCGGGGCCAACTACCAGGTGCCGATGCAGGTCAACAAGCGCCGCCAGCAATCGCTGGCCTTCCGCTGGATCATCAACGCCTGCCGCGCCGCCGGCGGTCGGCCGATGTCCCAGCGCCTCGCCGATGAGCTCATGGCCGCCTTCAAGAAAGAAGGCAACGCCATCAACACCCGCGAACAGACCCACCGCATGGCCGACGCCAACAAGGCGTTCGCCCACTTTGCGTGGTAGGCTTCGATAGAACGTTCGACCGAAATACCAAAGCCCGCGGCATCTCCTGCCGTGGGCTTTATCGCGCGCCTCTCGATTGCTGAAAGGCTGCAAGTCTATCCAAGGTCGATTCAGCTACTCGAAGCGCGAATGCGGAGGATAACATCGGCGGTATACGCGGCGCAGGCGGCCAGGCTGAGGTAGTAGCCGGATTCGGCCCTGTCGGCGAAGCCGATGAAACAGAGAGAGGCGTTGGAGCAGTAGAGGCAGGCCAGCAGAATCGCCAGCAAGGATTGGAGCGAATTACGGCGGTAGACCGCGGCGAAGACCAGCACGCCGGCGCCGAGCAGGAGAATGGCGGCGGGAAGGGTCAGGAATTTCAGAATTTCGGCGGTTTGGTTCCCCAAGAACATGCAGAGCGTGCCAAGGTTGGCGATGAAGGTGATTGCCGCCAGGATTGCAGCGAAGCTGATCGCCGCGAGGCGAAGACGACCGAAGGTCAACGAGACCGCCAGGAGAAGCAGCGGAACCGAAAGGCAGAAGGGGAAGGCGAAGGCAGTGATCTCAAGGTCGGCATGTCCCCAGTCCCATTGTGTGAGAATTCGAGCGGCTTCGTGCATGGCATCGAAAACGGAGACGCCATAGGCAAACGGCAGGAAGAGGGCGACCAGGCCAGGCAGATGGAGCCCAAGCCAGATGAGCCGAGGTTTCGCCGCAGCGGAGACAGGCGTGGCATAGGGAAGAATCTGCGGGGAGGGGGGCATGGGTGCAATAGGGACCATGTAGGGTGCAATGGATTGCACCTCCCGGTGATGAAGGTCGTTACTCGATGAGCGGCCTCGACAGACGCCAGCGCTCTACGCCACGACCGACAGAATTTCCCGCCGCCCGCTCTCAGTGAGGGGGATGATCTTGGCGTAAATCGCCCGCCATTCCGGATCGGCCAGCACTTCCTTGATGCCCTTCTCAAATTGTGCCACGGAATCGAACGTGGTCTCCAGGATCAGCGTGTAGTAGGCCGGGCCGACCAGATCGGTCAGCATCCGCGTGGCCGCGGTACCGTAGCCGCGCCGCTGGTTGATGGCGATCACCTGCTTCCAGAGCGTCACCGCTTCCTTGGCCTGCCCGAACTTCAATTGAAAAATGTCGCGCACGACTACCATAAAATTCTCCTTGCCGGTGAAATGGACGTAGGCATTGTATACCGGCCCCCGCGATTGGTGGTGCAATAAATTGCACCCAACATCGCCCCCGAGACTACAATGACCAGCAATGAAACGCCGGGTGCTGACTTTTCTTTCGATCGTGTCGCTGGTGTTGTGCATGGCATTTATCGCCGGCTGGGTGCGGAGCCATTTTACGACCGATCTTTTTGTGATGGTGCGGCATCCCGGGGACCCGTCGCTGGCGGATGGAACGTACTATGAGCTGGTGACGATACCGGGGCAGTTCCGCATCACGGTGGCGTCGAAGTGGGTGGGGGATTTGCCGACGCGCTGGTGCTCGGGCACGATTCCGACCATGACGGTGATCCTGGGGCAGCGGCCGGTCTATCGGGGATGGCTCGCCTTCGGGGTGGCGACGGAAGGGCGGACGGAGATTGTCCGCGGATACGATCAGCGCACCGGGCAGATATGGAAGATGTTCGTGCCGACGCGGCTGGTGGCCGTGCCCTATGCGGTGGGAGTGTTCGCCACGGCGCTGTTGCCGGCCTGGATGCTCCTGCCGACCCTGCGCCGGCGGCGGCAACACCGGCAGTGGCTGGCGGAGGGGCGGTGCCTGGGATGTGGATATGATCTGCGGGCCAGCAGCGATCGCTGTTCGGAGTGCGGGCTGAAAATCGAGACGAAACGCGGATTCACCGCGGAGCCGCAGAGCACGCAGAGAATGCAATTCACAAACGTGAAACATGAACCATGAAAAGTGGCTCCTCTGTTCACGTTTCACGTTGCTCTGCTGAAATCCCCGAAGCGCTTCCGCTCTTACCCCCTCTCCCGGTACTCCGGGAGAGGGTTGGGGTGAGGGCTCTGCGGCGTGCCCCAGAGGATTTCAGCAGAGCAGTTTCACGTTTCATTCTCTCTTCTCCGCGCTCTCCGCGGCCCTGCGGTGAAATCCTGAATTTCGCGCAAAATTCGCCGGATTGGAGACAGAAATGTCTTTCGTTCGTCGGACGGGGCGGTAGAATTGTCGGGAGAAAGGAACCACACCGATGGCCAAAGCCAAGAAGAGCGACACCGGAGCAAAGAGCGGGGGCGCCAGGAAAAGCGCCAAGGCTAAGTCCGCGGGGGCGGGCGCGGGCGGCGGCGAAGCCGAAATGCCGGTAATCGACACCAATCTCGCGGCCGAGAGCGCCGCCAAGATGCTTTCGGCCAAGAAACCGCAGGAGGCGGCCGCGGCTGGAGGCGGGGCGGAAGGGAAAGATTCACACACGATCAAGCAGATCAAGGAAAGTTTGAACCGGCCGGCCGCATTCGGCGGAGGAACGCTGGGGAATCTCACCGGGCCGAAGAAGAGCAATCTGCCGCTCCATGGCGGCCAGCAGCGGGGTCATAACCAGACGTTCGCCAACTTCAACCGCGCCGGCGTTCCACGTCGAACGCCGGGGTGATGCGGTGGACCAACATTTCACCCTTCGGGGAAGGAGTCGGTTTCAGACGATTTGGATGACCTGCAGTTCAGTAATGTGTCGGGGGTCGAAATCGATGCGCTGCTCGAAATGCCCGGCCAGGCCGGCGCGGTCGAGGGCGATGATCCAACCCTCTTCGACGATGAGGTTTTCGATGACTCGCCCGGTGGCGAGGGTGGCGCGGCAGACGGCCGTGTACTTGCGCTTGGGGGCGCCGTGGGCGACGAGATGCTTACGCCATTCCTCGGGCAGGACTTTGGCGAGGCGATTGCGGGCGGGGGTGCGGGAGTGCATGGGGAATTATAGTCGGCAGTGGGCAGTCGGCACTCGGCAGTGGATCTTGTTTACTGCCGACTGCCGACTGCCGACTGCCACCCGCGGCGGCTTCCTCCGGGGCATTGACCTCGTCGGCGGCATCGTCGCGCGGCCAGACGCCGGGGGCGTTGGTGGTGTAGTGGCTGTGCAGGACGGCATCCCAGTCACGCAGGGAGTGGACGGCGATGAAGCCGGCCTTGACGGTTGGGGCATCGGGATGGAAGCGGCTGTATTTGATCCCCATCTTGCGCATGCGCCGGGCGGCCAGGGCTTCGCCGTGAATCTGCATCGCGATGGCGAAGTGCTCGACGAGGGCATCGCGCTGCTCGGCGATGGTAGGGGGGGTGGGGGGATTGAGGCGTGCGTGCGGGTCGTTCAGCAGCCTGGCGGCGTGGGAGAAAATCCAGGGATTGCCGATGGCGCCGCGGGCGATCCAGACGATGTCAACGCCGGTCTGCTGCTTCATCGCCACGGCATCTTCGGCGGTGAAGACATCTCCCGAACCGATGATGGTTTTTTGCGGATATTTCGCCTTGAGCTGCCGCAGGAACGGCCAGGTGGCCGGGCCAAGGTATTTCTGCTGAACGGTGCGGGCGTGGACGCGGACGGCGGCATACCGGTAGCTCCAGATGGTTTCGACGATCTCATCGAAGCGCTCGCAAGATTCGGCTGATTCATCAAATCCCCGCCGAAGGCTGACGGTCGTCGTAGCGTGCGGCGGAAGGGCATCGCGCACCGTCTTGACGATGGAAACGGCGCGCGGGGCGTCAAAAAGCATGTGCCCGCCGCGGGCTTTGTTGCGGATTTTTTTCACCGGGCAGGCGAAGTTGAGATCGATCACATCGTAGCCAGCGCGGTGGAGAATAACCGCGGCCTGTGCCATCGTGTCGGGATCGCTGCCGATAATCTGGCCGGCGATGGGATGGTCTTCATCATTGATGTCGATGGAGCGGCGCAATCCCTGGCCGCCGTTGACGAGGATGGTGTCGAGCAGGGCTTCGGTGACGGCGTACGGGCAACCGCGGCGGCGGGCGACGAGCCGCATCGCCCGGTCGGAATAACCCGCCAGGCCGGCCTGGCAGAAGGGGGTGGCGAGTTGGATGGGTCCGATCTGCATCAGCTTCATACTATAGGCGAGCGGGATTGTGGCCGATACTGTGCTGAGACGGGTAGTGCGTCAGTTTGGGTGCCACAGATCGGCGTATTCGCAGACCTGTGTCTTACCGCGTCGCTACGCGGCACAGGTCTCGGAGTACCGCGACCTGTGGCACCCAGAAATTTCAAACTGAACCATTGCCCTGAGACGGGGTGATGGTGCGCCCACGTGTTCTATGACGGTAGAGCAGATCAATTTGCCAGCGGATTGCCCGATGCCGGCGGAGGGAGCGCCCACGCGGAGGAATGGCGAAGGGTGGTTGGTGGCGCCGTTGTGCGCTGCCCTGGTGGCGGGAATGTATTTTCGATTTACCCATCTGGACACCAAAACCTACTGGCACGATGAGGCGATGACGTCGCTGGGGATTTCCGGACATCGCGGGCCGGAGGCGATGGGCCAGCTCTTTTCCGGCAGGATTCTCAGCCCCGACGATGTGCTGCGCTTTCAACGGGTCGACCGCTCGCGCAGCGCGCTGGACACGATCAAACGGCTGGCCATCGAAGACCCGAAACATCCGCCGCTGTATTACGCGCTGGCACGGCTGTGGGCGCAGACGTTTGGCGATTCGGTGGCGTCGCTGCGCCGGCTGTCGGCGATCATCAGTCTGCTGGCGTTCTCGTGCCTGTATTGGTTTTGTGCGCTGGCCTTTGGAAGGCGGGTGGGCCTGATCGCGCTGGCGCTGCTGGGCTGCTCGCCGTTTTTTGTGCTCTATGCCCAGGAGGCGCGGGAATACAGCCTGTACGCGGTGATGACGCTGTTGAGCAGCGCGTTACTCCTGCGCTGCCTGCGGCAAGGCACGGCCAGCAGTTGGGGGCGTTATGCGCTGGTGGTGGGGTTGAGCTTGTATTGCCACACCGCGCTGGGGCTGGTGGTGTTGGCGCAGGTTGTCTTCATGATTGCGCGGCGGCTCGTGGCGTCGGGAGATAATGGACCGGCGAGCAGAGGTGATGGCCGGGGGTTTGTGCCGTCGCTGATCGCTGCCGCGTTGCTCTTTTCGCCGTGGCTGGTCTGTCTGGTTCTTTATCGCGCCCACATCGCGTCCAACACAATGTGGGTGCAGGAGCCGATGGGGATCGTCAAGCATTTTCAGTGGTGGCTGATGGGGATTTCATCGGTGTTCCTGGATTTTCGGCCGGGGTTGAATCAATTCCATCCAGTGAATCTGGCCAGCGGATTGACGCTGCTTTCGTGGGCGGTGTGCGGCATGTTTTCTTTCCTGGCCGTGCGCAGCATTTGGCGGGGCGAGGCGATGGAAGGCAAGCTCCTGGTCCTCTGCCTGCTGTGTGTTCCATTTGTTGCGCTGCTGGCGCCGGACATGCTGCGCGGCGGGCAGCGCTCGACGATTCTCCGCCTGCTGGTTCCGTGTTTTCTGGCGCTGCTGATCTGCGCGGCATACCTGCTGGCGAACCTGCGCGGGCGACCGCGGGACGGACTGCTGGCGGCGTGCATTGTGTGCGGCATCATCTCCTGCTCCATCAGCGGCTCGGCTCGGACATGGTGGACAAAGGTGGCCAGCTATTACAACCCGGCGGTGGCGGACGTGGTGAATGCCGAAGCGCGGCCGTTGATTCTCGCCGATCAATTTCAAACCAACGGCCCGAACATGCTGGCCTTGAGCCATGAATTGGGACCGCGGGTGCGGCTGCTGCTCTTTGACGATGGGCTGCCGCCGGCGCTCCCGGAGGGATATTCCGAGGTCTATCTGTATAACCCGTCACCGGCGCTGAAGGCCGCGGCGCGGGCGCAGGGATTCGGCACGATCGCGGTCAATGATGTTCCGATTTTGTTTCGACTGACGAAATGAGATCGGCCGGCGTCGCCTGGAGTTGTTCGAGAATGACCCGCACGTGCCGCTCGGTGGCGCCCTGATTCTGGCGGACGACTTCCTGGGCGAGCTGCCCCATTTTGATTGCTTCTGCATTATCGCGCAACAGCGACGCGACAGCATCGCCGAGTTCGCGCGGCGTGCTGATCTCACGCATGGCCCCGGCCGCGCGGAACGCGTTCATCGGCTCGGCGAAGTTGCCGGTGAAAGGCCCGACCACGGTCGGTTTGGCAAGGGCAGCCGGTTCGATCATGTCGCTGCCGTGCTGGCGCTGGCCAAGATCGACCAGTGTGCGGCCAACCAAGACGACGGTGGCCAGGCTGTAGAACGTTCGCAATTCCCCCATGGTATCGCCGAGGATGATCGGATTTTGTTGCTGAGCTGGGAACAAGGTTTGCGCAGTGGATCTTCGGACGAGGAGAAAACCGGTGGATTCGATGAGGCCGGCGACTTCGTCGAAGCGCTCCGGTTTTCTGGGGACGATGACCAGGCGCAGGCGGGGGAATTCACGTAATAACCTGCGGTATTCCTCGAGGATGAGTTGTTCTTCCCCCGGCCCGGTCGATCCGCAGACCCATATTGGTTCATCCCGTTGCAGGCCAACTGCCGCGGCAAGTCCGTCGTCGCCACTGACGCGCTCGGCGACGGCGGCGGTGTCGAATTTCATGGTACCGGTGACGCGCACGCGCTCCGCCGCAGCGCCCAAGGTGCGGAAACGGTCGGCATAACTTTCATCCTGGGCGCAGATCATGGCAAGGCGCCGGAACATGCGCCAGACCACCGGCCCGCCGCGGCGATAGTTGCGGAAGCTTTTTTCCGTCAGCCGGCCATTGAGCAGAACGACCGGAATGTCCCGTTGCAGACAGCGCAGGAGAAAGTTCGGCCAGACTTCCAGTTCCATCAGGGCGACGACGGCGGGTCGAAGGCGATCGAGTACGCGGGCGATGGCCGACGAGAAGTCGAGCGGATAGCGGATGAGGGTGATGCGGTCGTTCGTCCCATACAACTCGCGGCCGCGATCCCAGCCGGTTTCGGTGGTGGTGCTGACGATGAAACGCAAGTCGGGCCGAGCGCTGGCGAGGCCGGCGACCAGGGCGCGGGTGGCATTCATTTCACCGAGACTGACGGCGTGAATCATTATGGCGGGGGCGGTGTCGGAACGTGGAGCTACGTCGCCCATGCGCTGACGAAGGGCGCGCAGCACCTTCTTTCGCGCGGTGCCGACGAGCAGCCAATAGGGGGCGCCGGCCACGAGGCCCAGCGCGTAGGCGATGTCATACAGGTTCATCATGAGACGTGGGGGAGTTGTAACCTTGGGAGGGGATGATCGCCACGCTCCAGGCGCCTCCATCGCCACGCTTTGCGGCATCGCGGCCCATCGGGATAATGCGGGGATGATTGGATATCTGGATATTCCTTCGGGCTTGTCGGGGGACATGTTTCTTTCCTGCCTGGTGGACGCGGGCTGGCCGGTGGAGAATTTGCGGGCGACGCTGGCACGGCTGTCGCTGCCGGCCGAGGAGTATCAGATTCATGCCCAGACGGTGATGAAGGGGGCGTTGCGGGCGACGCAGGTCTCCGTGCAGGTGGTGAAGAGCAAGCAGCATCGGCACCTGCACCACATCCGCGAGATTCTGGATGCATCCGATATTTCCAAAGAGGTGAAGGACCGGGCGCTGGGCGTCTTCACGCGGCTGGCCGAGGCGGAGGCGCGGGTGCACGGGACGACGATCGACAAGGTGCATTTTCATGAGGTGGGGGCGGTGGATGCGATCGTCGATATCGTGGGGACGTGCGCGGGGATCAAGGCGCTGGATATCAGCGAGCTGTACGCGTCGGCCGCGCCGCTGGGGCACGGCTGGGTGAAGACCGAGCACGGGCAGTTGCCGCTGCCGGCGCCGGCGGTGCTGGAGATTTTGGCAGCCGCGAAGGTGCCGACGCGGCCGGCGCCGGGTGAAGGGGAATTGCTCACCCCGACTGGGGCGGCGCTTCTCGCGCACCTGGCGACCTTTGGCCAGCCGGCGATGACGTTGCACCGGATTGGCATCGGCAGCGGGCAGCGGAATTTTGCCTGGCCGAACGTGGCGCGGCTGTGGCTGGGGGAAGCGAATGCGGGGCTCGGCATGGTCGAGCTGACGACGAACATCGATGACATGAACCCGCAGTTTTACACGCCGGTGATGGAGAAATTATTCCGGCTGGGGGCGGCCGATGTGTGGCTGGTGCCGGCGCAGATGAAGAAGGGCAGACCGGCAGTGGTGCTGCACGCGCTGGCGACGGCCGACCGGGAGGGGGCATTGGCGGATGCCCTGCTGCGCGAGACGACGACGCTGGGCGTACGGGTGCACGATGTCCACCGGCACGAGGCGCGGCGGGCGATGCGGCGGGTGATGACGGAATTCGGCGAGGTGGCGGTGAAGGTGAAATGGGTGGGAGAGGAATTGATCGACGTGTCGCCGGAGTTTGAGGAGTGCCGGGCGCTTGGCGAAGCGCGGGGGGTGCCGGTCAGCCGGATATACGCGGCGGCGCAGGCGGCGGGGAGGGAGGATGACAAGGTGCCAAGCTGAGGGGGTGACAAGCTGAAACGTGAAACGTGAAACATGAAGAAGTGTTGCTTGCCCTTTTCATGTTTCACGTTTCACGTCTTCTCGCCTCATTTGGCGAACACGATGTCCGCGGGAACCTGCGCCGGTTCAACGGATGCGGGAAGCGCCTTCTTGGCTCGTCTCCTTTGCCAGAACAACGTAATGTCGTCGAAGAGGGAATAGGTGACGGGCGTCACCAGCAGCGACAGCAGCAGGCTGAGGGCCTGGCCGCCGACGATGACCTTGGCCATCGAGGCCCGGCTGGCGGAGCCGGGGCCGACGCCGAGGGCGATGGGGATCATGCCGGCGATCAGCATCATTGTGGTCATCAGAATCGGGCGCAGGCGGGTGCGGTTGGCTTCCATGATGGCCCAGAGGCGCACGCGTTTTTCCAGGGGCCGGCGCTGCATCCAGCGCACCCAGCTTCCGCGGGCCTGCTCGTTGGGGCCGTGGCGATAGAGCTCGGGCACTTCCGAGGGCTCTTCCGCGGCGCGCCTGCGCAGGACGTTGGTGTAGTCCACCTGCAGAATGCCGTTTTTCTTGACAATGCCGAAGAGCAGGAAGACGCCGAGGATCGAGTAGATCGTCAGCGCCTGCCCGAGCACGATCAGCGACAGCAGGGCGAACGGAATCGTCAGCGGCACCGCCAGGAGGATGGTGATCGGGTGAACGAAGCTTTCGAACTGGGCGGCCAGGATCATGTACATGAAGACCAGCGAAAGTATCAGGGCGACAAAGAACGCTGCGTTTGATTCGGCCTGGGTTTTGGCCCGGCCGGAGGCGATGAGCTGGTAATCTGGCGGCAGTCCAATCATGTTGCTGCCGGGTGTTTTGACCTGGGCGCCGGCCTGGTTGAACAGGCCGACGGCGACGTCTGTGGTGGCGCCGGCGAGGTTGCCGATGATGGTGACCTTGCGCTGACGCGAGAAGCGGTCGATCTGCGAAGGCCCGCGCTCTTCGCGCAGGTTGGCGACGTTGCCCAGCTCCAGCAGGCCGGCTTTGGTGGAGGGAATTTTCAGGCGCGAGACGGCGGCCTTGTCGTTGCGGTCGATGCCTTCAGCGCGGAGCCAGACATCATAGAGCTCGCCGAGCTGGTTGTCTTTGAAGTCGGAGACGATCTCGCCGCCGACCAGCGTGCGCAGGGTTGAGGCGACGGTTTGGACGGAGACCCCCTGGTCGCTGGCACGGTCGCGGTCGATGGTGATCTGCAGCTCGGGTTTGCGCAGGGCGGTGGTGGTATCGACATCGGCCAGGCCGGGCTGCTGGCGGAGATAGGCGATGATCTGCGAGGCGTAGTCGGTCAGGCGGTCGAGATCCGGGCCGACGAGGGTGAACTCGACATCGGCGTTGGCTGAGCCGCTGGAGACGGCCGCGGGCAACTGCACGCTGGCGCGCAGGTCGGGATACTGCGCCATGATCTTGCGCGCCTTGGCCATGGTGGTGAACTGGTCCCACTTCTTGCCATCGAGCGGCTTGCGCTTCTCAAGATCGACCAGGCGCACGTAGATGCCGCCCTGGGTGACATCGCCCTGGGCCTTGGAAACCCGGCCGGTGGTGTCGCCGATGGTGGTGAGCACGTTGGTCACTTCCGGCAGGGCGTGAAGCTGGTCTTCGATCTCGTGGAACATCCGGTCGGTCCGGTCGAGCGTCCAGCCTTCGGGGGTGGTGATGGCGATCTCGAATTCGCTCTGGTCATCCTTGGGAAGAAAATCCTTGCCCACCATCTTTCCCAGCGGCACGACGCTGCAGGTGACGAGGAGGGTGGCCAGCACGATGGCCCAGCGGTGGCGCATCGACCAGCGCAGCGTCCAGAGGTAGGGCTGCTCGAAGAGCCGGCCATAGATGCCGCCGCTGTGATGGGATTGTCCCTCTTCGCGCGCCTTGGGCGAAAGCTTCAGGAAGCGCGAGCAGAGCATCGGGGTAAGGGTGAAGCTCACCAGCATCGACATCATGATGGCGACGGCGGTGGTGACGCCGAAGGAGAAGAAGAAGCGCCCCACCCGCCCGCTCATGAAGGCGATGGGGAGGAAGATCACGACCAGTGACAGGGTGGTGGCGACGACCGCCAGGGCGATTTCCTTGGTCGCGCCCAGGGCGGCTTCCCAGGCGCCGAAGCCTTTTTCTTCCATCCAGCGGAAGATGTTTTCATGCACCACCACGGCGTCGTCAATGACGATGCCGACGGCCAGCACCATGGCCAGCATGGTGATGTTGTTGAGGGTGAAGCCCAGCCAGTTCATCACCATGAACGTGGCGATGAGCGAGACCGGGATGGAGAGCGAGGCGATGACCATGGTGCGCCAGTCACGCAGGAACAGCAGGATGGTGACGGCGACCAGCAGCGAGCCCAGCACGAGATGTTTTTTCACCTCGTGCAGAGAGGCGTTGATGAAGCGGGAGTTGTCGCGGATGACCTCAAAGTGCAGGTCGGACTTGCCTTCGACGGCGAAGGCGGCGGTGAGCTGTGTGAGTTTGCCCTTGACCGTGTCGATCACGGCCACGGTGTTGGTCCCGGACTGCTTCTGCACCACCAGCAGCACCGCGTTGCGATTATCGAGCCGGCCGGTGGAGCGGGCCTCTTCGACGCTGTCGTCAACGCGCCCAATGTCCTTGATGCGGATCGGCTGGCCGTTCTTGTTGTCGACGATGATGTCTTTGAACTGCGAGGTGTTCTCGATGCGCCCCATGGTCCGCAAGACCAGCTCGCGCGAGCTTTGGTCGACCCGGCCGCCGGGCAACTCAAGGTTTTGGCTGGCCAGCGCCGCCCGCACCTGCGCGATGGAGAGGTTGTAGGCTTCGAGCTTTCCGGCATCGACGGTCACCTGGACAGCGCGCTTGCGGCCGCCAACCATCGTCACGGATCCAACGCCGCTGAGGGAGCTGATGGCATCCTTCACCTGCTTGTCGGCGATCTCGGTGATCTCGCGCAGGCTGCGCTCGCCGGAGACCGCGATGGTCATCACCGGCGAGGCGTCGAGATCAAACTTGTCAACAATGGGTGCGTCGGTGCCGGTGGGCAGTCGCGAAAGAATGGTATTGATCTTTCCCTGCACCTCCTGCTGGGCCACGTCGCGGTTTTTCTCCAGCAGGAACTGGATGTTGACCACCGAGATGCCTTCCTTGGTGGTGCTGCGCATCTCGTCGATGCCGGAGATGGTGTTGACCGCCTCTTCGATCACCTTGGTGACGCCGGTCTCCATCTCCTGCACGGATGCCCCGCCGCGGGTGGTGGTGATGTTCACCACCGGCAGATCGACGTTGGGGAACAGGTCCACGCCCATTTTGAAGTAGGCGAGGATGCCCACCACCACGGGCATGAGAATCAGCATGGTCGTGAAGACCGGCCGCTTGATGCAGAGTTCGGGAAGACTCATCGGGACACCTCAACAACACTCTGTGCCGTCCCCGCCACCGCCGCAGTCGCCGCCGTTGCCGGACCTGGCTTGCTGCGGATTTTCACGGGGACGCCGGTGGCGAGCTTGCTGACGCCTTCGACCACCACTTTCTCGTCTCCCTGCAGGCCTTTGACGATCTCGACTGTGTTGTCGCGGTCGCGGTGGTCGCCGGTTTCCACCAGCATTTCCTTCGCCTTGCCATTGTTCACGGTGAATACCTTTGAGACGCCGGCGAAGGTGGTGACCGACTCGATGGGCGCGAACACCACCTTCGGATCGGTGCGGGTAAGCACGGACGCCCGCGCGAACGACCCCGGCTTCAGCAGGCGTTCGGGGTTGGCGATGACCGCTTCAATCTGAAAGGTACGGTTGGCCGGGTCCACCTGGGGATTGATGCGGGTCAGCTTTCCCTTGAAGGCATCCTGGTACGACTCGACGCGGACCGACACATTCTGTCCGACCTTCACCTCGGCAATGTAGCGCTCCGGCACGCTGGCGCGGAGCTTGACCGGATCATCGGCGATCAGGCGGAACATCGGCGTGCCTTCTTTTACGTATTCACCGACCGAAACCATGCGCGAGGCGATGCCATAGGATCGCGTGGAAGCCGCGGCGGATGGCTGCGATGTCGCGGCCTGTCCGGTCACGCCCACGGGGGCGCGGACGGTGGTATCGACGAGGCGCTGATCGGCGATCTCCAGATCGGCCTGCTGCGTGCGCGCCTGCGTCAACAACGATTGCGCGGTGAGCAGTTCGACATCATAGTTGCTGCGGGCCACCTCGTAGGTGGTCTTCATGTCCTGGAAATCCTGGTCGGACAGGGCGGGAGGACTTTGCTCGTGAAGTTGCTCGGCGCGTTTGTAGCGCGACTCGGCATTTTCTTCCTGCAGCTTGGCCTTCTGAACCGTCGGCACGTTGGCCGGATCGAATTCGCCCTTGGGGAAATCTTTCAGACCGAGCTTGGAGAGGGCTTCCAGCACGGCCGACTGCTTCTGCTTGCGGGCGGTTTCGTAGTCAACCTTCTCAATCTGGGCGAGAGGCTCATTCGCCTCGGCGCGATCGCCGACGTCTTTCAGCACGGCCGCCACCCGGCCGGGCACCTTGGCGGAAATAACCGCATCCTCATCGCCCCAGAGCGTTCCGACGACTTCGACCGTGCGCTGCACCGGATCGGTGCTGACGGCGGCGAGGACCACCGGCACGGTAGGATCGGCCTTGGCTTTCGGCGCCTCATCCTTCCTGGCGCAGCCGGCGATGAGCACGGCCATACCCGCAAACGTCACGAAGATGCCCCGGCGCACCCATAACCACTGCTGCTGTTTGGCCGGCGCTGTGGCGGCACCTCTTACAACGAAAACATCATTCATTTGACTACCCATTGGATCCCCCTACAATACTGACCAGTCGGTTTTGACGGCAACTATAGCTGCCGACTTTCAGAAAGGCAAGCGAGTCGCTCCCATGCAGGTTCAAGATGATAAAAAACGCGACGCCATCACCCGCGTCGCCGCTAAACTCTTTTCCACGCAGCCTTTCCATAAGGTGCGGCTGGAGGATGTAGCGGCCGAGGCCGGCGTCGGCAAGGGGACACTGTACGTCTACTTTGCCAGCAAGGAAGATCTGTACTACTCCATCCTCTTTGAAGGGTTCGCCGATCTGGTCGGCCGGGTTCAGCAGCATCTTGCCGCCTCTTCCGAATGCGCCTGGCAACGCCTGCAAAAAATTGTTGAGGAGTTGGTGGCCTATGCCTTCCAGCACCCTCAGCTCTTCGAGCTGATGCGGCGATTGCGCCTGCCGCGCGAGCACAAAGGGTGGGAAGAAAAGCGCCGAGCATTAGGCAGATTGATCACGGAAACCATTCGCTTCGGCGTGGAACGCGGGCAGATTGCCGACGCTCATCCGGAACTGACGGCCGCGTTCATCCCCGGCCTGGTGCGTTCGGCGATGCTCTCCAAACCAGAAGAACTGGATCAACAGACGCTGATCGGGCATATCATGCACCTCCTGCGGGATGGCCTGACTGGGAAGAAGGAACCTGATGCGAACTAATCCTACAACGCTACGTCGTCTCATTTCCCCCTCTCCCGGTACTCCGGGAGAGGGTCGGGGTGAGGGTTTGTGTGCCAAGCAGCGTTGTAGGACTAACAGAACGTCGGCAGTGGGCAGTGGGCAGTGGGCAGTAGAAGAAAGGCACGAAGGCACAAAGGCACGAAGGCACGAAGTGGCCACGTACTCTTCCCTTCGTGCCTCCGTGCCTCTTGCCTTCGTGCCTTTCCTCCTCGCATTGGCCCTGCTGGCGGGCTGCCGCGTGGATCAAAAGAAGGAAGTGCAGCTTTATCGGGATGTGCTGGATCGGATGACCGACGGCAAGGCCCCGCGCTATGCGCCCGGCGAGCCGCTGACGCTGGAGAAGACGCTGGCGCTGACCAACTGGTACAGCGAGCAGCTCGCCATCCGCGGCGAAAATTACCTGCAGGCCCTGATCGCCAAGGACCGGGCGGCATCGGCGTTTTTTCCGACCATCAGCCTGGCGCCCAGTTATTACCGGCAGGATCCGGTCAGCGGATCGAGTGGAGCGAATATTGCCAACAAGCGCTTCGACGTGCCGGTCAACGGCAATATGAACCTGTTCAACGGCTTCCGCGACATCGCCAATGTTCGCCTCGCGGCCTACACCATCGAACAGCAGCGCTGGCTGCTGCTGGACATGCAGCAGGAGGTTCTGCTGGATGTGGCTCGGACGTATTACCAGGTGCTGCGGGCGGAGGGATCGGTGCAGGTGCTGCGGAATTCCCTGCGCGTACAGGAAGAGCGGGTGCGGGATATGCAGGCCAAGCAGCGCGTGGGCAACGCCCGGCCGCTGGATGTGGCACAAACCGAGGCGGAGGCGGCCGCGACACGGGTTTCGCTGGTGCAGGCGATCAGCGATGTCCGCAACGGGCGCAACACCCTGGCGTTTCTGGTGGGCGCGCCGGTGGCCGACAGCCCGCTGCTGGACCGCTATCAACTTCCGGCGGAAGTTCCCAGCGTTGACGATCTGTTGAAATCGGCGCATGAGTCGCGCGAGGACTATCGCGCCGCCTTCGCGGCCGTGCAGGCTTCCCGGCAAAACGTGGAGGCGGCGATCGGTCAGTATTATCCATCCGTGACGCTGAACGTGAACTATTTCCTCTATCGCGAGAGCCTTCCCTCGGCCAGCGACTGGAACGCGATTTTGCAGGCGAACCTGCCGATCTTCACCGGCGGATTGATTCACGCCAACGTGCGGACGGCCTGGTCGCAGTTGCGCCAGGCCCGGCTGGAAGAATCATTGCTGGACCGGCAGATCACCCAGGATGTGCAGGTGGCATATGAAAACCTGCGGGCCAACGCCGAGCGCATCAAGGAACTGCAGGTGCAGCTCGCCGCGTCGCAACAGGCGTTCAACGTGGCCGAGCGGCAGTATCAGATCGGACTGGCGACCAATCTGGAGCGGCTGACGGCGCAAGACAATCTGCTGTCCACGCAACTGCAGCTCACGCAGGCGCAATTCGACCGGAAGATTTTCTATCTGGACCTGCAGCGCGTCAGCGGCCGGCTGCGAATCAGCAATCCCGAAGAACAGCCCGGCCTGACGACCCAGCCGGCAACGCGCGGCGCGGGAGTTCCCAATGAGCTGCTGCCGGCATCGACAACCCAACCGGCCACCCAGCCGATAGAGATCAAGCTCCCCCTCCCCGCGACGCTGCCAGCGACCACGCTGCCCTGACCCGCCATGCTGCCCATTAAGCGCGATGGTGCGCGCCTTTCACCGGCGCCAGGCTAATCTCCAGCCGCCGATGAAGCGCTGTCGCGATCCGCTGCAGCATCGACAAGGAGTGTCCCTCATAGTCTGCATCTTCAAGCCGTGCGATGACCGGCTGCTTTGTGCCAACCAGATCGGCGAGCTGCTTTTGGGTAAGTCCGGCCTTGGTGCGAGCGTCATAGATGAGCTTCGCGACAAAAGCATTTATGGTCGCCCGTTCGACCAGTTCCCGCATCTCGGCGTCATCTTCAACCATGCGGTGCAGGATCTCAACGGCGTCATGCGTTCGCTTGCTGCTACCCGGCCTCTTCGCTTGCGCGATGCTGCTCTGGTTTCTGTTCATATCGTCGTTTCCTTTCGAGTGCCCTCTCAATATCAGCAGGTGGCACCCAATGCACCTCTGCTCACCCCTCCCGCATTCTTACCGGCGAAGCCGCCAGCAGCGGTTCGATGACCTTGCCATTGTGCGTGAGTCGCCCGAAGGAGAGGACGCCGGTGGGGCATTGCTGGACGCACGCCGAGCAGCGCACGCACTGGGGGTCTTCCATCGGCACGCCCTTGTTGGCGAAGTTCATCACGTCGATTCCCTGGTGGCAGACGCTGGTGCAGACATTGCAGGAGATGCACTTCTTCTTGTCGGCGAAGATGCGGAAGCGCGAGAAGCGTGCGTAGATGTGCATCAGCGCTGCCAGCGGGCAGAAGAACCGGCACCAGATGCGCCCGCTGAACCAGAAGTACAGCCCGACGCCGATGATCCCGGACAGGAACAGGTCCACGAACCAGGAGTAGTTCAGCAGCGGGATGTCGTGCGAGATCAGCGCGAACGCCCTGTGCGCCCAGCCGGCGCCGCTCCAGTCGAGGATGCGCAGTCCCAGCAGCACCAACGCGAGCGCGAGAATGGCCTGCCCGGCCATGTTCAGCCGGTTCCATCCCGGCCCGTGCGGCATTTTCTGGCGATGGGAATCGCCGAGGGTTTCGGCCAGCGCCCCGCACGAGCAGATCCATCCACAGTACGCGCCTTTGCCCCAGAAATAGATGATTGCGGGAATGATGACGAACGTCTGCACAAAACTGATTCCCAGCCACAGCCACATCGGCTTGTCGGTGAAGACGTTGAAGATGAACAGCGGCCAGGCGAGGATCAGGCCGAAGGCGCGCCAATACTCGCGGCCATGCCCATAGGTGACGATGGGAAAGAGCTGATCGGCCAGCCATTTTCGGATTCCGGTGTCGAAGAAGCCGTTGCCGCCCAGCCAGGGGAGGATGATGTAAGGGAGCAGGAAGAGCGGGATGACCTGAATGGCCGCCAGCGTCCAGGTCTGCAGGCGCACATACGCGGTCTTGCGGCGGCGGATGCGGCGGATACCGAAGATCACCACGATCAGGCAGTAGGCCAGCGAGTAATAGAAGCCGGCCTCGCCGAGGGAAACCTTCAGCGGGTGCAGGATATTTCCCCTGCGCTCGGCCAGGTCGCGCAGCGTGCCGGAGGCGAACAGGCCGGCGACGTTGGCGGGGAACCAGTGATGGCCGTTCCACCATCCGCCTATATCGGGAAATATGCCCGACTTCTTCCAGTGATACATCCAGAAGCAGAAGGCGAGGAACAGCGCCATGGACAGGATGCCGGCCAGGCGCCATTCGCCGCGGATGGGCATGCCCGAGCGGCGGAAAAAATCCAGCGGCGGTTCGCGGCCGATCATGGTGAAGACCACGTCGTTGGCAAGGGTCTGCTTCTTACCGGCGGCGTCCGTCAAGACGACATCGCCCTCGCGAATTTCCTTCACCTGCGTGCCCAGGGCGAGATGGATCGAGCCGTTCTTGGTGAGTCCGGCCGGGGCGCCATCCTTCATGTAATCCCCGGCGGCGGAGTTGACGCGCTCCGAGACGGGATGCTCAATCTCGACGCGGGCGGCGGGATCGCGCATGAGCATCTCGAGCTTCTCAACGTTTTCCGCCTTGGGGCGGGCGAACTCGTTCTTGCGATAGCTGAGGGTGACGCGGGCCCCGCAGGTGGCGAGGGCGATGGCGGTTTCCAATGCCGAGTCGCCGCCGCCGACCACCAGCGCATCCTGGCCGGCATGATCCTTGGGGTCGTAGAGGCGGTTGTAGACTTTGTCGAGCTGCTCGCCGGGGACATCCAACATGCGGAAATTTCCGCTGCGGCCAATGGCCACGATCACGCGCAGAGCCCGCAGGGGGGGGAGCGGGGGCTGATGGTTGGCTTGGTGCAGGAGTAAGGTGCCGTTGCCGCGCTCGATGCGCTCGATCCGGGCGGGAATGACATCGATACCCGCGGCCTTGCGCTGGGCTTCGAGTTCTTCAACCAGCGCCTCCTTCACATCAGCGCGAAACTGCAATTCGCCGGCCGGCGTCATCGCCCGGGGATAGGTGTAGATCGGCTTGGCCTTGGGGAAGTTGACGATGGTGGAGAAAATCTGCGTGGCCTCGAAGACGGCAAAATGCAATCCCGCTTTTTTCGCTTCCATGGCCGCGGCGATACCGGAAACCCCGCCGCCGATAATGGCGAGATCGAGTGTGTTGTCTTGCCCGCGGCGGCCGGCGAAATCGCTCTCCTGCAGGATGGCGTGGACCGCCTTGGCGCCGGTGTCGGCGGAGAACTTCAGCAGCGGGATGCCGGTGAGGTCGCCAACGATGCGCACGCCAGGGATGGCCGTCGTGCCATCCTCGCGCGCCTCCGGCAGCCGCTCCACCGTCCCCGCCGGCCAGCGCGTGTGCAGCCAATGCGTGTAGCGAGAAATTGGATCGAACAGGCGACGGAGGGAAGGGGTCATGGGATCCTGAAAAATACAACGTGCGGGCCAAGACGTCGTCAGCCGTTACAGATCGTCCGACGAGAATTTTATGGGCGGATGACGAAAGAAAGAAATGCGCGGCACTGCTATTGGCGAACCGTAGGGGCGGGGTTTCCCCGCCCTCTGCCCTCGTGACAAACGCGGGCGGGGAAACCCCGCCCCTACGAGATAGGTCATCGCGCCTGCCGCAGCTCGTGCCAGAGATCGGCCAGGTCGAGCGATTTTTTCACGGTTACGCTGTCGGGGCGATATTCGATCTTGGTGATGCGGGCGTGATCCGTGGCGCGGGAGATGGCATCGCGCAGGTCGCGGTCCTTTTCCGCGGCCTGGCCGACGGTAAGGTGCTCCTTCAAGGGCAAAGCGACGATCTGGTTGCGGAGGGAATCGCCGGCCTGCGCCTCGGCGGCGCGCAGACCCTGCAGCTTCGAACCGTCAATGCGCCCTTCGCCTTTGGCTTCGAGCTGATCGTCGATCCAGGACGGAGCAGCGTCGGGCAGCACCACCGACGGACGAGTGGCGGGGATCGGCACGCCGGCGCCGGCGCGGGCTCGGCCGATGGCTGGAACGGTGTGTTGCACGAACTGATCGTGAACCCGCGGCCAGTCGATTTCGCTGCTCGTCGCCACCGCCTCATCCGATTGGGTGAGACAGGCGCGATAGGTGGTGTAAAGGTCCTCGGCCGGCGCGGCCATCTGCACCTCGACCTGCAGGTCATCGCGGAAGTCGACGTGCACCACCGGCTGGGCCGCCAGCCACTCGGCCACGGGCCTGCGGACGCTGGCACTTTCGAGGGTCTGGCCGACGGTCTTGCGATCGGCCAGCACGATCGGCTGAATGCTCTGGATGACTCGGCCGACGGCGTTTTGGTGGGCGGCGTCGATCGCCTGGCGGCGGGCATCTTCCGAGACGTTCGCCCAGGCGTCGGTGGCAACCGGCTCGGCCTGCGCGATGGTCGACGCCCCGGCGCTGGTGCCGGTGGCGGAGAAGGTCTTGCGGTTCCAGTCGCGGAGAATCTCGCTGAGGACGGCGGGCGGAATCGGCGCGCGGTCAGGGTCGGCCGAGGCGATCTGGTTGAGTACCTGGGCGACGCGCGTGCCGGAGATTTCCAGACGCACCTGGCAGGTCTGGGCATCGATCCAGCGCGGGCCGCCGATTAGCTCCGCGCGCCCCAGCGCCTTGGTGAGCATCGACATGGTGCGGGTCTGCTCGACGAGATCGCGGACAGTCAGCGCCGGGGATAATTGCTCGTGCAGCACCTGATCGCGCAAGGCGGAGACGGCCGTGGCATTGGCGGCGGACACTTGGGCGCGGCGGCTTTGGTCCTGGGCGATGGCGGTGGAGCAGAGCAGCAGCCCGAAGATCAGACATGCGAGGTGACGCATCGTAACTCCAATCATCAGATGCGCTTCGGCAGGCGCATCTGATTGTTTCCCCACTCATCCAGACAGTCCAGTGCCGGGGCCGGTTAGTGCAGAGGCCGTCGAAAACAAGAGAGAAGCCCATTCCTGACACGGTTTCTGCACTTGTATCGACTTCGCCGTGGACTTGAGGTGATTGAGGGTGGATCTTCGGGATTATTGGACCTTAGAAGGCCAGCGCCGCGCTTCTTGCGCATGGGCTGGTAGCCCATGCCACGAAAGAGATGATCGACCGTTGAAATTATAGGTTTTCCAGGCGCAACTGCTTGTCCAGTTCCAGCAGGGCGTTGATCAGGGGATCCAGATTGCCGGCCATGATCGAGTCGAGGTTGAAGTTTTTCTCGCCGCCACCTTCCCCGCCCAGCCGGTGATCGGTGCAGCGGTTTTGCGGGAAGTTGTAAGTGCGGATGCGCTGCGAGCGGTCGCCGGATCCCATCATCGCCTTGCGGGCGCTGGTGACGGCGGCGTGCTGTTTCGCCTGTTCGGCCTCGTAGAGCGTCGCCCGCAGCAATGCCCATGCCCGCTCCTTGTTCTGCGCCTGCGACTTGTGCTCGGTCATCTTGAAGATCAGGCCGGATGGCTTGTGCTTGATCATCCAGCCGGTCTCGACCTTGTTGACGTTCTGCCCGCCCGGCCCGCCGCCACGGCAGCCGAATTCCTCGACGTCCTTGGGATTGATGTCGATCTTCACATCCGGCAGCTCCGGCAAGACCGCGACAGTCGCGGCCGAGGTGTGAATACGTCCCTGCGCCTCCGTTTCCGGCACGCGCTGCACGCGGTGGCCGCCGCCTTCGAAGCGCAGATGGCGATAGGCGCTGCTGCCGCGGATGTTGAAGATGACTTCCTTGTATCCGCCGCGCTCGCTGGGAGAGAAATCGGAAACGTGAAATGTCCATCCCTTTATCTCGCAGTAGCGGCGATACATCTCGTAGAGGTTGCCGGCGAAAAGCCCGGCCTCATCGCCGCCGGTGCCGGCACGGATTTCCAGGAAGAATGAGTCGACCGCGTTGTCCTCGGCGGCGAGGAATTCATCGCGGATCGATTCGAAGAGGGCATCGGCTTTGACCTGCGCATCGGGAAGCTCGGCGGCGGCCAGCTCGGCCATTTCCGCGTCGGCGGCGTTGGCGGCCATGGTCCGAAGTTCCTCCACCGCCTGCCGCGCCTTTTGGTATTCGGCGTACTTGCTGACCACCGGCTCGAGCTGGCCGGACTCTCGGGTGATGGGCACAAGGCGTGCGGAGTTGGTCAGGATTGCGGGATCGTTCAACTGCTCCTGCAGGGACCGATAGCGGGCTTGCATCTCGTCCAACTTGCGGATCAGGCCAGGGGAAGTCGTGGCAGTGGACATGGGTGTACTCGATGAGAAGAGGGAAACAAAACGACCGGCGACGGAGGTCGCGGTAGCTAAAGAGCGATGAGAAGAAAGGGCATGCGATGCATTTCGATAGTATACGCCGCATGAAGCGGTCGTGCCAGAGCTACAATCGCCGCCTCTCTTGTCGCTCGCGCCTCCATCCCCTACATTCTTCGCTTTCCGAAGAGGAGCGATGCGATGGCGAAACAGTGGCGCTGTGCGGTGGTGGGGACGGGAACGGTGGGAAGCTGGCACGTCGGGCTGACGTCGAAAATGCCCAATACCAAGCTGGTGGCCTGCTGCGACATCGTCGCCGGGCGGGCGCAGGCGGTGCTGGACAAGGCGGGGGTGAAGGGCGTCGCCACCTATACTGATGAGGCGGAGATGCTCGCCAGGGAGCAGATCGACATCGTTCACATCTGCACGCCCAGCGGCAACCACAAGGACCCGACGTTGCTGGCGATCGAGGCCGGCTGCAACGTCATCACCGAAAAGCCGATGGAGATTCAGCTCGACCGGATCGATGCGATGGCGGCGGCGGGGGCGCGGAAGAAGGTCCGCCTGGCCGGGGTCTTCCAGAACCGCTGGGATGGGGCCAACAAGTCTATCAAGGCGGCGATGCAGGCCGGGCGGTTCGGGATGGTGTCGATGGGTTCGATCACCTGCCCGTGGTACCGCACCGATCAGTATTACGCGGATGGCGGCTGGCGCGGGACATGGGCGCTGGATGGCGGCGGGGCGATCATGAACCAGGGGGTGCATAACGTCGATCTCATCCAGTGGATCATGGGCCCGGTGCGGCAGGTCAGCGCTTATGGCGGCTCGCGGATTCACCCGGCCATCGAGGTGGAGGATACCCTGACCTGCGCCCTGCAATTCGAGAGCGGCGCCTATGGATTCATCATGGGCTCGACGGCGATGTATCCGGGCGGATCGGTGCGGCTGGAGGTGGGGGGGTCGAATGGGTCGGCGGTGGCCGAGGCCGGTCTGCGGACGTGGAAGTTCCGCGAGACGTCGGCCGAGGATGAGCAGATTCGCGCCAAGTACGATCCCAGCTACGCCAAGACCACCGGCGGCGGGACCAGTCCAACCGATGTCAATCAGGACCTGCACTGGCAGAACCTGCAGCATATTCTCGAATCGTGGGAGGCCGGGCGGGATGCAGAGACGCATCCGCCGGAGGCGCGCAAGGCGGTGGCGATCATTTTGGCGATGTATGAGTCGATGCGGAAAGATGGCCAGCCGGTGAGGGTGAGATAGGAAGGCACGAAGGCACATAGGCACGAAGGCACGAAGGGAATGCCGACGCAAGGTGAGGTAGGAAGGCACAAAGGGAGTGCCAACGCTCGGAGCAGGCACGAAGGCACGAAGGGAATGCCAACGTGACCTTCCCCACAAATGGTGGGCGCGCCGGAAGGAGAGCATAATGCTCTTC
>DAIOHQ010000047.1:0-23905 GCA_036744635.1 Tepidisphaeraceae bacterium | reverse complement strand
CTGCCGCCCCTCCCTTGAAATGCCGATCTCCCCGCCCTCCGCCAGGGGCACGTCGATCTTTTTCAACTGGGATAATGCCTCGCCGATGATCTCAAAACCACGTTCCACCGCCCAACGAAGCTGTCTGCTGGAAAGATAGGACTCGAGAGCTTGGCCACCCGTGATCGCGGCGATTTCGTCGGCGGCATCCAGCATGTCCACCAGGAATTTGCGTGACTCAGGCGGCATAAAGCACCTGGCGATGCCTGGACGCGACCTCAACAAAGTGAGGATTCTTTGCCGCCAAAATCTCCACCAGATCGACGTTCCTGCCGAACAAATCTTCCAGGCCGTGCAGCAGTCCAAAGTATCGATCGGATGATCCCTTCCAGCCGAGCGGCGAAAATTCAACCAGGAAATCCAAATCGCTTCTCGCCGCATCAAAATCCCCGCGCATCGCCGAGCCAAACAGCTCCAGGCGCTTGACCCCGAACCTGCGGCACAACTCCTCAATCTGCGGCCGATGTCGTTCGATCAACGCGAGCATGTTCCTGAGTATACTTTCCCCCCACCCCGCCGCCAACGCCGACACCACATCCGTCCCCACTGGGGTGTAACGCTCATTTTTGGCGATCACACTTCAGTCCCCTCTCCCACGTACGCGTGGGAGAGGGTTAGGGTGAGGGTTCTGCGCGGGTGTAACTCTTGTTTGTGGCGGCCCCACCTTCTACTCCCTCTCCCGGTACTCCGTGGGAGGGTTGGGGTGGGGGCCTTTCCACCATCGCCACAGTCGAGCGCTACACCCGGAGCCCCACGGGAGGCGCCATGCATTTGATTTCACCCCCCACCCTCTTTAGCATCCGGCCGGCCGGCCTCGACAGAACCCGTCGCCCCCCGCGACGTCCTATTCCTGACCCCGCTTTCACCGCCGCACCAGGAGCCAACGCCATGATTTCCCGCAGAAAAACCCGACAAGTCATCCTCGGCGACGACGCCCATGGCTTCGTCTCCATCGGCGGCGATGCCCCGGTCTCGGTTCAATCCATGACCGCCGGCTACACGCATGAAATTGACAAGTGCGTCGCCGAAATCCAGAAGCTCGCCGCCGCCGGCGCCGACCTAGTCCGCGTCGCCGTCCCGGAAAAGAAGGACACCTCCGCCCTCAAGGAAATCCTCCCCCAGGTCACCGTCCCCATCGTGGCCGATGTCCATTTCCACTTTCAGCGCGCCCTGGAAGCCATCGACGCCGGCATCCACAAGATCCGCCTCAACCCCGGCAACATCAACGACCGCGCCCAGGTCATCGACGTCATCCAGGCCTGCAAAGCCAAGAAAATCCCCATCCGCATCGGCGTCAACGAAGGCTCGATCGTCGAGCGCAAAGACAAGCAGCGCCGCCTCCAGGAACTCGGCGGCGTCTTTTCCAACAATAAACACGGCCATTTCCTGGCCATCATGATCACCAAGCTCGAAGAGTACGTCGACATCTTCCGCGAGCAGGATTTCCACGACATCGTCATCAGCGCCAAGAGCATCGACCCGCTGCTGGTGGTCGATGCCTATACCGAAATCTCCAAGCGCTTCGACTATCCGCTGCACCTCGGCGTCACCCACGCCGGGCCCAAGGAAACCGGCACGATCCGCTCGGTCGTTCCCCTCGGCCACCTGCTCTGCTCCGGCATCGGCGACACCATCCGCATCAGCTACGCCAACGACCCTTTCTACGAGGTGCAGGATGGCCTGGAATTGCTCTACGTGCTCGGCCTGCGCACGCGCGTCGGGGCCGAACTCATCGCCTGCCCCACCTGTGGCCGCATTCAGGTCGATCTCTTCAAGCTCGTGCAGGATGTCCGCAAGCAGCTCGCCAGGGAAATTTCCCTGCCGATCAAGGTCGCGGTGATGGGTTGCGTCGTCAACGGCCCGGGTGAATGCGAAGGCGCTGACATCGCCATCTTCGCCGGCGACCGCCGCGGCATCATCTATGTCCAGGGCGAAAAAGTCGCCAACGTCCCCGAGGAGGAAATCCTCGAAGCCCTCCTCAAAGAGTGCCGCCAGTTCCAGGAAAAAGTCCGCCGCGGCGAAGCCAGGCTCGGAGAAAAAAAGGTGGATGTCATCCCCCCCGCCCCCCTCGGCGAGCTAGGCAGCGGCTGGGAAAAAATCCAACTAGAAAAAGGCCGCGCCCTGCCGGTGGTAAAATGACTCGCTAAGATTGCCAGACACGGGGAAGACTTATGACCGCCATTGCCACGCCAACCGAGCAGCGCTTCATCCTCGATCACGCGGATTGGGACCTCTACGAATCCCTTCTGCGGGGCGTGGCTGATCAGCACGTTTTTTTAACCTTCGACCGCGGAAGGCTGGAGCTCATGTCCCCTTCATGGAAACACGACCTGCGCTCGCGCCGGATCGCCTTGCTGGTGATGATTCTCGCCGAGGAACTCGATGTCCCGATCATCGGCGGAGGATCGACCACCTTTCGCAGCGAAGGCGCTGACGCCGGCCTCGAGCCCGACCAGTGCTTCTACGTCCAGCAGGTCGACGCCATCCGTGGCAAGGACGAGATCGATCTCGCATCCGATCCTCCCCCCGACCTCGCCATCGAGGTGGAAATCACCCAGCGCCTTTCCCAGCGCGAAGCCGTCTACGCCCGCCTCGGCGTCCCCGAACTCTGGCGCGATGATGGCCAAACCCTCCGCATCTTTCTCCTCCAACCGGATGGAACCTATCAACAGTCCGATCGCGGCCACGCCTTCCAGTCCATCACCGCCACAGCCTTAACGGCGCTATTGAATGCCGCGCATCAGCAAGACGACATCACCTGGACGCGCTCCTGCCGGCAGTGGATTCAGGCGAACGTGAAACAATGATGGGTAAAGTGTGGCGAAGAATACTCAATCCGCGCAGCGGTGAATCTTACATTTGGGGAGGAATCCAATGCGACAAACCGGGACTAGCAGCGACTCAGCAGACGTTCCCGAAAACCTTTCTGGTCGAACGACGCCTCGACTTCCTTGCGCAGCGTATTGGCCTCGACCTCGTATTCGGCCATGTAGCGCGCGACTTCCTCGGGATGCCCCAGGCAATAGGCGATCACCGCATACACATCGGCCAGCTTCAACGTCGGGAAGCTGCGCACGATATCTTCCGGCGTATATCCCTGCTGGAAGACGCTCATCACCGTATGCAGCGTCACGCGTGTGTCACCGATGCGCAACGCCCCATCGTCAGAACGTCTTATCGGCACCGGCTGGGCTTGAACATCCAAGGTCATTGGTTCTCCTGCAACAATCCTACGCCCCCGCGGCGCTGTGGAGAAGCAAAATGTCGCCGCCTTTTGGTTTTGTAAATCACCCCGAACTCGCAATAATCCAGCCATGAGCATCGCAATCGGCATCGTCGGAGTCAGCGGTTACGGCGGCGGGGAAGTGCTGCGCCTGTGCGCGGGGCATCCGGCCTTTGACGTGGTTTACGTCGCCGGCGAATCCAGCGCGGGATCGAAGCTGGTGGAGAAATTCCCCGGCGTCTCCCCCAAACTGGCTGACTTGAAGATTCAAAAATGGGACCCGGCGGCGCTTGGCAAAATCGATTTGCTCTTCGCCTCGCTCCCCACCGGCGAATCGAAGGCAGGGCTCGCCGCCGTTTCGCCGAAGAGCAAGATCGTCGATATCGGCGGCGATCATCGCTACGCCCCGGGTTGGATCTACGGCCTGGCCGACGTCTGGCCTGAGGAAATCCGATCGGCCAGGCGCGTCGCCAATCCCGGCTGCTATCCCTCGGCCGCGCTGCTTGCACTGGCTCCCCTGCTGGCCGGCGGGCTGATCGAGCCGATGCGGATCGTCATCGACGCCAAGAGCGGCGTCAGCGGCGCCGGCCGCGGCGGCGGCGCCACCTTCGGCTATGCCGACGTCAACGAAGACCTCACCGCCTACGGCCTGCTCAAGCACGCCCATCTTCCGGAAATCACCGCAACCCTGGCGAAACTGCTCGGCGTCGATGAAGTCACGCCCGCCGCCGCGCCGATCTTCACCCCCCACCTCGTCCCCATGACCCGCGGCCTGCTCGCCACCTGCTACGCCAACGGCCTGGCCACCACCGAGCAATGCCTGGACGCCGCGCGAAAATTCTACGCCAATCGCTCGTTCGTCCGCGTGACCGATAAGCCCCCGCACACCAAGTGGGCCAGCGGCTCAAACCTCGCGTTCGTCTCCTACGCCGCCGACCCCGCCCGCAACATCGTCATCGCGTTGGCCGCCATCGACAATCTCGGCAAAGGCGCCGCCGGCCAGGCCGTGCAAAACGCCAACCTGATGTGCGGCCTGGAGGAAACCGCCGGCCTGCAAGCCATGGCCATCACGCCTTGAAATGAACGTACTATCGGGGGAGGGGGAATATGCCTTGTCATTCGCAATCGCAACTATTGCTTGACGGCTTCTACAACCGCAAAGCCGCGCCGCCGGATGGCGCCGCGGTGTTTCAGATATTCCACGAGGATGGGGACCAGCGAAACGACGATGACGGCCAGCACGACGATTTCGAAATGTTTTTGCACCCAGTCGCGGCTGCCGAGGAAATAGCCGGCGATCAGGCAGATCGAGACCCAGGCGGTGGCGCCGATGATGCTGAACAGGAGGAAGCGGAAGTAGTTCATCCTGCCGATGCCGGCCACGAAGGGGGCGAAGGTGCGGACGATGGGGACGAAGCGGGCGAGGATGATCGTCTTGCTGCCGTATTTGTCATAAAAATGCTGGGCCTTGAGGAGGTGCTTCTTGTTGAGCAGCTTGGAGTTTTCCTTGGTGAAGACGGCCGGGCCGAGCCGCCGGCCGAGCCAGTAGTTGGTGTTGTCCCCGAGCAAGGCGGCCAGAACCACCATCGCGCCCATCAGCGGCAGGTGAAAGGGGGAATCGGGATGGGCGCCTACCGCGCCAATTGCAAAGAGCAGCGAATCACCGGGCAGGAACGGCGTCACCACCAGGCCGGTCTCGCAGAAGATGATCGCGAAGATCACCGCGTAGAACTTGGCCGGGCCGACGTCGGTCACGAATTTGTTCAAGGCATCCGGGCTGAGATGCCGCAGAGTCAAGTAGAGTTGTCTCAGAAATTCGCGCATGGAATACCTCAACAGCGTGGTGAATCGTCGCAGGGATATACAGGAATGTGGGGGAAGAATCCATGGATGGCGGGAAGGGATGAAAGAGCGCCGCGCTTCTTGCGCATGGGCTGGGTAGCCCATGCCACGTTGGTGCGCACCGATGCACGGTCGGGCACGGGTTGCATCCATCAAAACCTCCGCATGTACATGCGGAGCTGTTTGAGACCAGCGTCGATCAATCGGAAGGTGTATTGGGCGCGAGCCGCCCTTGCGGGCATTGGTTGCGCTACTCATCTTCCGGCGGCGGGGTTTCCGCTTCGTCGGGATCGGACTGGCTGGCGGGGACCTGGTAGGCGCCGCGGAGCCAGCGGCCGAGGTCGATCAACTTGCAGCGCTCGGAGCAGAAGGGGTCGGACTTGGGGCGGTCGGCGGGGGATTCGGGAACCGGTTTTTTGCAGATCGGGCAGAGCATGGAATTGGTCAATTGTCAGTGGTCAATTGTCAGTCGCTTCAGCGACTCCTGCTTTTCCTGGCGTGGCTGGAGGCGGATTTTGGTTCGGCCTTCGGCGCTTCGGTTTTCGCGGCGGCGGGCGCGGGGGCGTCGGCTTTGGCGGCGGGCTGCGCGCTGGCCTTGGTGTCGGCGGGTTTGGAATCGCCGGCCTTGGTTTCGGCGGTCTTGGTGTCACCGGTTTTCGTGTCGGCGGTCTTGGTGTCGGCGGGAGCGGAGGGGGGGCCGCTGTCGGCTTTGGCCTTGTCCTTGTATCCGGCGTCGCGGTAGTCGGTAATGTAGAAGCCGGAGCCTTTGAAGATCAACCCCGCCCCCATGCCGATCAGCCGGCGCACCTGGTTCTTGCCGCACTTGGGACATTTCCTGACGGCGGGCGAGGTGATCGACTGGAATCGCTCGAAGGCGTGGCCGCAGGCCTCACATTTATATTCGTAAGTCGGCATCAATACCCTCTCTACATAGCTCGCGGAACGATGGCGCGATCGCCCGCTTTCTCACTCGGTCTTGCTGACGATGACGTTGGCCGGGCGCAGGGTGCGGCCGTGCAGCATGTATCCTTTTTGCAGGAGCTGCACCACCGCCGGCTCGGTATAGCGCTCATCGGGCTGCTGCATCAGGGCATGGTGAAGGGTGGGATCAAAGGGAGTTCCCGGTTCGGGGGCGATCTCCTCCACCTCTTCTTTCTTGAGCACGTTCAGCCACTGGTCATGCACGATCTGCATGCCTTTGAGGATGGTGGCCGCATCGACTTTGGCGGGATCGACGGCGAGGGCGCGCTCGAAGTTATCGATCACCGGCAGCAGGTTCTTGATGAGCGAAGTATTGGCGTACTGGATGCGCTGATCCATCTCGGTCTGGAGGCGCTTTTGCGAATTCCGGTAGTCGGCGGCGGTGCGGGCAAGGCGGTCGAACAACGCATCGCGCTCCTCCTGGAGCTTCTGGACGTCGCTGGTCGCGGCGCCGGAGGGCGAGGCGTCGCCGGCAGTTTCGCCTGGCGCTTCGTTTTGGGCGTCATCGTCAATTGGTATGCGGCTCATGGTGCTTACTCTTTTATACGTTTGAGGTTACGTGAAGTTCGGGTAGATCGTCCCGGCCGCGGCGCTTGTGGCAGGCCGGGCACCCATCGAAGCGTATGCAGATTATCGTTGCTCGTCCACCTTGAACATTTGTTTGAGCTTGTCCAAGAAGCCTTTGCGCTGCGGCATGACGTTGGCATCCTCAGTCTTGGCAAATTCGGCCAGGAGTTCTTTCTGGCGTTCGGTGAGCTTCTTGGGGACCTCGATGAGGATCTGCACCAGCTCGTCGCCGCTGCGATAGGAGCGGATGTCGGGCAGGCCCTTTCCCTTGAGCTTGAAGACCTCGCCATGCTGGGTGCCGGAGGCGATTTCCAGGTCTTCGGAGCCTTTGAGGGTGGGCACTTCAATTTTGGCGCCCAATGCCGCCTGGGTGAAGGTGATGGGAATCTGGCAGACGATGTCGTTGTTGTGGCGGCTGAAGATCGGGTGCTGCTTGACGGCGATATAGCAGTGCAGATCGCCGGGGTGCTGGCCATTGGGTCCGGGTTCGCCTTCGCCGACGATGCGGACGGCCTGGCCTTCGTGGACGCCGGCGGGGATTTTCACGGTGACGACGCGCTTGCGCATCTGCTTGCCCGAGCCGCCGCAGGAGAGACAGTGGTCGCGGACGACGGAACCGCGGCCGCGGCAGTTGGGGCAGGCGGTGACCATGCGGAACATGCCGCCGAAGCCCTGCTGGGCGACGCGGCCATTGCCGCCGCACTGCACGCAGACGACCGGGCTGGAGCCGGGCTTGGCGCCGGTGCCTTTGCAGGTTTCGCAGGCATCCTGCTTTTCGAATTCGATGGTTTTTTCGACGCCGGTGGCGATCTCGTTCAGCGACAGCTCAACCTGGGTTTCGAGGTCGAAGCCGCGAACCGGCTGGCGGCCGCGGCTGCCGCGCCCGCCGGCGGCGCCGCCGAATGCGCCGCCGAAGATGTCGTCGAACATCGAGAAGATGTCCGTGGGGTCCATGTGGGAGAAATCGTGCTGGCCGGAGACACCCTGATGGCCGAACTGGTCGTAGCGACGGCGCTTGGAGTCATCGGAGAGAACTTCGTAGGCCTCCGCGCACTCCTTGAACTTGAGCTCGGCATCGGCCTTGCCGTCGCCGGAATTGCGGTCGGGGTGATATTTCATCGCCTGCCGGCGGTAGGCGCGTTTGATCTCCTCGCTGTCGGCGGTTTTGGTGACGCCAAGCACGTCGTAATAGTCTCGTTTCATCGTTGCCACGGTTGTCCTACGTTGGCTGGGCGTTGAAGATCGAATATTGCCGGGGCCGCCCGAAACGGATGTCGGCCGCACGATACGAGATCCGCATCGCGGTCTGGGGCCGCCCAAAATCTTACATTCTTTTGTTTTCCTTCGTCGAATTCGGCTTGCGGGCTTGAGGCGATCTGACGCCCGGACGGCCGCAAGGTCAACTAAGGTAGCGGGGGCGGGGCGGATGTCCAGATGGGGCATCATTGTCATGTTGTATGCAAATAGACGGCATGCCGCGCAAGAAGGTCCAGCACGTCGGATGGCGACCGGGAAACGTCGTGGCACCACTGGCCGAACCGGCCGTCCGCGTTTACCGCATGCACCCACTCGGCCAAGGCTGCCCGCTTGGCCTGGTCGCGGGGCGTGTCCTGCCCCTTGACCTCTAGTATCAGGGTGCGTCCCGACCGGAGGCGGATCAGGAAGTCGGGCCGGTACTTTGACACACCGCCGGCGAAGATGTACCGGACCTCGAACCCGAGGTGGTCGTTCTTCGCCCACGCCACCACCATGTGGGTGGTGTCCTTCTGGTCGAACCAGTAAGCCTCCGCTGCCTCCCACGTGCTGTCGAACACGCAACGGTTTATATGCGACCGCTTCGTTAGCTCGCTCGGCTTCGACGTGAACCACGGCCGCATATCACCGGTCGAACGGACGGGCGAGTTCTCATCGAGCACGAGCCGCAGCGACGCCGTGTTGACCTCCCGAATAGCCGTCTTCACGTGCTGAACGATCTTGGACATGCTCAGCGCCAACAGTACTCGGCGGTGCAGGTCGCTCCGGGCGAACAGCTCTGGCACAATGGTCAGCCGGTCGGACCGGATGAACGCCTCGACCAGATGGACGAGTTGGCCGAGCAAAAAATCGGTCGATCCCTTCCACCCCGGTTTCTCTTCTTCGAACAGCTTCCGCGCCGCCTCGAAGATCACCTTCTGATACCGGAACCGCTCCGCCAGGTCGCGGAGGGCGATCTCCTGGACCTTCGCCGTGTCCGGCTTGCCTGCCACGATCGGGGCGACCTCCGCGATCTGTACGATGTGCGCCGCCTCAATCTTCAGCACCGGCACCTTGGACCAATCCACCGAGAGCTTCGGCATCAGCGTGTGCTCGATCCGCGTCACCTGCGGCCAACTGATCTGATAGCGGTCTGCCCGCTCGACGATCGCTTCCACCTCCACGTTGTTGTTCGTGGTCGGGGGTGTCGTGTCCGCGGCCTCCTCGTGCGGCATAAATGAGAAGGGCACGCCGAACACGTTCACATATTCGGGCTTGAACAGAAACGGCAGCTCCATCGTGCCGGCGCCACTATCCTTGCTCTTGCCATTGGCGGGCGGCTCTGCCTCGCCGATTCCCTGCTCCTGAATGTCGTAGTTCGTCCGACGCAACCCGCGGCCGACAACCTGCTCGCACAGCAACTGGCTGGTGAACGCCCGCAGCCCCATGATGTGCGTGACGGTCCGGGCGTCCCAGCCCTCGGACAGCATCGCCACCGAGATCACGTGTTGGACATTTCCGCCCGGCTGGCCCGCCCGGCCGACGGTGTTGACCATCTCCCGCATCTGGAGGGCCTGCTGAAGCTTGGTCAGCTTCTTCACCGGCGCGGCGTCCGCGTCGTCGTCCCCGTTGTCGCCCGCGTCGGCACCCGCGTCGGGGGCCGCTTCGTCCAGCGCCTCGACCTTGTTGAGCGCCTCACTGTCGATCTGGAGCGTCCGCACCGGGTCGCACAGCTCCGGGAGCGGGACGTCCTCGTGGTCGAACGCGTGCTTAATTCGCGACGCGGTCTCGATGCGGTTAGCCACCGTGATCATCGCCGGCGGGACAAACGGCTTGCCTTCGGCCTTTCCCTTCGCCTCCCACTCCTGATGCCAGCGCTTTCTCGTCTCCAGCCAGTCCTTCCCCAGCAATAGGTACGCGTTCAGCACGAGTTGCGGGAGCGGCTCGTGCGGCTCGGCGTCGCGGTTCAGATCGTCGCGGATCTTGTTCCCGTTCTCGTCGGCCGCCGCGTAGAGGTGGTACAGCTTCGGCCTGTACGTCGCCACATCCGGCATACCGTCGTCCCGCACGACGACCCGCGGCGTCTTCACCAGCCCCGACTCGATCGCGTCGTTCAGTCCAAAGTCGCTAACGATCCAGTCAAACAGCGCGTCCTCCGACCCCATTCGACCCGACGGCACGAACGGCGTCGCCGACAGGTCGAAGCATGTCAGGATGCTCCGCGCCTTGTGGATGCGGTCCAAGCCGCCCACCCACTTCGTCGCCTGCTCTTTCTCGTCCCTGGAGACGCCCTTGATCGTCACCCCGGCGGGGATACGCCACGCGTGGTGGGCCTCGTCGTTGATGACGATGAGGTTCCGCGCCTTGGCCATGTCGTCCAGCACGTCACGCAGCCAGGCATCGTCGCTCCGCGCCCCGCGCTTGTCCACGCCCTTCATCTTCGCGAGCTTCGCCTCACTTTCCCACGCGAATTTGTGCCAGTTGACGATGTGGATTTGGGCGTGCGCGCGGAGCGTCTGCATCAAGCTGTCGGGCACGATGCTGAAGACTTCGTAGAAGTTCTCGGGTCCCTCGGGCCGAAGGACGGCCAGCCGATCCTTTACCGTCAGGCCGGGCGCGACGACCAGTACGTTTTTCGAGTACCGTGCGTCCTGGTTGTTCGCCGCCTTGTTGAGCACCTGCCAGGCGATGAGCATAGCCATCACGATGGTCTTGCCGGATCCGGTGGCCATCTTGCTGCACAGGCGGGTGAAAGGGCCGCCGTCGCCGGGGATTTCGATGCCCACACGCTGGGCGGCGGGGGCCTCGGTCAGCCAGATCAACGTCTCGATTGCTTCGAGCTGGCAGAAGAAGAGCGGGTTGCTCTCCCCGCGCGGAAAGCGGTCGCTCCAGTGTTCCAGCAGAGTGCGCGTCGTCGCGGTGATGCCAGCGTACGGAGGGTTACCGTTCTTCCCCGCCCGCCAGGCGTCCACGCGCGGGCGGATCCTGTTCACGAGCTCGATCGGGACGAACCTGCCCACGTCGTTGGCGCCGGTCAGCCCTGGCGTGGCAACCGTGTACCCGGCCGATCGCCTGCCGGCGACCAGGTCGAAGGTCTGCTTCTGCGGTTCGTATTTCCAGTACTGCCGCGGCGCGGCGTACGGGTTGTTGATGATGAGGTGCGAGGGTTTTTTCATCCGGCGCGCTTGGCGATGAGCTTGTGAACCTGCGGAACCAATTCCACGGGGACGGCCATCATCGTCACCAGCGTGCTTCGATAGGCCGCTTCGTCCTCCGCGACTGCATCGTCCTCGGATTGGTTGTCATAATGCTCTGCCAGCGCCTTGATTGATTGCGCATTCCATCCTTTGGGGTAGCGATTGGGGTCTATGCGCGTCTTCACGCTCGTGTTCTTTTTTGTGTTCTTGCGCTTCATCGCATTCCTCGCTTTCGCATGCGGCGGGTATGTGCTTTGAGCGGCTTACCCACCAGATCGTACGCCGTCACGACAAAGATGCCCGCGCCGTCATCGTCGGGCACACAGATCACCTTCAACAACCGGCCCGCGATCGTGCGGCCGATCTTGATGCGGGAGTTCCGCGGCCCCGGAAGGTCTTCCAAAGGCCGCCGCAGTACCTCCTCAACTTCAGCCTCGCCAACACCATGAGCAGCGATGTGCGGCAAGTCCGCGTCGTGGTCCCAATTATACCGGATGTTCACGGCACCTCCACGATCCGCAGACTCTCGATCCCGCGGTCGTCCACGATCTTTACCGCCACCCGGCCGTGCTTGCCCTTGGGAAATGGGAGGCTCACCGTTCCGCGGTACTGTTCGATCAGTTCCTGATCGATCTCGGCCTTGAGGTTCTTCGCCAGCCGCGCCCAGCCGTCCTTTGGCCCGGCCATGGGGAAGAACACCTGCCGCGGGTACACGCTGCGGCCGTCGTAGTCGGGGTCGAGCATCCACATGGCGATGTTCGCCTTCCCGCCCGATTCCACCTTGCCGCTCCTGGGGTTGTAGTAGTCGAAGCCGTGGACACGCACTTGCGTGTAGTGGGTAGTGGTTAGTGGATAGTGGATAGTGAATGCAGGAGAGCTCGAAGCATCTTGCTGATCTCTTCGCAGGCGCTCAACAAAGGCTCGACACTTTCGTTTGTCGCGTAGGCCAGTTCCTTCGATAAGACCAGCAGCGTCTCCAATTCGGCCAGACTCCCGCGCGATATCCCCAGGAATTGCCGAAACTCCCCCGTGCTCTGTCTCGCCTGACCCTCCGCGATGTTTGCGGGAATCGACACCGCCGCCCGTCGCATCTGCGACGTCAACCCGTAGAGTTCCTCGCGCGGCAGCTTCCGCGAGAACTCGTAAATCATCCGGGCGAGTGCGATTGATTTCTGCCAAACTATCAAGTCCCGATACGACTGCACCGAGCTCATAAGGCGCCACCTTCCGGCCTTTGCTATCCACTAACCACTGTTCACTAACCACTTCCACATCCGGCTGACCCACCAGCCAGAAGCTCTCGTTGCTGGAGCGCTTCTTTTTCAGGTCCTCGGTCACCAGGTCGCCGTTCATCTGCGCCTTGAGCATGGTCACGCCCGGCCATTTTGTTTCGTCGATGTCCTTGGAGGCTTCGGGATCGAACTGGAGCGCCGCGAAGATGACCAGCGCGGGCCTGGGTATGAGCGTCTGCGCCTCCTCCAGCGCCTGCGCAACCTGCCGCTGTTCCAGCGGCTCGTGCTCCGGACCGAAGGAGATCACGGCGCGGCGAGGCTTGTCCTCCTTCGTCTCCGCGTCGGCGCTTAGCCAGCGCGTTCCGGGCAGCGGCTCAACGCGGACGAACTCCATCTTTGCCCCGGCCTTGGCGCGGATGCCGGTCTTCAATAACTCCGTGCGCCACTCCGATTGCCGCAGCGTTTCACCGGATCGGGCGATGGACGGATCGGGCTGGAGATATCCATCGGGCTCCATGCCGGGCAGCGCCTTTTGCGCTTCCCACTCGATAGGCTCAATGCTTCGCACCTCCGGCTGGCCATAGGCCGCGGCGGGGACGGCCTCCACCGTGAACGGGCCCGTGACGCGGGCCTTTTTGTTATCCACCTCCGGCTGGTCGTAGAGCGTCTCGGTGTCGGCGTACTTGGCGATCGCCTTGTCGATCTGCTCGCGCGACATGGGGGAAGTGGGTAGTGGATAGTGGTTAGTGGTTAGCGGAGGCTGGCCTGTCTTGCCTTTCTTACTATCCACTAACCCCTGTCCACTATCCACTCGTATTTCTGGGTTGTTGGCGATGCTCTTGAGGGTGACGTGCGGGACGGTCTTGTAGACGAACCCGCTCCCCACGCCCTGCTCCGGATGGGCCAGCGTGTAGTAGTCGAACGTCGCGGTCATGAGCCGCTGCTTGGCCAGGGTGATGGCGACGCGCGAGGTGTCGGTGGTGATCCACCGCCGGCCCCACTGCTCCGCCACATACGCCGTCGTCCCCGACCCGCACGTCGGATCCAGCACCAGATCGCCGGGGTCGGTGGTCATGAGGAGGCAACGCTCAAGTACGCGAGTGTCGGTCTGCACCACGTAGACCTTTTGATCGCCAGCGAATCCACCAGTCCCCGTATCGCTCCAGTAGTTTCCAATCGGGCCGATGCGAAAGTCGGCGAGGTAATGCACGAAGCGCAACGCATTGCCTTTACGAATCATCCGATTCGCGATTTTAAGTCGTTCGATTCCCTCTGGTGTTGTTTTCCAGTGGGCATTCGGCGGGCACTCGAAAGTCTCCTTGCCGAGTTTGACGGGTTGCGAAAGACGCTCGGACCAGCCCGGCGATACGAAAGGATTGCGCGCGAAGATCTCGGATCCCTTCGGGATTTTCGTCGCGTCCGACGACTCTTCGGAGGTTAACTGCCTCCGAGTGCCGTCAAATAGTTCGACCGAGTCGAAGAACCGAGTATCCACAGTCTCAAGCGACTTCATGCGGTACAGCGCGCGGAATTTCGTCTTCTGTTTATCTTTTCCGTACCACAAGACGTAATCGACCAGTGAGGAGAGCAAGGTTGTCTCGGCATACCCCGTCTTCTTGTAAAGAATCATTCCGCAGAAGTTCGCTGTGCCGAAGACCTCGTCCATCAGCTCGCGAATGTGATGAACGTTCTCATCACTAATCTGCACAAAGCACGACCCGCTCTCATGCAGTAAATCCTTCGCCAGGAGCAGGCGGTCGCGGAGGTAGGTGAGGTAGGAATGGATGCCGAGTTCCCACGTGTCGCGGAAGGCCTTGAGGGTTTCCGGCTCCAGCGTCAGGTCGTCGTCGGCGCCGTCCTTCACATCGCGCTTGTTGGTGAACGGCTGGAAGTTGGAGCCGTAGCGGATGCCGTAGGGCGGGTCGATGTAGACCATCTGCACTCCCCCGCCGAGCCCTTCCTTTTCCAGCAGGGAGTTCATGACCAGCAGCGAGTCGCCGGCGATGAGGCGGTTCTTCCAGCCGAGGGGTTTTTTGTGGTCGTAGAACGGGAATTCCTCGCGCAGCGGGCGGTTCTCATCCGGGCGGCCGAAGAGGGGCAACTGATCCGTGTGCCCGTTGCCGTTCTTCGATTTCACCGCTTCCATGATGGTGCGCGGGTCGATGCGTTCGTGGACGTGGAGGCTGACGGTGGGGATTTCGAAGCTGGTGCGTTCGGCCTTGCCGGCCCAGACAAGCTGGGGGTCGAGGTGCGGGTCATACTGGTAGGTTTTGCGAGCGGGCGCGACCGGATCGGTCTGCGGCGTCACGAGGCCCACCGGCGGAATGTTGGCGCGTTTTTTGTCCTTGTGCTCGTACTGCTCGATGGGCTTCTTCACGTCAGGGCGCTTGCTGCCCGTTGCCGGCGCGCCCGCGCTGTTCTTCTTGTTCAAGCGTTGCCCCTTGGTCAGAGTGATGGCGAGTATAGCCGCGGCCGCTCCGCGATCAAATGATCCATCCCTTGGTTCCGCGGTGTTCATGGCGCCTCCGGGGTGGGGGTTGGTTGTGCGGCATCGGGTGATGCGGGCTCGGCGGCAGGAGAAGGCGCCGGGCGGGGGGCATCGGTGGATTCTTCTTCGGCGATGTGCTTGAGGAGGGCGTGGTGGAGTTCTTCGAGGTCCTGGTCGTCGGGGGGGCTCATGGTGCGGAGGAGGGCGGGGGAGTATTCGTGGGCGCGGTGCTGGCGGGCGCGGTCGAAGAGTACATCGCGGAGGTTGTCGGGGCCGACGCGGGTGGCCAGACGCGAGGTGCCGGCGATTTTGAGGAGCTGGATGGCGGCGCGGAGGCGGGCGGAGGGATTGTCGGAGTGGAGAGACTGGGAGAGGACGGCCAGGGATTTGGGCAGGAGAGCGCGAAGGCGGTCGAGGGTGTTGGCCCAGAGTGCGATGCGGAGGCGGTTGAGGCGGGAGGCGAAGAGGGGATCGTAGAGACGCCAGCGGTTGATGGTTTTGCGGTTGAGGGAGAGCTTGCGGGCGACGGCGGCGTCGGTGTGGCCGGATGCGAGGAGGGAGAGGGCCTGGATTTGCTTGGGGCCGAGCGGATTTTGGATGGCGGATTCGGGTACACTTTGGGCGTTTTGGATTGAGGAGCGTGTATTTTGAGATGTGGGACATTCTGCGACATTGTGGGACATTGATACGACGTTAGTTGTTTGTAGTGATGAGTTTATGGAAATGTCGCACGGTTGGACTTTTGCGGTTGAGTGGGACATTGGAACCCCCTTTTCGGTAGTGCGCGGGGCTGGGGGGGGCGGCGGGCGGAAAGGCCTGCGGAAACGTCCCCCCGGGACGACGCGAACTGGGGTATTGTAGGCTTGTGTTAGGGTTTTGTCAAGGTGTAAACCTTGTAAACCTTGGGAAATTCGCGTTTGTTTGTTGGGGAAGGCACGATGAGGCGAGTGCAGGAGGTTGGCCGGAGATGGGGACAGGTGGGGAGATTTGCAGTCGAGCATCAGCCTTGGGGGCAAGATGGACAGCTCGCGGAAAGGGGGACATGGCTTTGGAAGTTGTCGGCCCACAGCGCCATGATCTGCAGGCGCGGATAGGGCCGAGAAAGGGCGGGACCCGCCTCGTTTCAAGAAACCAGGTGCGTGCAGGTGCGTGCCCGTTTCTGCTCCCTAACCCGTCTGGAATCACCCGATCGCTGTTGCTCCACAATCGAAATCCCCCGGATCGACGTACGTCACCTTTCTGCTCGCGCTTGTGCGGGGGCGGACTACGGAATGTCCGCCACTGATGGGAGGGGTTGCCCACCCCAACCGTACGGCAGCCACTCGACCTTTCGCAAAAAATTCTCAGTGGGCTCGACAGTGCTCCAGCAACCTCCCTGAACCAGCCCAGCGTGCTCGATGTCGAAGATGTTTACCCAAGGGACGTAGCGTGCGCGAAGCCTGCCACTGTGGTTGCAGTCCTCGACATATACGAATGCTGCTTCGGCTAACAGCTCATTCGGCTTTGACGGCATGCTCAGCACGACCCAGCCGCAGGGATCAGCGGTCGGCGCTCGCTTGCGAACGCCCAACAGTTTCCCTCTCAAAGTCACTCTGGGCATACGTCCGCTCATTCAGGAGGCGCCAAGTACAACAGTCGGCCGAAGTTCGAAGAATGTGTGGTAGTCACCGGCATCGTCGCCCAAGAAAATCGTTACTGGATACGGCAAAAGTGGCTCATCCTTCGGCTCGATCCACGTCGCCTGGAAATGCTGGTCCACTCGCAGCCCCGCCCGCACGGCTTCCGTCAGCTCAATTGCGGAATAACGGTGTTTTCGGCGTTCCTCCATGTCGCTGGTCGAGAACCCGATGAACCTGAAACCATCAGGCACCTTCCGCCCGGTCGCCAGAAATGCGGTGGTCGCGCGGTCGGCGACTGAGGAATCATGAACCCAATGCACGTCCTGATCACCAATCTTTAGGCACACCCCCTCCGCGCCGGGGCCTTTGGCGGCGAAGATTGGATTACAGTCAACCCGCTGAGACACCGCGATCAACATCGACACTTGAAGCGCGACTCCGCCCGACCCCACCCACCCGAGATCCTGCCGCGGTATCTCGAATCCATAACGAATGTGCATGTGATAAAGGTGGTCGTGGAGGTGCTCAACAATGTGTTTGTGAGGTGTGTGCGACGCGATCAAAACGTCTGGACCAAGGTGAAAGATCCCGTTAAAGATCGGCAGTCTCGGCCGGATAACGATACCGGTTTCAAACGTGCTTCCACCTGCAGGAACCGCCGGAACCGTAACCCCAAGGCTCCGTTGCGTCGACTGTTTACTGCTTTTGCCCATGCGCTACTCCGTATATTATGCTCAAGATGATTGTAGTAACACGCACTCGAACCCTTAAAAACCTATTAGCTATCCTATGCGCAAGCGATAGAGTGCGATTTCCGGCGCGTGCTCACAAGCATTCATTGAGGGCGACTTACTTCGCGGGCATAACTACAAACTCCGCCTTTTCACTCTCAAAGATATGTACTAGGTCATCGTCAGATAACGTCTCAATGTTGGCAATCTGCTCGGCCGATAACGGCCGGACATAATCCGTCGCTTCGTAGGTCGTAAAGTCTTTGAGCGCAACAATCTCCGCTGCGAGGCGACGGGCAACGCATGCGTGACATTTCCCACTCTGTGTGCGGGAGCCTAACTTGCACGACCACGTTTGCGCAAATAAGTCTTCCTTCCCACGGAAATACTTGAACACGTCATATTTGTGATTCTTTGCAAATGGAACGTCGATTCTGAACTCTGTGCCGTGTGATCGAGCGACCAAGTCAGCGATGCCGTCGGCGAACTCCTGCGTATACTCAATATTTCCGCCAAATGCATCGTCATAGGTCGCACCCCAGACCAAGCGCGGAAGCCCCCGGTATAAGGCGAAGGCAGCAGCAGTTGACAGGACGACTCCAGCACCAAATGGCAAACGATGCGGCTTCGATAAGTCGGCTCCCTTGGGAGGTGTGCCAGCATGCATCAGTATATGGACATTTCGAGAGAATACGTCCATTGGTGATCGCCAATCGATGATCGTCTGCCGCAGGCGCAGGGACTCGGCAACCTTCATAGAAGCATACAGCTCGCCGTATTGATCTTCGGCTCGAAATTGGAATGTCAGTAGGTGTACATCCAGCCCTTGCTCCAACGCCCAAAGCGCTGCCGCCGTAGAATCTGGGCCGCCAGAAAACACTACAACCACATGCTGCCGCTGTGTCACAATGGCCTCCGAAGTTAATGGTTACACAATGCCGCACGAGGTGCACATGTGTCAAGCTTTACTTGTACTCTCAACAGTTCGTAAGTTCGCAGATATCTGGAACTATTCCCGCCACTTCCACAAATGCGCGAAAGTGTAGGCAGGCGACGGCGCGTGTTGGCCAGACGAGCAAAACAGCAAGGCACTGTGCGTCCCTGTTAGTGTAATCCTTACAGGGCGCAGCGAGTCAACTGAGATGCTTCTATCTGACGCCAGTCGCCATAATCACGCATTCTGGCTGACGAGGTAGAGGACGGCCATGCGGACGGCGAGGCCGTTGGTGACCTGGGTGAGGATGCCGCTTTGGGGGCCGTCGGCGATGTGGCTGCTGATTTCGATGCCGCGGTTCATGGGGCCGGGGTGCATGACGAAGGCGTCATTTTTGCACTCGCATTTGAGAAATCGGCGTCACCCGGCCTTGCGAAGACGGCCGGGCGATTTAACAGGCGATTTGACGGTTGTGCGCGAAGCTCGAACTCGCGCGGCAGGGACGCGAACGCCCGCTCCTTTCGTCAACGCCAGGCTGTCAACCAGCACGCGCGGAAGTTTTCCCTTCCCAATCACGCGCTTGGCGTCGAGAATCTCGATGCCCACCAGCCGCTCGCGCGCGTCGAAATCCAGCGCGACTTCCTCGTTCAGGCAGACGGTTCTGCACTGGTGGTCTCCTTCGATCAACTGGATGTACATCGCATCCACGTCTTGGTCATAAGTGATTTTCATCATGCACCCGTCTTTCTAGAAAAAGAACGTATAGACCGTTATCACGACGATCTCGTCGGCTCGTTCCGCAATGACCGGCGCCACCTGCTTGATCGCGTAATGCCTGCCCCGCCATGCCTGATTGTATTGGAAATTGAGCCGACACATCCACCGGCCTTTCTTCGCCGGCGCGCGTACGCCGCGCTTCACCGCCGCCCGCACTTCCGCCACATTGGTCCCGCGAAATGCCAGGCGGCTATGAGCATGATCGCTCAGACGAATCTTCTTCATCGCCTGGTCTCCGGAATCCCCACGATCCGCAGGCTCTCAATCCCCCGGTCATCCACGAGCTTCACCGCCACCCGCCCGTGCTCCGCTTGCTCGAACGGAAGGCTTACCGCCCCGCGGTACTGCTCGATCAACTGGTCAGAGTGGCCGCGAGTATACCGGCGTCGGCCGCGCGATCAAATGATCCACATCCCCGGCCTCCCTTGCCCACGGTGCCTGGTCAGGCATTCTGGCTGACGAGATAGAGGACGGCCATGCGGACGGCGAGGCCGTTGGTGACCTGGGTGAGGATGCCGCTCTGGGGGCCGTCGGGGGTAGGTCGGTTTGGGATTCAATTCAGATTTCATGGCTTGCGCCCTATGCGTGCGCTTTTGCGTATTCTATAATGTCATACAAGCCAGTGGACGAAACTCGGCTTCATGCCGTGTGATTGCCGCTTCGGCGGCGATCCTATATCCCTGGCTCTTTTTTTATCGATAGCGCCGTCAGCATCTTCTCGCCGCGGTAGTAGACGCCGTACTGCGAAGTGCGCCGATCGTCCACGTCCTGCACCAGCCGTACGCGCGGCCACACAAACCGCAGATATCGATCTTCTCCCTTCGTGTAGACCCGTTGCAGCGCCCAGAGGAAGTAGTCGGCCGCTTGGAGACACGGGTGGTCGGCGGATTGGCACGCGGTCACTTCAATCGGAGCCGCGCCGGCGATGTTCCACTGCTTGCGAAAGTTCTCGCGCGCCCGTTCCAGTGACCGCTTGAGGGCGTCGGTGCGGTCCTTGCTCCCGCGACGCGCGAAGCAAACTTGATAGCCCGCATCCTTGTGCAACAGGTTCTTGAAAAGACGCGTGACCATCTCGTCGTATAGCCGGTTCGGATGGTACCGATACCCCGTAGTCTGCGCGTTCTTGTTCCTCACGTCCACGGCGACGCCGCGCTTGTCTCGTACGACGGCGAAGAAACGCACTTCTTCGGCGGCGATTAACCGAAATACGCGTTCGCGCACTTCCGGGATATCGTCCTTGGCATGGAACAAGATCGCCGTTTTTTCACGCTCCGGCTTGAATGATTCCACGCCCTGATAGAACGGGTCGGCGAGTACGTGTCGGTGTAGATCCGCCATCCGGGCGCTCAATCCCACCGGGTCGGCGGCATCAAGCACCCCAAGGATGAAGTGGCTGGAGCAGCCCGGCTGGCCGGCGATGACGCGGCCTCGTCGGTCAAAAAGAGTTCCATCGCCGGCCTCATCGACGAAGTAACGCTTTGTGACGGCGGAGGGTAAGGGGGCACCCGTCATAGTGCCCCTACGTGGCTGACGAGATAGAGGACGGCCATGCGGATGGCGAGGCCGTTGGTGACCTGGGTGAGGATGCCGCTTTGGGGGCCGTCGGCGATGTGGCTGCTGATTTCGATGCCGCGGTTCATGGGGCCGGGGTGCATGACGAAGACATCTTTTTTGCACTTCTGGAAGCGGGCGGAGGTGAGGCCGAAAAGGTGGGTGAATTCGCGGACCGAGGGAAACTGGCTGCTTTTGATGCGCTCGAACTGCACGCGGAGCATGTTGACGACATCGACCTGGCCGATGATGGAGTCGAGGTCGTGGGTAACCTGCACGCCGAGCTGCTCGAAGGATTTGGGGAGAAGCGTGGGCGGGCCGACGAGGATGACTTTGGCGCCGAGTTTGGTCAGGCCCCAGATGTTGGAACGGGCAACCCGGCTGTTAGCGATGTCGCCGACGATGGCGACTTTCAGGCCTTCGATGCGGCCGAAGCGTTCGCGCATGGTGTAGAGATCGAGCAGGCCCTGGGTGGGATGCTCGTGGGCGCCGTCGCCGGCGTTGACGACGCTGCACTTGACGGTGCGGGCGAGCAGGCTGGCGGCGCCGGCCGCGGGATGGCGGATGACGAAGATGTCGACGCCCATGGCTTCGATGTTGCGGGCGGTGTCGATGAGGGTTTCGCCCTTGTTGGTGCTGCTGGTTTTTTCGGAGAAGTCGATGACGTCGGCGGAGAGGCGCTGGGCGGCGAGGCCGAAGCTGGTGCGGGTGCGGGTGCTGTCCTCGAAGAAGGCGTTGACGACGACCCGGCCGCGCAGAGCGGGGACTTTCTTGATGCTGCGGGTGGAGACTTCCTTGAAGGAGTCGGCGGTGTCGAGAATGAAGCGAAGCTCGTCGGCCGAGAGCTCTTCGAGGGTGAGCAGGTGCTTGCGCGTCCAGGGGGGTGTGGGGTTGGGTTCCATTCGGGGTTCCGTTGTTACTTTTTCTTTGCCAGGGGCGTCCGCCGACCCTTCTCTTCGGATTTGTACCCGAGCGGCGGCCGCTGGGGCACCTCGTGCTCCGGCGACATCAATTGACGCAAGGCGTCGAACACCACCTTGAACTGACCATCGTATTTCTTTTCCAATGTCTCCAACTTGCGGGCCAGCGCGGCGTTCGATGAGAGCATCTGACGGAGCTGGACGAAGGCGCGCATGATCTCGATGTTGACGGCAACGGCGCGCTTACTATGCAGCACGCTGGAGAGCATTGCCACGCCTTGTTCAGTGAAGGCAGATGGCGCATATCGGCGGCCGCCGCGCCCCTTTGAGGTGCCAAATTGGTACCTCAAAGCCTCCACCTCTTCTGGAGTGAGCTTGAACATGAAGTCTGCCGGAAAGCGGCTCAAGTTCCGGCTAACGGTGCGGTTCAATGCCTTCGTTTCCACGCCGTACAACTCCGATAAGTGCATATCCAGCATGACCTTCTGATCGCGCAAGAGAAAAATCTTTTGCACGACTCGTTCGACGGGCACGATTGACCCTACCTTAGCCATGACAGTGATCCTTGTCGGTATGAACCGCAAACTGCGATCTGACACTATGTTTGAGGTACCAATTTGGCACCTCAAAGCCTTGAGCTTGAGGTCACACTTTGTGACCTCAAGTTATTCCCTTGGGTTCGACGACGATTTCATCCTTTCCATCGACTTCTTTGAGTCGGACGTTGACGCGATGATTGTTGGGGACGGCTTTGGCGGTGATGCCGGCGAAGTCGGGTTGGATGGGGAGTTCCCGGCCGCCGCGGTCGAAGAGGACGGCGAGGCGGATGACTTTGGGGCGGCCGAAGTCGCTGAGGGCGTCGAGGCCGGCGCGGACGGAGCGGCCGGTGAAGAGGACATCATCCACCAGCAGCAGCGGCTGGGCGTCGAGCGCGATATTGATCTGAGTGGGACGGACGATGGGCTTGGGGCCTACATCGGAGAGGTCATCGCGATAGAGGGTGATGTCGAGGACGCCGCGGCCGATCTGGGTGAAGCCGCGATTGGCCAGCAGGCCGGCGAGGCGCTGGGCGAGAATCTCGCCGCGGGTGCGGATGCCGATGACATTCAGCGGCGCGGCTGGGGAAAACTCGGCGGCGATGTCGGAGGCAAGCTTGTCGATCGCCCGCCGGACATCGCTGTCGTCGTAATAGTTCCGCATGGCGGGTGGAAAATAGTGCAAATGCGGGGGAAAAACAAACGAACGAAGCGAGGGCAATGGGTCAGTTTGAAATTTCCGGGTGCCACAGGTCGCGGTACTCCGAGACCTGTGCCGCGTAGCGACGCAGTAAGACACAGGTCTGCGAGTACGCCGACCTGTGGCACCCAAGCTGACCCACTACCGAAGCGAGTGTTTGGCTCTTTGCGCGGATTGAGCGAATATGGCAGACAAGAATGTCTGCCCCACCAGATCAACAAATCCGCCTAAAGTGTCACGCTCCCTTGGGCAGTGCTGGCCGGATCGGTTGCTTTGTCTGGCCGAATTTCTAATCTGTGGTGGTTGTCTGCAAGCGGGTGATTTACAACGGAGAGATCAATGGCGCGGATCAAGCAGTGTCTTTCGTGGTGGTGCTTCAGCAAGGTCGATCGCAAGCCGTTCCTGGCCGAGGCGAAGAAGATCGGATATGCGGGGATCGAGCTGGCGACGACGGACATCTGGGATGACATCCGGGCGGCGGGGCTGACGATCGTGACGCACGGGGTGGGAAGCCTGGCGGACGGGATCAACCGCAAGGAAACGCACGCGGCATTCGAAGAGGAAGTGAACAAGTCGCTGGAACTGGCGGTGAAGTACAAGATCCCGAACCTGATCATCTTCTCCGGCAATCGGCGCGGGCTGGATGATGAGAAGGGCGCGGCGGTGGTGGCCGAGGGGCTGAAGCGGGTGGCGAAGGCGGCCGAGAACAAGGGCGTGACGCTGGTGCTGGAATTGCTGAACTCGAAGGTGGATCACATCGACTATCAGTGCGACCACACCGACTGGGGGGTGAAGGTGATCAAGATGGTCGGCTCGCCGCGGGTGAAGCTGCTATATGACATCTATCACATGCAGATCATGGAAGGAGATGTGATCCGCACGATTCAGAACAACATCGACCACATCGGCCATATTCACACCGCGGGGAATCCGGGGCGGCGGGATATGGATGACACGCAGGAATTGAATTATCGCGGGATCATGAACGCGATTGCGGCCACGAATTACAGCGGATTCGTCGGCCACGAATTCATTCCCAAGGGCGATCCGGTCGAGGCGATCCGGCAGGCGTATGCGCTGTGTAATGTGTGAGCGGGGAAGGGCGCACAGCATGACTGCATGGCGGGCGGGTCAAAGGTGGGCGGGTACGCCCACCCTACGTTGAGGCGATCCCGGCTGTGGTCAGTGGAAGCCGGGGAGGAATTCTTTTTCGGCGTCGAAGAGTTCCAGCGTCATGCGATTGATTTCTTCCGGGGAGCAGACCGCGGCGGTGAGGGGGTCGAGCATCAGGGCGTGGATGGCGGCCTGCTTGCTCCTTTCGATGCAGGCGGTGGC
>DAIOHQ010000046.1:4586-24003 GCA_036744635.1 Tepidisphaeraceae bacterium | reverse complement strand
CCCGGAGTACCGGGAGAGGGGGTAAAAGGTGGGGCCGCCACAAACAAGAGTTACATCCTCTTGGCCATGCCCTGAATGCGGTCATGCAGTGGCAAGGTGGACGCGTCCGGGTTTGGAGGCGGGACTGCGGAGGCGGAGGAGGGCTACTGCCAGCACGGCGATGGCGGCGGTGATGATGGTGGGGTAGTAGGCTTCGCGGTGGGCGGAGAGGCGCATGATCCAGTCGCAGGCGAAGAGGCTGAGGGTTTGGCCGAGGCCGACTACGGCTTCGTTGATGCCGACGTTGCGGTCGCTGCGGGCATCGTTGCTGACGTAGACGATGGCCGCGAAATAGATGAAGCCGTAGAGCGAGCCGAGGATCAGCAGCAGGGGGATGAGGGCGGCGATGTGGGTGTGGAAAATCCAGAGCAACGCGAGGGTGGCGATGAGGCCGGCGTGAATCGCGATCAGCGCGGTGGGGCGGTAGAGCCAGTTGACCATCCAGCGGCCGGCGAAGCCGACCAGCGCTTGCATCGTCAGCAGCACCAGCAGCAGCGATGCGCAGACCCACGGCTGGTAGCCATCCTGGGCGTAGAACTTGGGGAGAAAGCCGGTGAGCGGGCGCTGGGTGAAGTTGGCGATGAACATCCAGCACCAGCCGATCAGCACCCAGCGGCGGTCGATGGGAAGCGGGTGAGGCTCATCCGGTATTACAGGATGGGATTCGGTGATGAATTCCCGGCGGCGGCAGGTGGCGATGAGCAGGAACATGGCCAGGCCGATCAGCAGTGTGAGCGCGGAGAGGCCGCGCGGGCCGGCGAGGGAAGCGAGCAGAGGGCTTTGGGTTCGTCCGATCAGAAACGCCCCGGCCAGCGTGCCGAGGGCGCAGCCGCCGGACCAGGAAAGCGTGTAGTTGGCGATGGTCGGGGCGAGGGCGTGGGAGGTGGTCTGGCCACGCATGAAGGTTTGAATGCTGTTGGCGAAGAAGGCGACGGCGATTCCCATGGCCAGGAAAAGCCAGAAGATGGGCCAGAAGCTGTCGTTGAAGTAGCTCGGGATGGCGGTGAGGATCAGGCCTGCGATTGATGCCAACACCAGCGGCTTGGCATTGGTGGTGTGCAGGATGCGTCCGGCCAGCAGGCAGGAGCAGACGTAGCTGATGGAGAACATGGCCAGGCAGGTGGCGACCTGGCCGGTGGAGAGCACGCCAAGCCGGCCGGCGGCATCGCAAAAGCGAAGCGTCGCGAGAAAGACGATCAGGTTCGTCAAGGCGGGGGGAAAATACATTCGCATAAACGACTCGGCCCTTCCAATGCGGGCATCATAGGATGCGGGACGCGATTCCGCACGTCTTGTAGGGGCGATGGCCACAGGCGAAAACGAACCTGTTGTCAGTGGGTTGCGTTGCACTGGGAGGGGATTGGAAAAGGGTGTTGCGGAGGACTATCCTGTAGATGGGTTGATGGCCGATCTTGTCTCAGATTCAGATCAGTTTGTTGTAGTTCTCGGATCATTGCCAGGAGTCAGTTGTGGTGGGTTATCCGCTGCGCCTGAATAGAGGGCGGCGCGGAATGGATTGTTGCCGGGAGTTGTCTTGGAGCGCAAACCTTCGGAAACATCGATTGCCAGGGAGAGCGGCATCGAGTTGCCGCGCCGTCCGCATGATGATGCGGATGATCGGCGTGGGCGCAGAATGCTATTGGTGGTGCCGCTGGTCTCGCTGGCGCTGCTGATGTTTGTCACGCTGCTGATGACGCGTCTGGAACTGCAGCGCGAGCGGGGCAAGTTGCGGGCGGAGGTGGACATCGTCGCCGACCAGCTTTCTCACCGGCTGGAGTCGGTGTTTCTGGATCGGCTGGCGCCGCTGCACCGGCTGCTGCGGGAACGGCAGAACGGGAAGATCAAATCGGCGGAGGAACTGGTTGATGCGGCGGCGTCGGTGCGGGAAGGGCTGCCGCTTTTTCGGGTGATCGGGTGGGTGGACGCCGACGGAGTCTGCCGCGGGGTCACTCCTCTGGCCGGCCATGAAATGTGGATCGGGATGGACTTCAATGACTCCCCGGAGTGGGCGGATGCGCTGCGCACGGCGCTGCGGCAGGGGAAAGATGCGATGGGGCAGGCGCTGATGCAGGGGGATGGGGTCTCGACGGCCGCGTTCATCGTGCCGACGTTCAGTTCCGAGAATCCGCGGGTGCTGCTGGGCTGCATCTTTTCGCGTGTGGATGTGCAGTCGATGATCAATCGGGTGCTGGATGCCGAGACGCTGCGCGACTTTTCCCTGCAGGTAAGCGATGGCGGGGAAAAGCTGCTGCGGGCGGCGCCCAATGCGCACGCTGAACTGGCGGAGCATCGCCAACTTGAGGTGCTGGATCGCCACTGGTCGCTGGATCTGGCGCCGACGGGCGCCTTGGTGGCCGAGCGGCAGAGCCGCGCCCCGGCGTGGGTGTTCTGGGGAGGAACGGGAAGCTCGCTGCTGATCGCCGGAGCGGCGTTCTGGACGATGAACGGCCGCCTGCGCGAGCGCATGCAGACGGCGCAGCAACTGGCGGCGCTGGAGTCGTTGCACGAGATATCGGTGGCGATCAGCCAGAAGCTGGGGTCGCGGCAGGATATCCTGAAGATGCAGACGCAGCAGCGCCTGATCGACGAGCGCGAGGCGCTGTATGCCGTCAGCTCCGCGGTCTATCAGGCCGGGACGTTTGAGAACACGCTGCGCACGATCGTGGACTTGGCGCCGGCGGCGCTGAAGGTGGAGATGTGCCTCGTGGCGCTGGTCACCGGCCGCGAAAATGAGCTGGATACGCTCTCGGTCTCGCAGCCTTATCAGGGGCGCTGGTCGAGGCGGCGGGTGGTTGTCACGCGCGAGCGCATGCAGTTTCTGTTTGATGGCCACGGCCCGATCGTGTTCAAGGATGCACAGAACAATCCGGATGTTCATGCGAGTTGGAAGGAGCTGCCGGAGCTCGGCAGCGTGGCGTATTTGCGGCTGTTTCAGTCGGATGGCAAGCCGCTTGGATTATTGGCGATGGGGCGGCGGGAGACCGACGGTTTCTCGGCGGAGCAATTGCACTTTGCCCAGGTTTTCGCGACGCGGGCGGCGGCGGCGCTGCAGAACGCCCGCCTGCACCAGCAGGCGCGCCGCGATGCGGACACCAACGCGATGCTGCTGCGGGAGCTGAATCATCGCGTGAAGAACAATCTGGCCGGGATTATCGGGCTGCTCTCGATGAATCAGGAGGAGTTGCCGGCATCGGCCAGGCACTGGCTGAACCGGGTGGTCGAGCGGTTGGAGAACATGGCGCGGGCGCACGAGCTGTTCAGTGGCGGTATTGCGTCGGTGAGGCTATCGGAGCTGGTGCGGCAGATGCTTCCCGGGCTGCCCGCGGCCCATGCGGCGGGGGTGCAGGTGCAGACGGATTTCAATGTGGATGTATATCTGCGGACAGATCAGGCCGTGAGCCTGGCGATGGTGCTGCACGAGTTGTGCTACAACGCCATCGTCCATGGACTGTCCGAGAACGGGGTGCTGCTGATTCGATCGCGGGTGGCCGGCGAGAATAGAATCGCGGTGGAAATCATCGATGACGGCAGTGGCCGATGGGAACAAGATATTGAACAATCAGAGTATGGAAGCGCCGTGGTCACGGAACGGAAGCTTTGGCGGGGTGCGGTGCGAACCAGCGGCTTGGGGTTGGAGTTGGTGCGCGGATTGGTTACAAGAGAATTACATGGAACTTTCTCTAGGCGAGTCGGACCGAACGGCGGTACGACCGCAACGGTTGAATTTCAGGACGATGGGGCGCAAGGCACAAGTATATGACAGAGACAACCCCCGGGGGTTTGACCGTGCGCCAGGTGCTGATTGTTGAGGATGACACGCTGGTGGGAATGGGTTTGCGGGCGCATCTGGAGCACCTGGGCTATAAGGTGATCGCCCAGGCGGCCGCCCCTGAGCAAGCGATGGCGATCTACAAGAAGGACTCCCCGGATCTGGTGCTGATGGACGTGCGGCTGGATGAGGGCGATGGAATTGAGTTGGCGGAGCAACTGCTCAAGCAGCGCCGCTGCCCGATGATCATCGTCAGCGCTTATAGCGATGCGGAACTGATCAAGCGCGCCAGCGAAATCGGCATCTTCGGGTATCTGATCAAGCCGGTTTCGGAAGGGGCGCTGGCGGCGCAGATCGCGGTGGCTTCCAAACGATTCGCCGAGCACGAGGCGCTGATTCAGGAGAAGGAAGCGCTGCAGCAGAACCTGGAGACGCGCAAGCTGGTGGAGCGGGCCAAGGGGATTTACATGAAGCGGCTGAACCTTTCGGAAGGGGATGCCCACAAGCGCCTGCAGATGGAAAGCCAGAAGCGCCGGATCGGCATCGGAGAATTGGCGAAGAAGATTATTGAGTCGGAGGAATTGCTGGGAGGTGAGGCGGGCGCGATGAGCCACTAATGACCGTGCACGATTCCGCGCCATTCATACCGCCGACCTGTCATTCTGAGGTATTCCGAAGAATCTGGCTGGATTGACGATCGAGGCCAGATCCTTCGGAGTACCTCACGATGACAGATGGCACTGGATTGGCGCACGGTCGAGGAGCGGTGGATTTCAATCGCAACAGACTGGCATGCTTCTCCAAGCAGCCCCGGCGGTTCTCGCAGTAGTGCGCTGATTGGGAATCGGTACAATCCGCCGCTTCAATCCAACAGGAATCGGAGAACCCATGAGCCTTGCGAAAAGCGATCCCCGGATCGCCGAGTTGATTGGTCAGGAGCAGCAGCGGCAGGCGTCCACGCTGGAGCTGATCGCCAGTGAAAATCACGTGTCGGCGGCGGTGATGGAGGCGGCCGGCAGCGTGTTGACGAACAAATATGCCGAGGGGTATCCGGGGGCGCGCTACTACGGCGGCTGCGAGTTTTATGACCAGGTGGAGAACCTGGCGATCGAGCGGGCCAAGCAGCTTTTTGGCTGTGCCTTCGCCAACGTCCAGCCTCACAGCGGGGCCAATGCCAACCTGGCCGCGTTCATGGCGGTGCTGAAGCCGGGGGATCCGTTCATCTCCCTGAACCTTTCCAGCGGCGGGCATCTGTCGCACGGGATGAAGCTGAACACATCGGCGATTTTCTACCGGCCGGGGCATTATGAGCTGGACCTCAAGACCGAGACCATCGACTTCGACTCGGTGCGGGCCAAGGCAAAGGAGATTCAGCCGCGGATGATCCTGTGCGGATACAGCGCCTATCCGCGCATCATTGATTTCAAACGCTTCCGCGAGATCGCCGATGAGGTGGGCGCGGTGCTGATGGCGGACATCGCGCATATCGCGGGGCTGGTGGCCGGCGGGGTACACCCTTCGCCGTTTCCCCACGCGCATATCGTGACCACGACCACGCACAAGACCCTGCGCGGGCCGCGCGGGGGGATGATCCTGACCGATGACGCCGAGCTGGCGAAGTCGATCAACCGCAGCGTTTTCCCCGGCAGTCAGGGCGGGCCGCTGATGCACATCATCGCCGCCAAGGCGGTGGCGTTTGGCGAGGACCTTCGGCCGGAATTCAAGACGTATTCCAAGCAGATCGTGAAGAACGCCAAGGCGCTGGCCGAGGCGCTGATGAAGCTGGGATACCGCCTGCAGAGCGGGGGAACGGACAACCATCTGATGCTGGTGGACTTGCGGGCCCGCAACGCCAATTACACCGGGGCCGATGCCGAGAAGGCGCTGGAGGCGGCGGGGATCATCACCAACAAGAACGCAATTTTGAACGATCCCCGGCCGCCCAAGGTGACCAGCGGGATTCGTCTGGGCACGCCGGCGGTGACGACGCGCGGGCTGAAGGAAAAGGATTTGGCGATGGTGGCGGCCTTCATCGACCGGGCGCTGGAAGCGAAGGACGATGCGGGCAATTTGCAGAAGATTCGCGGGGAGGTCGCCGAGTTCTGCAGGCAGTTTCCGATGCCGCATTGAGGGCATTCGCCCGGCCGGTTCGGACGGAGTAAAATGAGGAAGTATGGCCGCAACGCGCGATAGCCTCTGGGCAATGGTGATGGGTCCGCCCGAGGTGGACCCCGGCAGGCTGGCGGAGGCGGTGCGCGCCCAATTGGGCGCTCCTGATCTGGATTTTCGCACCCGGATGCTGATTCGGGAGAGCGTTAATGCGTTGCAAGAGCATTGGAATCCACCGCGCGTGAAGAAATGGCTTGAGAGCTGTCCGCAACGTGCCACTCTTGAAGAAATTCTCCGGACTGATTTCGAGCAATCTGGATTCTCGCTCTTGAAGGAGAGACTCGTGGAAGCCACCAAGCCGGAAGATGTGGCCGATCTGCTGCGCGAATTATCGCGCAGCGTGCATCAGCCAACGCGGCTGATTATTGGCGGATCGATCGCGCTGATTCTCACTGGAAATCTCTCGCGGCACACCGAGGACATTGATGTAGTGAATGAGGTGCCGGCGGAGATTCGCAATCAACACGGTTTGCTGGCGGACCTGGCCAAACGCTATGGCATCAAAGTGGCACATTTTCAGTCCCATTATCTGCCCGATGGATGGGAAAAGCGGACGCATTTGTGGGACACCATTGGCAAACTTCACGTCGCCCTGGTGGATGTCTACGACATCTTTGTAGGCAAGCTCTTCAGTGTGCGGCCGAAGGACCGAGACGATTTGCGCATGCTGCGGGAGCAGCTCGATAAAGAAATTATTGTGCAGAGGCTGCTCCGCGCGGGGGACTCATTGCGGAAGGAAGCGAGAATGGTCCAGTTCGCAAAAGATACTTGGTTTATTTTGTTCGGGGAGGAGATGCCGGAGTGATTCAGATCCCCATCTGTGGACGCAAGTCTTTATTTCAGCATTGCTTGTATCTACTTTGCAAGCCCCCAATCGCCCCCTGAGATGCTGAACACTTGGGGGGCCTCTGCGTATCCATTGAAGGCGACTTTATCGGTCCGGTGCCTTGACAGTCGCTTGCAAGGCCGCGCACACTGCCCGCCCTTTTCGGGAACCGAATGCCTATTGTGAGGTGTCTAATGTAAAGGGGGCAGGCCATACAGTCGATACGGAGCGCATATACGGCACAGGCTGTTATTCAGCCAATTGGAACGAAATGGCAAAAAAGAACGGCAAACATCTGGTGATTGTGGAGTCGCCGGCGAAGGCGAAGACGATCAATAAGTACCTGGGCGACGATTACATCGTGAAGGCCAGCATGGGGCACGTGCGCGACCTGCCCAGCAAGGGGATGGGCGTTAATCTGGAGAGCTTCGAGCCCAGCTACGAGATTCTGGAAAGTCGGGGGAAGGTGGTCAAGGAACTCAAGGCACTGGCCGAGACCAGTGACCAGATCTATCTGGCCACCGACTTGGACCGCGAGGGAGAGGCAATTGCCTGGCATCTCAAGGAGGCGCTGGGGATTCCGGATGCCAAGGTGCAGCGGGTGATCTTCAATGCCATCACCAAGGCGGAGATTCAGAAGGCGTTCAAGTCGCCGCAGCCGATCGACATCGACCGGGTGAACGCGCAGCAGGCGCGGCGGATTCTGGACCGGATCGTGGGATATGAGATTTCGCCGCTGCTGTGGCGGAAGGTGGCCAGGGGGTTGAGCGCTGGCCGGGTGCAGAGCGTAGCGGTGCGCCTGGTGGTCGAGCGCGAAGATGAGATCGAAAAATTCGTGCCGGCGGAATTCTGGAAGATCGGCGGCATCTTCACGGCCGAGGGGGGTGTCAATTCCTGCAGGGAGTTGGCCGCGAAGTGGATCGATTTTCTGACGAATACCGGCAACGGCGAGCGGACCAAGATCGAGCGCGAGAAGTGGCTGGCCGAGAACGGCGCCTTCATCGCGGAACTGTCGGAAGTGGGGGGGAAGAAGTTTGATGCGTCGAACAAGGCCGATGCCCGGCGGGCGGCGGAGCTGCTGGGGTTCGTGCTGAAGGAAGATCAGACTACCGAAGATGGCGAAGCCAAAGGCCCGGCCAAGTTTCTCACCAAGCTGGTGGGGGGATTGGGGAAATGCCCGCAGTTCACGGTGCGCTCGATCGAGAAGAAGCGCACGACCAGCAAGCCGCCGGCGCCGTTTATCACCAGCACATTGCAGCAGGCGGGATCGAGCCGGCTGGGACTGGGGGCGCAGCGGACGATGCGGCTGGCGCAGACGCTGTATGAGTCCGGGCATATCACCTACATGCGAACGGATTCGACGAACCTGTCGGCCGAGGCGCTGTCGATGGCGCGTTCGTACATCAAGAAGACCTTCGGCGACAAATATCTGCCGGAGAAGCCGAATTATTACTCTTCCTCGAATAAGAGCGCGCAGGAAGCCCACGAGGCGATCCGGCCGACGGATACCAGCTTCACGCCCAAGGATGCCCACGCCAAGCTGGGGGCGGATGAGTGGAAGCTGTATCAGCTTATCTGGAACCGTTTCGTGGCGTGTCAGATGCCGCCGGCGGAGTTTGACCAGACGGTCGTGCAATTGGGCGCGCCCACCAAAGAGGGCGATGCGATTTTCCGCGCCACCGGGCGCAAGCTGGTGTTTGACGGATTCATGCGCGTGGCCGGGATCAGCAGCGAAGATCAGCTCCTGCCGGCGCTGCAGGAGAAGCAGCCGGTGTTCCCGATCGAAGTGAACCCGACCCAGCACTTCACGCAGGCGCCGCCGCGGTTTACCGAGGCGTCGCTGGTGAAGGAATTGGAGCGGCTGGGAATTGGCCGGCCTTCAACCTATGCGAGCATCATCCAGACGATTCAGGATCGCGAATACGTCGCCCAGAACGAGCGCCGTTTTTATGCGACCATGCTGGGAAAGATCGTAACCCAGAAATTGATCCAGGCGTTTCCCGAGATCATGGATGTCGGCTTCACCGCCGGCATGGAGCTGAAGCTCGATCAGATCGAGGATCAGCATCTGGACTGGATCAAGCTGCTGCAGGATTTTTATGGCCCGTTCCACGCGGTGGTGGATGGGGCGCTGGAAAAAATCGAGCACGCCGGCGGCACGGCGTCGCCGTACAAGTGCCTCAAGTGCGGCAAGCCGATGGTCTACCGCATCAGCAAGAACGGATTTTTCCTGTCGTGTACCGCGTATCCGGAATGCGATGGCAGCCAGCCGGTGGACCAGCAGGGCAAGCCGACGCTGCGCGAGGTATCAGAGCACAAGTGCCCGAATTGCGGCCGCGAGATGATCAAGCGGAAGGGGCGGTTTGGCGAATTCCTGGGCTGCAGCGGGTACTCCATCAAGAATGAAGACGGCACGCCATCGTGCTCGACGATCATCAATCTCGACAAGCAGGGCAATCCGATGCCGCCCAAGCCGCCGCCGATCAAGACGTCGATCGCTTGCGAGAAGTGCGGGAGGATCATGGTGCTGCGCGGCGGCAAGAGCGGGCCGTGGCTGGGATGCTCGGGCTTTCCCAAATGCCGGCATAAAAAGGGGCTGAAAAAGCTGGAAGGCGATCAGCTCAAGCAGGTGGAGGCGCTGATTCCGCTCCTGAACGAAGAGACGGCCAAGGCGCAGGCGATGGTGGACAAGATCATCAGCGCCAATCCGGCGGCCAACACCGCCCCGCCGAAAAATGTTGCCACCGACATCGACTGCGATGAGTGCGGCAAGCCGATGGTGATCCGCAAAGGGCCGCGCGGCATGTTCCTGGGATGCAGCGGATATCCCAAGTGCAAGAACACCGGCGAAGTGCCGGCCAAGCTGCTCGAGGAGATGGGCATCGACGGCAACGGCGAGGCCGCGTCCAATGGCAAGAGCAAGGGCAAGAAAGACGGCGAGTTCAAGCCGGTCGATCTGGAGACGGATCTGACGGTGGAATGATCGTCTCAGCGTAGCATGGGTTTCCAACCCATGCCGAACAACTCTGCCACTCCAAACTAATCTTGAACACCGAGCCGTTTGGCACGGGTTGGAAACCCGTGCTACGGCAGAAAGAGCGCTGCGCTTTGGGCGCATGGGCAGGGTTGCCCATGCCACTTGTTCACGCCTCGTAGATGATCGGGCGCAGGACGGTGCAGCGGATGGCGGCGAGGGCGTCTGAGAGCTGCTGGTACTGGCGGCCGTCTTTGTAGAGGCCGACGATGGCGCCGCCGCTGCCGGCGAATTTGGCGCTGGCGCCGGTGGAGCGGGCGGTTTCGATCATGCGGAGATTTTCCGGCGCGATCGGCATGATCGTGCGGCGCAGGTCGAAGTTCTCATCGCAGATTTTTCCCAGGGCATCCCAGTCGCCCGCCATCAGGGCGGTGCGCCCGCGGTCGGTCAGGGCGCGATATTTCTGCATGGCCTCGACGACGGTCTTGTCTCCCTGGTTGAACAGGGCGCGGAGATTGCGGTGGGGAATGTCGCTGATTTCGGCGCGGTCGGGGTCATAGGCGACGTAGAGCGGCGGCATTTTCGGCGGCTGCAGCGGCTCATAAATTCCATATCCCCGGCCTTCGATCAGCGAGCGCTCGAAGTCCATGTAGACGATGCCTTCGTACACCTGGATGACGCGGTCCTGCAGGCCGGCGTTGATTCCCAGTTCATCCTTCTCGCAGGAGAGGATCAGGGTGGGGAGGTAGTGCTTGGGAATGTCCACCTCGTAAAACTGCATCAGGGCGCGCATGGTGGCGGTGACGATGGCGCTGCTGCCGGACAGGCCGACCAGGCGCGGGATGTCGGTCTCGTAGCTGATGGTGAAGTTGCGCTGGTGCAGCTCGATGCCGTTCTGGCGGCAATAGTCGTGGAAGCGTTTGACGGCCGCCTTCATCAGGCGCAGGCCGCCGTAATAGCCGTGCAGTTTCACATCGCGGAGAAAGTCAGTGACGGTATCGAAATTTCCCAGATCGCCGTGGGTGGTGACGATCTGGAAATTCGGGCTTTCCCACAGCTTCACGGTCGCCCGGAAGTTGCGGATGAGAAAGGAAATGGTCTTGCCGAAGTAGCCGTCGGAAGGATTGCCAACCAGGCCGGCGCGGGCGTGAGCATGTGCGGTGATAATCATGGTGTTATGGGTGAGGCGACGCGGACGCATTCAGTAGTTCGTTGAGATCGATCAGTTGCCGCACCGGAACACCGGTGCGGGCGTGGCCGCCCATGACGGCAATGGCGCGGGCGACGCGAGTGGAGGGCGCGGGTGAAGCATCGATCGACGCCAGCCTGGCGACATACTCACCCATGCGCTGCTGCACCCGAAGCGTATAGCGCTCCAGGATGCGCGTGCGGGCCAGTTCAGCGTCCATCGGCAACTCCTTTCGGCGTTTGTTGTTCGGCCGCCGGAATGATACAGCATGGACAGCCGGCTGCACATGGATAACGATGTCAGAACTCCCCGCGCTCTTGGCAATCTAGCCCGCTTGGCGTTAAATCCACGGCAACATGCCATCCCTTCTCATCCGCAACGGCACCATCCTCGATCCTTCCCGCGTATTCGAGCAGCACAAGGACCTGCTCATCCGTGACGGCAAGGTCGCGGCCATCGGCGATAACCTCGGCGCAGCCGACCGCGTCATCGACGCCGCCGGCTGCTTCGTCACGCCGGGGCTGATCGATATTCACGTTCATTTTCGCGAACCTGGTGATGAGGAAGAAGAAACCATCGCATCCGGCTCGGCGGCGGCCGTGGCCGGCGGCTTCACCACCGTCTGCTGCATGCCCAACACCAAGCCGCCGCTGGATAACGAAGGCCAGGTGGAATTCGTCCTGCGCGAAGCCCAGCGAGTCGGCCTGTGCAATGTCTATCCCGTCGGCGCCATCACCAAAGGCCGCGCCGGCATGGAACTGGCCGAGATCGGGCTGATGCACGAACGCGGCGCCATCGCCTTCAGCGATGATGGCGTGGGCGTGGCCGATGCCTCGGTCATGCGCAAGGCGCTTCAATATGCCAAGATGTTCGATGCCCTGCTCATGCAGCATTGCGAAGAGCCGGCGCTCTTCGGCGGCTGCATGCACGCCGGCCTGGTCAGCACCACCCTTGGCCTGCCGGGAATCCCCGCCGAGGCCGAGCAGTTGATGATCGCCCGCGACCTGCTGCTCAACCGCGCCATCGGCTGCCGCTATCACGTGCAGCATATCTCCACCGCCTGGAGCGTGGAACTGATCCGCCAGGGGAAACGCGATGGGCTGGCGGTGACGGCCGAAGTGTCGCCGCACCACCTACTGCTGACCGATGAAAGCTGCCGCGGCTACGACACCAATTTCAAGATGAATCCCCCGCTGCGTACGGCCGCCGACGTCAAGGCCTGCATCGACGGCGTGCGCGATGGCACCATCGACATCCTCGCCACCGACCACGCCCCGCACCTGGCCGAGGAAAAGGAACTGGAGTTCCAGTATGCCCCCTTCGGCATCATCGGCCTGGAGTGCGCATTACCGCTCTATATCAAGGCCCTGATCGCCCCCGGCCACATCGACTGGATGAAGCTGATCAACATGATGAGTACGCGAGCCGCCCAACTCGTGAAGCTCAACAAAGGCACGCTGGCCGAAGGCGCCGACGCCGATTTGACGATCATCGATCCCAATCTGCAATGGAAGATCGACCCCGAACAGTTCAAATCCAAGAGCCGCAACTGCCCCTTCGCCGCCTGGGAAGTGACCGGCCGGGCAGTGGCGACAATCGTCGCCGGCGAGGTAAAATGGCAACTCGCGTAGGGTTCGCTTCAGCGGACGGGAGGATCGTCCGCTGAAGCGGACCCTACGGATTATTCGGATGGATCCCGAACGCGGGAGCATAGCTCAACGGTTAGAGCAGGGGACTCATAATCCCTTGGTTGGGGGTTCGAATCCCTCTGCTCCCAATTCCCGCCCGATCGCCGGCGCGGTTGAGATGGCATTAGCAATCTGCCCGACCGGACATTTCCACTACTCTGCCCCTGGAAAATGTCCGATGATGAGGGTATGATCCATGGCTACCGTCAGGGCATGCAGCGTGCCGGGGGTACGGATGATTGTTTATTCCGGCGACCATGAGCCGCCGCACCTGCACGCCCGCAAGCCGGGCCATTGGGAAGCCAAGGTTTACATCCTCGAGGCCGATGCCGCCATGATTCAGCGCGTGAGACCGCCTGATGCGAAAATGAGCCGGACGGATCGCCGGCGCATCATTGAAGGTGTCAGGTCGCATCGGCTCGAACTGCTGGTGGAATGGGAAGCCGCGCAGGCGGACGAATAAGAGGAATTGGAATGACGGCGATACCGGAACATTTCGACGTGCTGGTGCGCGGCGGATCGCTCGCACGCGCGTTTCATCGAGCCGAGCGCGAAATGAAGCCATCCGCCCGTTCGCGGTTGCGGTTGTGGACAAGTTGGGGCCAGGTTTCTCGCCGCGACCTAGGGCACGTCTTTATCATCTCCACCCTGCGCGATCTGACCAGCGAGTCCGAGTTAGCCAAGGCCAGGAATCTTCCCTCCCTTTCCAAGCGATTTCTCCTTTTTATGGGGCCGGAGAGGGTTCCCGCCGAGTCCATCGCCGAATCGGTGGTGGAATTGGGGGCGCGGAGCAAGCAGCGCCTTCATCTGGCCCGGCTGGAATCCGATGATGAGCTTTCGTTCCTGCGCCGGTTCGTGGCCGGCTTGCTGTCATCCGATCAGGATGGCTCGATAATGGATGCCTGGTGGGACCGGGATGAGCTGGTCGTGATCTCCCCAACGTTCCAGCGCCTTCGCATCCCGCTGGCCAGCATGCCCAGGCTGCGCGACGTGGCACTGAAGCATCGACAGCGGTTTGAAATTGACCCGCAGGGCGATTTTATCTACTGGCCGAGCCATGACATTCACATGGGATGGCCGCAGTTCCAGCAGGCCGTTGACCCCCAAGCTCGGCTGCGGGCGCAGCAGAAGCACGAGCAATTCAACGAGCGTTATGGGCGGGCCATCCGCGCATTGCGGGAATCCAAAGGCCTGAGCCAGCAGGATATCAATGGATTGGACGAACGCACCGTCCGCCGGATCGAGCAGGGCAAGACCCGCGCGACGGCCAATGCCCTAAGCAAGCTGGCCAAAGCGCACCGCATGACACCGCCAGCCTATCTGAATGCCGTCGCCAAATCCCTGGCCGCCCCCGACGAAGTAATCCGCTGACCGCTCCCTTGTCTCCTGAAATCTTGTCGGCGGGTTCGAATCCCTCTGCTCCCAATTCCCGCCGCGCTTGAGATGACATGGCGGCGGCGATACCCTTTGTATCTCGTGCTCAGCATTTGCATATTTCTCGCGATCACGGTTGTCAATCTGCTCCTATACGCATGGCTGCTGGCGTTTTCTGCGCGTCTTGTGGGCTCGCCCAGAGGCCGATTCGGAGTTGGAATGCGCGCCGCCTTGATCCTCACAACTATCCAGTTTGGAATGCTCGTCCTCTCCGTGCTCCTGGTAAATCGCGGCAACCCTGGCCTCGCGTTCAGCATTGCATTGCTCCTGGTGCAGTTGGTCGCAACCCTTTCTGTCTCGCGCTGGCTCTTCCGACTGACCTTTGCTCGTGCATTAGCGCCGTTTGGGGCTGGAATCCTGCTGGCGATCCTGGAGGTTGTCTTCCTCCTGCTCGCAGTCCGGCCACACGTTCTGGAGGCCTTTGTCGTTCCAACCGCAAGCATGTCGCCGACGATCGTTCCCGGCACGCGCATCGTCGTCGATAAGCTCCTCACTCCCCGCCGTTGGGACATAGTCGCTTACTGGCAGAAAGATTATTATCACCCCTCCATCTACTGCAAACGTCTTGTCGGGCTTCCCGGGGAACGTCTGCGTTTTGAGCAGGGAAATCTGTACGTGGATGATCGGCTCGTCCAGGCGCCGCCCGTCGTCGCCGGCCGCTATAAGGCCGCGAATCCTCAACTGCCCTCAAGGGATCGCCGCTACCGCGAGGGCGAGTCGTTTACTCTCGGCGCCGACGAGTTTTTCGTCATAGGCGATGCCGTGGACATCTCCGCCGATTCCCGAATCTATGGCCCCTCCCCTGGCAGCGCCATCGTTGGCGTCGTGGACGTCATCTACTGGCCACTGAATATGCTGCGGGTCCTGCGATGAGCAAAGCGTCTCCGCGTCATTCGCAGAAAACGCCATCCGGCGGGAAGCACCAATGCGGGCGTTCCACCGACTCCTCCCCGCCCAGCAAGACCTCGCGTTCCACGACTGCAGCAGGTTGCTCGTACCCCGCTTCCAGGATCCGCTGATTGAGATGCCAGTCACCAAAAATTGCATCGCACTTTGGACACCCGAATGACAGATACGAGTGTTTTACCTTATCGCTATACCGGCGTTTGATGTTGCCCACGTGAAGGTGCCGTCCCTCATCCGACGCCAGGAATGACTCGACGATCGCGATGACTTCGGGGCGAAACTCCGGCTTGTCGTCGCTCCACATCGCGCTCCGCCAGCCGGCTGGTATGCCGCAGCGGCTCGCGAAGGGGCGCGGGAAATGATAGATGTGGTGGCTCTGCTTGCACTTCCAGCACTCCACATCCAGGAACGCGATCCGCACCAACTGTCTCGCTGTTGCGGTGGCCCTTTCGCAAAAGTGGACGCGCGACGCCAGCAGTGATGCGATAAAGGCAGACACTTCATAATCCCGCTCATACAATCTCACGAGCGGTTGGGATCCTGCAGTTAGCGATAGCTCGAAGACCGGCAGATGTTTGCTAGGCGTGTACTCCAGGGAGCGCGGCCGCTTCTTCACGAACCAGTAGCCTCGCATTCCGGCCGCTTCATATTGCTCCTGCTGCCCGAGCATATCCTGTTTCGAGTTGCGCCCGAGTTCCACGCGCAGCGCGATGCGAGCTTTCCCCTTCACCGCCAGTACGTCCGCGCCCCAGCCGCCTTCGACAACTTCGGTTTGGACCACGCATCCGGCGTCAACGCAACCCTTGACGAGTAAATGTCGAATCATGGAAGCGTCGATGTCATCGCTCGATTTGGTCGGGCGCAGGGCCATGAGTGCCAATTTTCCCATGGCCGCTTGAATCCTGCAAGCAGGCCGAATTCAGCGGGCGGCATTCGGTCGAGGGACAAGTGGCCGCCGCCAACCGTGGCTTGAAACGAGTCTGCGGCTTGCACAGTCGCACGTTCACTCTCCTCAGCTGCGCCTCGAACAAAGGTGGCCGCGCCGCAGACGCGCTACTCCCGCGCGTTGACTTTTGCCGTCACATGTCCCGTTGGCATCTATCTGTGCCCGTCTGTAGCCAATCCCTCCCCTTCGTTCCCGTCGCGGTGCGAATCCCGATTTTTAACTTGACATTTCTCAAACAAAACCCTAACATACATCTAGCATCATCCATCCTCGGCCATTCAAACCAAAAGGGGGTTTCCAATGCCGCTGCCGACATCCCGAGTTTCCCAAAGCCGCCTCATCCCGCCCACTCCGCGCTCCCCATTCTGCACTTTGCAGTATGCACTCTGCACTTTCTCAATGTCCCACACGCCCACAAATTTCCTAAGTTCACACAATTCCACAACTGCCGCGGTATCAATGACTAATGCCGGTCCAATGTCCCAAAATGTCCCCAAATGTCCCACATTTCAAAATCGCTTCCCCCCTCGCCGTTTCGCCGTTTCGCCCGCTCGCCGATTCGTCCGTGCCCTCCCTCCTTCGTCGCGTCGCCGCGTCGCCGTGTCCCCGCGTCAGTTCCCTTCGCCATCCCCCCGCTCAATCCTTGGCAATCCCAATCACCCCGCACCCAATCCGGCCGCCGGCGTTGCCGGTCTTGGGTTCTTTCAGGTCGTCTTCCTTTTCATGCACGATCACGCCGCGGCCAAGGATGGCGTTCTTGCCGCTGATCGAGATGAAATCAACCTTCACTTCCAGATGCGCCTTGCCCGATTCGTCGGCGGTGATGTTGCCCAGATCGCCGGCGTGATGCGACTCGGCATCGGGGGCGCCGTGCTGGTGGCCTTCGGGATTGAAGTGGCCGCCGGCGCTGGCGCCCTTGGGATCGGAACAGTCGCCGAATTCGTGAATGTGGAAGCCGTGCTTGCCGGGGGTCAGGCCGGTCAGGTCGGCGATGATGTGAACCTTATCCCCCATCTGCATGAACTTCACCGTCCCCATCACCTTGTTGTCGCCCAGCGGATGAATGACGGCCACGGCGTTCTTCACCTCGCCCATCTCCGCCATCTTCATGCCCGACATGTCGTGCTTCATCATGTCATGCTTCATGTCGCCGCCTGCGCGCGGCCCGGGCATGTCCTGCTCTTCGGAGCGCATCGCACCCGGCTGCTTGCTCATGCGGGTGGTGGGACCGGTGTCCTTATGACAGGCGCTGCAGGTGAGACCGACGATGGCGAGAACGGCGAGCCGGAGAGTGAGATGCATGGGTTCCTTCCTTAAAAAGTTGTTGAGCGGCAATCATAGGCGGCCAGGCCGCCAGGGGGCAACACATGAAATCGGGAAGTGATTGCAAAGAGCAGATCGTGGCAGGCGGCGACACCGCCGACGCGCAGCAGCATGGCCGTTGCTCAGCACAGCTTGGCCGCCGGCGCATATTGCTCGACCCGGCCGAGCAGATCTTCGACCGAGAATCTCGCCTTCACCAGATAGTCCTTGGCGCCCAGCCGCTTGGCGCGTTCGACGGTTCCGGAATCGCTGACAGCGCTCACCATGATCACCGGCAGGGACTGCCATTGCGGATTTGCCCGCATGAGCTCGAGCATCGTCAGTCCATCCATCCCCGGCATGCTGAGATCGAGGAGCATGAGGTCAGGTTGCGATTCTTCCAGCTTCCGCAGCGCCGCCGGCCCGCTTTCCGCGCACACCGGCCGATGTCCCGCCAGCACCATCAACCTGGCCATCAGCTTTCGCGTGCTGTCGGTGTCTTCGACAATCATCACCACCGCCATGACATCTCCTCAATACAACTCGCACTTCCCGCCCCGCAATTCTGCCGTAGCTCCCGTGTCACCTGTCCACCCCATCGGGCAGGATGCACAATATTCGCGCCCCGCGGCATACTGCGTTGCCAGGGAGATGACTCCCGCAAGGATTGTGCCAATCGTCGTTTGGCGAACTTCGCAGGAGCTTGCTTGGTGGTGTGCCGGCCTATAATCCGGGCGAACCTTCAACCAGGGAGCTTGCGATGTGGATGCGAATGCTGGCGGCAATGGTGATGGTCGGAATCGTGGGTTGCGAGCGCAGCCGCAGTGTGCCGGCCAATGCGCCGGCTGCCCGCACCAACGAAAGTAAGGCTGCGGCCAGCGCGCCTTCGACAATGCCAACTGACGCGGAGGCTAAAGTGATCAAGACCGATGCCGAATGGAAGCAGATTCTCACTCCCGAGCAATATCACATTCTCCGCGAGAAGGGGACCGATCGCGCCTTCGCCGGCGCCTTGTGGGATAACCACGAGAAGGGCGCCTATGTCTGTGCCGCCTGCGACAACGAGCTGTTCAGCTCCGACACCAAGTTTGAGTCGCACACCGGCTGGCCGAGCTTCTGGCAGCCGCTGCACGACAACAGTGTGACGGTTGGAAAGGACAACAGCCTGGGAATGGAACGGGATGAAGTGCTCTGCTGGCGCTGCGGCGGGCATCTCGGCCACGTCTTCGACGACGGTCCCAAGCCCACCGGCCTGCGCTACTGCATGAACTCGGCCGCGATGAAATTCGTCAAGAGCAAATGATTTTTCGTGTGCGCCGGATGCCCCCTTTCTTCGGACCGAGAAACAATTTTATTTTATTTCATTTTCTTGTTGCAATGGGGGGGTGATACGCTCATTGTCTGATTCGTTCCGTTCCAAAAGTGGGATCGGGGTCTGTATGAATGAGCCAAATAAAAAGGGGCGGTCCGCGACGGCCAACCCGCCGCCGAAGGCTTGGCAAATCGCTCTGGCCGGCGCGGTTCTGCTGGTATTGGTCGGCGTCGGCGCCTGGATGATCTATTCCACCAGCCACCAGTTCATCGCCTCCCCGGCAACTCCCGGCAGCATCGACGAAAAATTCGCGCCTTCCGGCATTCCTTCGCCGAATCCCGCGCTGCCCGTTTCCCCGGTTCATCCGTCACCCGCTCTTCCAGCCCGTGTTTCCCCGATCCCCACCTCCCCCCCTGCTCCGCCCACGATCCTCCGCGACAGGCACCACCCGCTTACGGTAAAGATGCGCCCGGCCGCCTTACCCTGGCAGCGCCTGGCCGGCGCCACAAACACGCAGCGCATCGCTTCCGCCGCCATCCCCTGGCATGGAGTCAAGCCAGCCGCTTTGCTTCCGGCCTACGCAACCGTGCCATGGAAACGGCTGGATACCCGGCCGCAGTTTATGCAGCTCGCCGCAGTGCCCTGGCAACGCTTCGCGGGCGACGGTATCGCAAAGCAGCCCATCGCTTCCGCCGGCATCCCTTGGCATGGAGTCAGGCCAGTCGCATCCCTCCCGCCCTATGCAACCGTTCCTTGGAAACGGCTGAATCCGAGTCCGCAGTCCGCGCAGCTCGCCACGCTGCCGTGGCAGCGATCGGACAGCGGTCGCGCCGAAGGCCGGATGCCGCTGTCCGCCGCCGCCG
>DAIOHQ010000046.1:0-4576 GCA_036744635.1 Tepidisphaeraceae bacterium | reverse complement strand
CCGCCGTGCCTTGGAGGCCCGCCCCTACAGCCGTCGCGGCCAGCGCCATTCAGCCCGCCGCCATCCCCTGGCAGCGGATGGCCGGCAATGAGAAGAAGCAGGCGATCGCTTTGGCCGGCGTGCCGTGGCAAAGATCAAGCAGTGGCCAAGCCGGCTCGCCGGTATCCAGTGCCAAGGTACCTTGGAGGCCCGCCGGTTCCTCATCCGTCGCCGGCCCGCCGCTGGTCTCGGCCAGCCTGCCGTGGCGGCAGAATTCCGCGCAAATATCGCCAGTGCGAATGAGCTACGCGGCCATTCCGTCGCCTCATGATTCATCGCACCCGCAACCGGTAAACATCGCATATGCGGCCCTCACGCCCTATCTGCCTCCAATGCATGCCTACGCACCGCCGCATGCCAAGGTGTGGGATGCCGAGCCGGCGACGTTGGACGATCTCGCGCCCAGGCATCCGGGCACCTTGTTGGCCCAAGCCGATCCGAAGCTGGCGGAGTGGCTTCGACGATGGATGTCCCAGCCAACGACCGACAAGCAATCACAAGAGACGAAGGCGATGCTGGCGAGCACGCCTTCGGATGCGCTAACTGTCTACCGGGTCGGCCGTGTGATCCAGTGGTGCGACGGAAATTCCGCTGCTGCGCCTTTCTTCGCCAAAGGTGTCACGTTGGCGGCTCAAGAATTTCAACACGATTCCAACCCCGCGCTGAAAAATTCCCTGCTCCACGCATTGGGAATGATGAGCAGGCCACTTTGGGATACTTACCAGTGGGCGCCGTCCGCTGAACTGCATGGATTGCTGGTGAAATATGCCTCGGATGCCGAAACGATCAGACGCGCCCAATTCATGCAGGCGGAATCCCTTTACACAATGGGCCGAGGACCCGACAAGAAATACAACGACCAGGCGGCGGAGATTCTTGCTTCCATGCTGCGCGCAGACGACGTGATCAGATGGTCTGCCTTGGATCGGAGTCAACTTCACTTCCTGAGGGCAAACGCCCTCTACCAGAGTGAACGTTTCGCCGAGTCGATTCCAGATTTCAGGGAAGCGATTGTACACGAGAAAGACTTGCAGACGCCTTGGTTGCAGAGCTTTCTGATCAGAGCGCTGGCTCACACTGGTAAGGTGGCTGAGGCCAAACGAGAATATCAGGCTTGGATCGACACGTATAGCCCGACTCAAGCCGAACGACGAACAGTTCTCTCTGTCATCGAGCGCGCCGAATCGGCTCTCAGCGAAAATACTTCAGTACGTTGATGTTTCTATCCTTGGGAAGGAGTGTTAATGAAAGCAATCGTTGCTTGTGCCCGGCAATACTGGAAGTGGACAACTGCCGTGATGGTGTTGCTTGCAATGGCGCTAGTCGTTGCGAGGGCGTACGCCGGACACCCACCTTGTGCATTGACGCTGACGGGACCGGGAAGCGTCGCCGTTGGAGATACTGGCTCGCTTGCAGCTGGCGGTGGAGTCGCTAATTACTCCTGGGCGTCGTCTGCCGCAGGTACTGCAACCGTAGCCGCGAGCAACGGTGACGGCACCACAGCGACAATCACCGCCGTCGCTGCCGGGACCGTGACCATTACTGTTACCGATTCTGCCCAGCCACCACCGCCCTGTTCGAAGACCATTGACATCGCAATAGTGGGTGTTACGAAGATTGTGTCCGTCGCGGGTACTCCCGCCGTGGAGAGCGATGGTCCCCTCCTCGACAAAGTAGGGGATGCGATCGCTCTGCGTGCAAAACCCGATCCCGCCACCGCTACCTTTCCAAACGGAAAGCCAACGTGGACCGTTACCACAAAACCTACCGATTCCACAGCCGCGGTGCCGGCAGCAGGTGCCGATGGAACGTTTACACCGGACAAGGTTGGTGAATTCGTCCTAACGGCAACCTGCGGAACTTCAAGCGCAACATTCACTATCGATGCCATTACAATCGATTTTCAAGAGGTAGATGCTAAGCCCAGCAATGCGTTGGCGCTAAATGATGCGATCATCGAACAACTTGGCATCGTTGGAGTCCTCGAAAGTTGGAGCGTACAGTTTGTGGCTGATGTGCAGGATACAAAAGCTGGTGACACATATCAGTGGCAATACGCCAACCACGGAACGAACACATGGAATAACCTGGGCACGGGCCTGACCTATGCACAAGACAACGTCACTATGGGGGACTATGATGTTCGTCTGAAGGTCAAACGCGTCGGCTTTTCTGGAGAGGTATTATCATCGTTACGTGAAATTCAGGTTGCCAAAGTCAAGTACATCAGCCTGGAGATTCGTCATGACAGCGCCGATTATCAAAAGGACGCGGCAAATACTAACTGGGTGAATTATCCCGAAATTACGCAGGCGAAGAGCATCCAAATCAAGGGCGAGATCGACTGGGAGACAGCGTCGCCCCAGCCGGAAAACATCAAGCAAGGGATGATTCAGGGTATTGTATGCAAGATGGACGTTGTTTATTCACCTACTACCTGGGTACCCACATGGGACGCCGGCGCAGTTGCCGGGGACACCATTCCTTATGCTGCCGACTATCATGCAACATATGCAGACGTGCCACAGGTGAACGATGCCCCTCCGAAAACAGCAGAAACAATCCACTATCTCTACGACAACAGCACCAGCAACGCACTCGGGGCACAATTTTCGATTTTCGATCTCCCGCACGAGAACGATGAAACTTTTCCGAAATCCACCACTGGTGCCAAGGGAAGTTTGGTCACCACATACAAATGCAGCAAATACATATACAACTACAACTTTGAAGACTGGCTGGTAGTAGAGGTCACGACCAGTAACGCTGCCAAACCCCAATTTGTCCCATTGAAGAAGATTCCTTGGCAACTTCACATTGACACTACAGCTGGCGCCGGGCCGTGGAAATGCTCGGGTATCGCAAATAACCCAGTAGCGCCCACAAAGCCTACGGATGGATCTGCCACAAGTAGTGACGACAGCGCATCGCTGCAAAAGGCAGCCGATGTCAATTTCGTCCATCCGTGAGCGTCTGGTGCCCTTGCCAGGTATCGAGAAGCGTGCCAGCAACTTCGACTAAGGAGTCCGCAATGAACGAGATCAGTGAAAATATCCTGAAGCTGTCAGCGAGGTCAATTCCATTTGCGCTGACATCGCTGCTGTTGTTGTCGATTTGTCACTTTGCTACGACCACAAACGGCGGCGAAACGCGTCCTCCATCCGATACCAAGGACTTCGTTGTGCGCGTAGATATCGCCGTTGCAAGGGCACAGTACATCAATATCGTGAGCTTTCAGAGTGCTTACATGGATGGTTTCGCCGCAGATAAGAATGGAAAGGCTTCGACCCAGCCGGTTCACGTACCAAAGACGGCCGGAATTATGGATGATAAGCGGCGCAAAGCTACCGCGTTTCACATCGAAGGCGAATTCGCTCTGGTGGAAACGATCACTGGAGACGGTATGCCGACACTCGGGCTTGTAAATGAGGACGTGGCGATTGAATCGCGTTGGCCAGACGAGAACTTTCTGAACCTGACGGACTTAATGCGCCACATTCCAGAATCCGAAATCCCGCGGTATTTCCTTATGAGCGGGAAAGGGCATCCAAAGAGTCCGCTGACAGCGACATTTATTGGTCCAATTCCTAAGGCTGATGTTCGTCAAGTCGTCGAGCTGGTAAGGTATCTGCAGAAAAAACCATTGTCTCAAATTACCAATGAGGACGCCGAACTATTAAGCAAGAGCGAGAATCCTTTACTTCAAGCAGCAGCGGAAGCTCGTAAGGTGGAGAAAAATTGATATGTGTATTGACTTCCATAACTGTCGTCCTACCGGAGTACCTTCGATGACTTGTGTCATTGCACGCGCGTTGCTTGGCCTGACAATCTGCCTGTCCCTCATCGGTGAGGCCGCTGGTGCCGATACCCCCGCCCCAAAGCCCGACCCGATCAAAGCCGTTACCGAGCAGATCGCCGGCAATGATCCGGCCCAGGTGGACGCGGCCATCGCGGGCATTCGCGAGAAGATTTCCCAGCCGCAGGCGGATCGCAACGTGGCGTCTTTCTGTGCAGGGCAGTGGATACCTGCCATGATCGCGGCCAAGCGCTATGCCGACGCCGAGCAGATCGGCCTGCTGTGCATCCTCAACTCCCCAGACCCGACGGTCGAGCCCCTGCAGCAGCTTCGCATCAAGGCGCTGCTGGCCCAGAACAAAAACGCCGAGGCGCTGGCGGCGGCCAAAGCGCTGTTCAACGTCGCCAGCATGGCCACCACCGCCGACGCCTTGCAGAAAATCGCCCAATGCCTCGAACTCGTCCATCCCGATGACAGGATGCTGATCAAGCGCTTCAAGCTGCAGCAGATGGCCGGGGCCACCACCCAGCCCAGCACCCAGTCGGCCGAATCCGATGGCCCGGATAGGGGGGGCGTGATGGCCTCGATCAAGATCGACCCCGCTCCCTACGCAGCCCGCATCAAGGAATTGACCGACAAGGATTACGTCACCCTTGCCAGCAAGGGCAAGCTGCTGCTGCTGGCCGGCCGGGCTAGAGCGGGTTGCAATTGAATGTACACACTACCTGTGCCCACAATGCT
>DAIOHQ010000045.1:0-24151 GCA_036744635.1 Tepidisphaeraceae bacterium | reverse complement strand
GGCTTCCGTCGCCAGCACGTTCCAGTCGTAGGCGCTGACGGTGGCGCTACCGGCCCCGCCGCCGCCGATATAGGTGTATCCTCCCGGCGTGAGCAGATAAACCTTGGACTGGTACTCATAGGGCAATCCGGGCGGGGCCGTCCACGACAGCGTCACCGGCGCATACAGGCGATCCGTGGCAAAGGAATGCTCGGGCGTGGCGTTAATGGTGCTCGGAGCGTCCAGCGCGCCGACGGCAGCGGCGATGGCATCGACGCCGGTGGTGCCGATGACGCTGTTGGACCAGACGGAGCTGGCGACGTTGTTGCTGGCAACCATCTGCACCGTCAACTCCTCATCGAATTTAAGCGGACGATGCAGGGTTGGTTTCCACAACTAATCGCACGGCCGTTCCGTCTATTCCCCATGGTGTTGGTGCTTGGCCTGATCGTGCTGAATCTTATCGGCCACGCGACGGACTTCGGCATTTTCATCCCTTGCCAGGCGCTCGACCAGTTCCGTCTGCCGAAAGAGGGGGTAGCGGCAAAGCATTTCGGCGACATATAGGCGGACCCACCACTTCTCCTCTGTAGCTAACTTGCGCAGGCTATCCATGGCTTCGGGATCGGGTTTCACGTCGGCGCTGATAACAGGGTCATAGGAATGCTTGATGATGCTTGAACGAATACTGTTATGTAGCCGTAGGACCTCTTGAATGTGTTCCTGTCCCGTTTTTGTAGAGTCGCGATGTGCAAAGAGGAGGGTGCGAAGCGCGGCGTCGGGATCGTGCAGATACATCATCTTCACAAGCATCAACCTCGGCTCATTGCCGGAAAAGAGCCACGGATCCACCTGGGGGTACGTGGGCTCCGCGGCAAAGGGGTGCTCGGGAAAGTGATCGATCATCCTGAAAATGGCATCCTGGAGATTCTCATCACCGGTCTCAAAATACGGGAGCAATGCCGAAATCCGGTCTTCCGGCTCCCAGCCCATCCAGTCGTTCACGCAGTTGGCGAACATCAGGTCATACTCGCGGTGATTCTTCCGCAGCCAGAGCGTGAGTTGGCGAATCAGATGTTTATTTGCCTGATCCTCCTTCTCGCCATGGGCCAGTTTCTCGACCGACTCGCGCAATTCCGCGACCAGCCGCAGCCATCGGGCGTGCCCGTACCCCGGTCCCTTCATCATGGCGCTGTCAAAAACTCCCTGGACGTAGGCGTCTACTTCGATAGGTTGCATCACCGGCCGGGTTGTCGCAGGGGTACCGAAGGCGCTCCCCACCATCAGTGCCATCATTAGCAACATTGCGTTAAGTACGTAAGAAAGCATAACTACCTCACTCGTTTAGTCATTTGGGCACATTGGCCTTTGACTCATCGGTTATCGCGTTAAAAATTGCGTCATGAATTCCCAAAATGTTACTGTCAGAATCGAAATCCCGGTCAATCAATGAATGGGTCGTTCGATTGTACAAGCTATCTATATCGGTCCCTCCGCCATCCTTGGATGCCGAGTAGTTCTCGGTCCCGGGCTGCATGGCGACGCCATGCGGATCGAGCAGTTCGCCGGGCAAGCTGATCCTAGACTGGTAGAAGTTCAGATGATATGTCGTCAGCTTTGGCACGTTCGTGACGGATCGCATACCTTTGAGCTGCCCCTGATGAGGGTTCTGGACGGCGTCAATGTAGGCGGAAAAGGGAATGTCCGTAAAATTCAGCTCGCCAGTCGTTTTCTTCTGGCTAAGCCAGGTTGACATATCGTACGCAAGCCCTCCTCCATGGCTGTATCCGAACAACACGATGTGCTTAACGCCTCCATCTTTAATCGCTTTGGTAACGACGGGCACCGCGTTCGTGAAGCCGATTCCACAGCGCGCTTCATTGGCGGCGGTAGAGTTTCCGGGGTCTTCTGAAAACATCGCAACGTCGTAGCCAGCCTTGTACAACCGTAGTCCGATCATATGCGCGCCGGAATATTTCTCCGGGAATACGTTAGCAGCATCTTTGTTGGGACTGCCATCCGCATTCGTTGTGACAAGCTGGGGATAGTCCCTTGCCGAATCCTCGCTCTCCAGGTGCCCCGCGAAAAGCACGACCAGTGTCCTAAAGGGATAGAACCGCACCCTGTCGGGCGTCCCAATTGTTTGGTTGTTCTTGTCGACCGCCCTGAACTTCAAGAATGAGTCGGGAAGGTTCGTGCGTCCATCCTCCCACTGCACCCAAACCGCCCTCTCCGCCTCGCGAGCCCCAAGTGTCATCGGCACATCGTTGGCGTCATTCAAAACGCCTAAGGGGTTGGCGCCACCGCTCTGTCGGGTTGCCCAGACACTGATGTTGTTGTCGTATCGTCCCAAGCGATATTCCTTGATGCCACGGCTGTCTGGATTGGTCTTTAGGATCACCCGCACGAGGTCACGGGGGTCATGCCGAAGATTCGGGAAAACCCCGTCCGAGCGGATTCCAACACCGGGGTTCATCTTCTTATCTGGGCTTCCGGCAAATGGGGAACTCCACCCATTATTCGTGTACGTTCCCAATGTTTCCACCTGCGCCCGATCTGGCAGGAGCTCTGCTTCGTATGCCGCATTCTTGGGTGATTGGACATCCGCCGCGGTGGTCAGTGTGATGAATGCGTTCAGTCCCGCCAGCGCGATCGTCGGCAATACCGCCGGATTGAAAACCACGCCTAATGCGTCATCATAGAGCAGCCGGAACGCACTGGACTGTGAGCCGGTACCTGCCGTCTCCAGCGTGTCGCTGTAGGATGCCCCGCCGCTGGTGGTGACCTGCACCTGAGGGGACAGCGAAGAACTCAGGCCGTCGAAGCGCAGCTTGAACTTCGTCTCCTCCGGAATGGCCGAGGTGCCGGCCACGCCGTTGGCGATGTCGGCGAGCAGATAGGGATCGGCCACGCTGCTGGCCGGCAGCAGTTGCCCCAGGCCATTGAGGACCGAGAAGTTCACCACCGTCATCCGCACACTGTCTGAAGCAACGGCGGTGCTGCCACCGTTACCGTAGTAGAGGGAGACGCCGAGGTTCGAGTTGCCGTTGATCCCCTCCATCCACACGTCCGCCGGCCCCTTCAGCAGCCGGGCCAGGTACCCTTGCGGATTCGCCAAGTCCAGCGTCAGCGCCGAACCGCTCAAAAGCGTGCCGCAGTTGTCGAAGAACCTCACGTCCGCCGCGGCCGTTGGCGTTAGCGTCAGCGTCCCCTGTCGCAATGTCGCGGGCAGGGCATTGAGGGTGAAGCGGGCCAGGTCATTGTCCGGGGCGGTCTGGCCGGGCAGCGACAGCATGGCCAGGCCATCGGCATTGTCGGCATTGCCATCGTCAGCATTTTCTTCGTAGTCGTTGTTGGCGAGGATCACATAGTTCGCAGCATCTTGCCGCTCATCGGTTGGTGTGTTGGGATCATCGACAACGGCATCGCCGAACCGGCCGCCGGTGCGGTGGCCGGTCAGCTGGGGAACCGGCAGCGTTGTATAGGCCGCGTAGGATGGACTCGACGTGACGTAGGCGCTGGCGCTTTGGCCGGCGATATGCTTCACGGCCACCACGCGATAGGAGTAGTTCACGCCGGGCTGCAGCTTGGTGGGGTTGCTGGGATCGGCGTCGGCGGCCAGGGCGCCGGTGTCGTCAAAGGTGTAGACGCCGCCGCCCAAACTTGTCGCGGCGACGGTGTTGTCGGCGCTGTCGCCTTTGAGGGTGTCGAAGGTGGAGGCGAATGGGCCGATGCCGCGCTGAATCTGGAACTTGGCGCCGGCGTCCAGCGGGCTGTTGTCGATCCAGGTGAGGCGGATGGTGTCGAAAGCGACTACTTTGGCGACGAGATTGGTTGGCGTGCTAACGGTGGGCACAACGCTGCCGCGTGTATCAGAGCTGTCATCGGCGGTATAGGCGCGGATGAGGAACCCAATGTTCTGGCCCACAGGATTGCGCGGGCAGGTGATGTCGACCGAGGTGGTCGAGGGACTGAGTTGCTGAATGATCGGCGGACCTCCGGCGGGATCGCCGTAGAAAAGCTCCTGCCCCGTCGATCGCGCCGAAGTGTTCGTCCACGTGAAGCGCCATTGCGTATCCGAGATCGGGAAGGCCATGGCGTTGGTGGGCCTGCCCACACCGCCGGAGATGGCGGGGACGGCCGCCGAGGGTGGAGAGATCGCAAGCATGATTTCTTGGCTTCGTCGTTATTCGACGTATGCCGCTGCTTCAAATCCCGCGCAGTTGGCTATTTTCCTACCTTGCCTGTGAGGCCGGGGCCGAGGTCGGCGGATCACGCAATTTCCAAAGGAGCCGCTCCTGGTCCAAAGTGGCTGCCACATCGATGACTAAATACCAACCGGCTTTGGACGGCCGAATCGCAAAATTGATGTCGACCTTGTCCTCGCCATGCAGATCGGCGCCGCCGCCGCGCTGGGCGAGTTCCCAAGGCTTCAAATCTCCTTCAGCCTTCCATGTCGTCAGAAGTTTTTGGGTACGCTCATCCGGCTTGGCATCCCATTTCTGCAGGATCCGTTCAAGCAATTTGATCGCATCCTGATATTGCAGCAGTCCGGGATGCGGCATCAGTGAGGCCAGATCCACCACGCCACCCTTCTGGGTAAAGAACGTGGCCTTGGAGATATGCCGGATCGTGCGCCCGCTCGGCAGATGCATCACCAGTTCGTGGGGTTCATCTTCCGCAGTCTGGGAAACCAATTGGTCTTCTTTCTCATGTACCCAATCGTAGCCGCGCGGCCACTTGTGTCCTTTCAGGCTGCTGACGGGGCCAAGAATCTCCACCGATATCTCAGGCAGCATATTCGCTCCTACGCCGTTGTCGGGCAGCGTGGCGGGACGATTACCGTTTTCAACCGCGCCAGCCGCAACGGCGCGCGGCGGTCCGTTCTGTGCTGGCGCGAGGGTGTTGCAGCTAACCAGCATGCACGACAGGCAGGCAATGAGAGCCAATGTTTGCAACTTGATATTAGTCATGTTGCATACCCTCCTTCCAGCAACGTCTTGGTATCAATTCCGTCGGGATGGTCTACCAGCCACTGCTTGGCCTTGTCAAAGAGTTCCTTGCGGAACCACTGCATGCGGTCATCATCATTGCCATAGTCGCCATTTGCTTTGAGTTGCTTGAATGCCTTGGCGCCGGGATAGGGAGACCTGATGTAAGCGCCGTGATTTTGGCTGAAGCTCGTCCAGAACTGCCGCTTTTCGGGCGTGTCGGCGATTGCGTTCTGCAATACCACTCTCTGCTCATAGTCCACCATATCGATCGCCGAATTCCAGATGCCATTGGCGTTCTGATTTGTCCGTGCAGCATCCAAGCTCTCCCAAGCCAGCCGCAATTTGTCTTTCGGATTTGGAATCATGTTCTGCACCGCTTGTATGTTGCCGTTGGGGTGGTTAGCCGGATCGCTGAGGTAGGCCAGCGCAGATGGATACATGCTCATGTATATCGACCAGTTGCCGTTGGCCAGCAGACCATAGGCTTCGTGGACCACGTTGGCCACTTCTCTTGTTTTGCCTATGGCTGGAAGTTCGGTCCCAAAGAGTTCGGCGACGACTCCCCCAAGGTTGTACATGTCCAAGGCTTCGCCGCCTTTTGCCGCGCTGGCGATGGAGTCTCCAACCAGCTTGGAGGCAGCGGCGGCCATGCCCAAGTACCTCAGGTCCTTGTTCGCGTTGTAGGTATTGACGTAGCTCTCAGTGATCTTGCGATTGCGCTCCACGGCATCCGCCGGGACGCTACCCACGGCGTTATTACTACGCAGGTTCTCCCAAGCGGCCGTCTTGAACGGCGACTGGGCGACATCGTTGTCCACGAGAATGCTGATGGCGCTGTTCCCCCACGCGGGTTCTTGCCCCTGTTTCTTCCATCCGCGTGCCATCAGAACATACTGCCCTGGCTGGTTCAAGGTGAAATTGAATGGCTGGTCGGACTGACCGGTGGCGTGGTCCGTTTGGGCGACTAACTGGTCGTTCAGGTACAACTGCACCTGAACGGTGTACTTTTGCCAGTCATCAACCGCGAACTTCGCCGATCCCTGTATTGTTGATCCGGTCGTGAGCAAGTCCTTTTGCACTCCTGTGATGGTGACTGGCAAGATCGCCTTAATCTGCCGCTCCTGCACATCCGTCGGATTTGTGTCCGGCCCCGTGGTAAGAGTCGCATCCCCCGCGGGATTATGAACGGCATTGAAGTGCAATCGGCTCTCGACCAGCTCGCGTCCCTGCTGCGTCATCGCCGCATCAGCGGGCGGCAGGTACACATTTTCGTTGTACAGGACGCCATATTCTCGCGAGCGCGTCATGCCGCTGCTTGAGTGGTCGAACTTGTCGTAGTAGAAGTCATCGGGATACTCATCCGAGGCAACCTTGAGCGAGGTTGCCTTGTTCCACGGCAGACCATCGACCTGCACCTTGAAAAACGAGGGGTTATCGACTGCACCTTCGGCATCCAGCGTATCGCTCCATCGCCCCATCCAGTCGTTGGCAGCCGCCAGGAGCGCATCCTTCCAGAGCGGAACCGCAGTCGCCATCTCGTTGTTGGCCATGTTCCTGAACGTCCATTCCGCAAAAAGCACATGCACATCATCGCGGAAGAGGGTTGTGCCTTGCGTATCCCTGAAAACGATCGCGAAGGTGAAGTTGGTGTCCTTGTTCAATCCCTCCATCCAGATATCCAGGTCTCCTCCCAACGCTCCGGCCAGATAGCCGCTGGGGCTGGCCGTCAGCAGCGTCAGCGGCGCCGTGCCGGTGTTGGCTTGATCGTACAACAGGGTTCCATCCGACTTGAACAGGCGCACGTTCGAGGAGTTGGGATCGTAATCGGTCGGCGAATCCAGAAGCTGGATCTCCAGCGAGCCGGCGAGATACGAGGGAATCTGCTTGATGGTGATCTTGGCCAGATCGTCATCGTCGGTGGAGACGCCGGTGGGAATGGTGACCGCAGTCATCGCCGATGAATCCGGCCCGCCATTGGCGAGATTCTGCTCATAGTCATTGTTGGTCAGCACGAGATAACGAGTGGCGTCGTGGCTGTTCTCCATCAACGGCGTCACTTCATCGCCCAACTTCCCACCGGTGCGATGGGCCTGCAGATCAAAAGGAACGCAGGTGATATTCACCGAATCACCGCCCGTGGATGCCGTTGCCGTCATTGTCGTGTCCACCGAGGCCACAATGGCACTGGCGGCGGGACTGCTGGTGGGGCGAATGGCTTCCGCCCAGAGCGTTATGGTGCGGGATGTCGGGGTCATGCCCAACTGCGCCGGCGTATAGGGGGTGCCGGCATTGAGGTATTCAGCAGTGCCGCGCGACGTTCCGCCTTTGAGCCAGAGCCGCAGGTCCCCGGATTGCATGGCCGAGGGATTGGAGGCGCTATAGGCGAAGGTGACGGTAGCGCGGTTAAAATCGACCCACGCCGGCAGCGACAGCGTGAGGGGGGTCAGGGCGAAATCGCTGTGGTCATCGTCGTTGAACCCCTGCGATGCGTCCAGATCGAATCCCGCGGCGAAACCATCATCAACCTGCAAATATTTGCCCGGCTTGTCCGCATCATCCTCAATCACATCATCGTTCCAGGTAATGTTTCCGTCATTGTTGCTGTCGATGGTCAGGTTCACCGGCGTGATGGTGGCATAGGCCGAGTAGGAGGGACTCGACGTGACGTAGGCGCTGGCACTCTGGCCGGGGATGGGTTTCACCGCCACCACGCGATAGGAGTAGTTCACGCCGGGCTGCAGCTTGGTGGGGTTGTTGGGATCGGCGTCGGCGGCCAGGGCTCCGGTGTCGTCGAAGGTGTAGACCCCGCCGCCCAAACTTGTCGCGGCGACGGTGTTGTCGGCGCTGTCGCCTTTGAGGGTGTCGAAGCTGGAGGAGAATGGGCCGGTGCCGCGCTGAATCTGGAACTTGGTGCCGGCGTCCAGCGGGGTGCTGTCGATCCAGGTGAGGCGGATGGTGTCGAAGGCGACGACCTTGGCAACGAGATTGCTTGGGGTGGCGACGGTGGGCGTGGTGCTGCCGGTGCCCGTGCCGAAGCCGCTGAAGTTGAGCAGAATGTCCCGTGTGCCATTGAGGGAGAATGATCGGGCAAGCGCAATCAGGATAGCACCCTCGTGGGTATTAAGGGACCGCACCTACTGGTCATGGTGCTCATGCTTGGCTTGATCGTGCTGAATCTTCTCGGCCACGCGACGCACCTCGGCATTATCGTCTTTGGCCAGGCGATCCACCAATTCAGCATTGCGGAAGACGGGATAATGGCAAAGCATTTCCACCACGTAGAGGCGAACCCACCATCTATCATCCTTGGACCGTCTCACGAGGACCGCTGTTGCGCTCAATACTTCGGGCACCTTCCGGCGATCCTTGACGGGTGTGAGGGACTGGAACCGATCCTCGTTGATCCCCCGCATCACTACGTGCCGGTCCTGCAAGATATCGTATGCTGCCTGGCGCTCAGCCGCGACGTCCATTGAGAGTAGTTCGCGCGACATCGTGCTGAGAGCGGCGTCGGGGTCGCTGCTATACATGAGCTTGACCAAGAGCTTCGGGGGCGGCTCGTGGCGATACCCGTCAAGATATCCTTCGGTTGCTTCGAAGCGACGCTCGATTCCCACATCCCCCTCCGAGGGACTCTCGGCGACGAATGCGGCTATCGTACGTTGAAGATAAGGATCGTCCGTATTCAGGTATGGGCGCAGCGCGTGCAATGCCTCCCCGGGCTGCACCTGAAGGTGCCGGCAGATATAGGGGATGACATAATCCTCCTCACCCTTGGCCAGGGGATGTTTCACGACGTAGTAAACTACCTGCTGCACCAGAACATCTGTCTTATCCGCCCACAAAGGATCAAGAAAGTCAATGAAATCAGCGACAGCGCGCAGGCGCGCGGAGTCTCCGGAGCTTCTGTCGATCCGACCTATGATCGCCTGGGCATCGGGGATCGGGGTGATGAATCCGTCCGCCGCAGGACGCGTGGCCGGCCCAGCAGGATGCACGCTCTTCTTGGGCAGCTCCCGTTGCGGGCCGCCAATCGCCGCCAAGTTGATGATCCCAATCAACATAGAAACCGGTATTGTCAAATTGCGCATTACCGTGTCCTTTCTCTACTTCGTTACGCGTGACTGGACGGCAGGGATGATCTTGTTCGTGATTCGCGGATCGCGATCAATGTTAGAATGGTTTATCGTATTATCGTCAGCCTCTCCGGAGTCTAAATCCGTTTCGTCTCCATTCGCGATCTTGCTTAGGTCGCCCATGGCCATTGGGCCTCCGTGCGGCTCAATTTTTCCCACGATGCCGGAACCCTTGGACTGGTAGAAATTCATATGAGATAGCGTGTTTTTCGGCATCTGCTGGAGCGCTATGGGAACCTCCGGCTTATTATTGTTCTTAGGCAGCTGAATGGCATCCACGTAAGCTGTAAACGGAATGGTAACGTCCTGATATCGCTGGTCGAAAATGAACTGCGACAGCTTTAGGACAACCGCACCTCCATGGCTGTATCCAATCATTGCGATATTTCTGACTCCTTGGAATCTCACCGCATTATCAATCGCTACGCTAGCCTTTTCGAATCCGCTGCCGCATTTCTTTTCATTAAAAGTTGCACCCCACTCACCGTTGCCCGGGTCCTCTGCGAACATAGCCACGTCGTATCCCGCCTGATAAAGCGCTAGACCCTTCTCATGAGCTCCGGCACCTTTCTCGGAGTAGATGGAAGCCTTTTTGCCGAGAATTGCCCAGTCCGTGGCGGAATCTTTGCTTTCAGTGTGTCCCGCCATAAGCACAACCAACGTCCTAAATGGATAGAAGCGGACCTTGTCCGCCGTGCCAATTGTCGCATTGACCTTGTTTACCGCCTTAAATGCAAGAATCGAATCTGGAATATTCGTTCTACCATCTTCCCACTGCACCCAGATGACCTGCTCGCTCTGCCCCTTCTTGAATCCCAGCGGCTCGTCGTTCCCATCATTCAGAATCGAACGTGCTTGAGCGCCGCCGGTCTGGCGCGTGAGCCACAGACTGATGTTCGGAGTGGCGCTTAATACGTACTCCTTCACCCCGGCCGCAGCCGGGTTCCTTTTTATGACTACGCGCACAAGATCACGCGGGTCATGCTGAAGTGACTGGAAATTGCCATCCGAGCGGATCCCCACCCCGGGATCCAGCTTCTTGTTGCTATCCGCTGCAAATGGAGAACTCCAATAGCCGTTCGTGTACGTTCCCAATGTTTCGACCTGCGCCCGGTCTGGCAGTAAGAGTGCCTCGACTCCGTCATTCTTGGGTGTCTGGACATCCGCGGCAGTGGTCAGCGTGATGAAGGCATTCAGTCCCGCCAGCGCGATCGTCGGCAATACCGCCGGATTGAAAACCACGCCTAATGCGTCATCATAGAGCAGCCGGAACGCACTGGACTGTGAGCCGGTACCTGCCGTCTCCAGCGTGTCGGTATAGGATGACCCGCCGCTGGTGGTGACCTGGACCTGTGAGAAAACCGACGTGCTCAGGCCATCAAAGCGCAGCTTGAATTTCGTCTCGTCGGGAATGGCCGAGGTTCCGGCCACGCCGTTGGCGATGTCGGCAAGTTGGTACGGATCGGCCACGCTGCTGGCCGGCAGGAGTTGCCCCAGGCCATTGAGGACTGAGAAGTTCACCACCGTCATCCGCACGCCGTCTGAGGCAACCGCGGTCGTGCCGCCGTTGCCATAATCCAGCGAAACCCCGAGGTTCGAGTTGGCGTTGATCCCCTCCATCCACACATCGGCCGGCCCCTTCAGCAGCCGGGCCAGGTATCCCTGTGGGTTGGACAGGTCCAGCGTCAACGCCGAACCGCTCAGCAGCGTGCCGCAACTATCGAAGAACCTCACGTCCGGGGAGGCGGACGGCGTGAGCGTCACCGTTCCCAGCCGCAGCGTCGGAGAAAGGGCATTGAGGGTGAATTTCGCCAGGTCATTGTCCGGGGCGGTTTGGCCGGGCAGCGACAGCATGGCCAGGCCATCGGCATTGTCGGCATTGCCATCGTCAGCATTTTCTTCGTAGTCGTTGTTGGCGAGGATCACATAGTTCGCAGCATCTTGCCGCTCATCGGTTGGTGTGTTGGGATCATCGACAACGGCATCGCCGAACCGGCCGCCGGTGCGGTGGCCGGTCAGCTGGGGAACCGGCAGCGTTGTATAGGCCGCGTAGGATGGACTCGACGTGACGTAGGCGCTGGCGCTTTGGCCGGCGATATGCTTCACGGCCACCACGCGATAGGAGTAGTTCACGCCGGGCTGCAGCTTGGTGGGGTTGCTGGGATCGGCGTCGGCGGCCAGGGCGCCGGTGTCGTCAAAGGTGTAGACGCCGCCGCCCAAACTTGTCGCGGCGACGGTGTTGTCGGCGCTGTCGCCTTTGAGGGTCTCGAAGCTGGAGGCGAAGGGGCCGATGCCGCGCTGAATCTGGAACTTCGTCCCGGCATCCAGCGGGCCGTTGTCGATCCAGGTGAGGCGGATGGTGTCGAAGGCGACTGCCTTGGCGGCGAGATTGCTTGGGGTGGCGACGGTGGGCGTCGTGCTGCCGGTGCCGTCGGAACTGTCATCGGCGCTATAGGCGCGGATGGAGAAGCCGAGCATGTTGAAGCCAACCGGATTGCGCGGGCAGGCGATATCGACGGAGGTGGTCGAGGGAGAAAGTTCCTGGATAATTGGCGGGCCGCCGGCGGGATCGCCGTAAAACAATTCCAGCCCCGTCGCCCGCGTCGAGTTGTTGGTCCACTGGAAACGCCACTGCGTGTCGGAGATGGGGAAGGCGATGGCGTCGGAAGGCTTGCCCACGCCGCCGGCGATGGCGGGGACGGCCGCCGAGGCCGGGGAGATGGCGCCGGAACTGATCTTGAACAACTGCACCTTGAAGGTGTAGCTGGCTTCCGTCGCCAGCACGTTCCAGTCGTAGGCGCTGACGGTGGCGCTGGCGGCCCCGCCGCCGCCGATATAGGTGTATCCACCCGGCGTGAGTAAATAAACCTTGGACTGGTACTCATAGGGCAATCCGGGTGGGGCCGTCCACGACAGCGTCACCGGCGCATACAGGCGATCCGTGGCAAAGGAATGCTCGGGCGTGGCGTTAATGGTGCTCGGAGCGTCCAGCGCGCCGACGGGAGCGGCCATGGCATCGACGCCGGTGGTGCCCGAAACGCTGTTGGACCAGACTGAATTCGAGTGCGAGACGTCGCTGCCGGCATACATCTTCACCGTCAGCCCCTGCCCGGGATTGAAGCCTTCGATGGTGCCGGTGGTTTGCGTGTTGGAGAAGGTGCCAGCGCTGCCGCGCGGGGTACCGTCGGGAGCAAAGGCGGCGACATAGTAAGACGTGCCGCTGGCCGGATCGCTCTCCGTCCAGGTCACGTCCAGCTTGTGTTTGGGATCGGCGGCGTTAGGAACCACAGAGGTAATTACGGGCACCGGCGGGATCACCGGCGCGCCAAAATCGCGCACGGTGGCCCCGTCTTCGTCAGTGGCGGTAAGCTGAATGTCGCCGGCCACATCCGTGTTGGCATAACGATGCGTGGCATAAGGGGCATCGCCGGGAATAGCGCTGTCGGTGGCGCCGTCGCCCCAGTTGATGCTGTAGCTGCTGATCGTGTCCAGTCCCGGATCGACCGCCGAGAAGTTGACGATGTAGTTCGGCCCTTCGCTGGAGAAGACGCTGGCCGAGGAGCCGGACAGATCGGGAGCGACGTTAAATACCTCCAGCACCTTAGTCGGTGCGCTGTAGCTGCCATCCTCGTCCTTCGCCGACACCATCACCTGCACTTCCGAAGCGTTGTCCACATAGACGTGAGAAACTGGGTCCGTCGGCGTGCCTGCAATCGTCTGGATATCCCCATCGCCCCAGTTGATTGTCCACTTGCCGATGGTGTCAGCGCCGGGATCGGTGGAGGAGAGCGTAAGCCCCAGGCTGCCGCCTTCATTGATCCAGGGAATCCCACCGATCAGCGGAGCGTCGGCGGTGACGGAGAGCGTCGGTGCCACGTTGTTGATGGTAACCGTGGCGATGTAATCGGTGTAGTCCCCATCCTGGTCCGCGATCCGGCCAATCACGTCGAACGTGCCATTATCGGCGAAGACGTGGGATGGAGATGTTGCCGCTGTGCCGATCTGATAATAGCTTCTTCACATGTCGTTTCTGACGGGGCATCACCGTCTCTTCTGCTTATGATCATCTGTCGCTACAAGTATGGTAATTGCGCCATTGATTCTCAGGGCGAGAACAGTTCGCGCGTGCCCCCGCGAATACAGTTTTGTCTCACCATCCCCGGCGGTGACCTCATAGTCCCCAATATGTCCAGAAACTCGGATTTCGTCTCCAAGCGAAACAAGCGGCTCGGCAACAGTGCGCTTTGATGAGTCAATCAACACGGCGGGCGTCTCTTGAACGAAGCGTCCGACGGCGTCGCCACCTGTTCGCTTAAAGGCCATGCAGTCAACAGGGTTGCCTTTCTCATCGGGCAACTGGATACGAACGACTCGGCCGGTCCATATTCCAGTCGCAAAGCGAGCTTGAGCCGAGAAACAACCTGTGCAGGCAAGCAGGCAGCCTAAAAGCAGCAGTTGGGATTTCATATTTTCCTCTTAGATCATCAAGTCGGCCATTACGTCGTCGTACACGAACCAGATTACAGTATCGTGATTCGTGACGTTCCCTTTCATTCGGCCAGTAATCCCGGTCTGTTCGGCAGGATCGTAGGAATGCTGAACGCTCACGTTGGCGCGAGTCGTGTCGATCCGGACCTGGATTGTCGACAGAGCATTGCTTCGGAGACTATTCCCTTTGATGGGACTTCCAAAGAACGGAACGCTGAATGGCTCGGGATTTGCCGGATGAAGCTCATCCGTAGCACGCATATTTCCATTGCTATCAAGCAAATCCATAAGTCCCGCTCTCCCCCGTCGCTGATAGTAGTTATGGAACACTTCTACGTTCGAGTGGACGTATGCCCCAAATGGCGGCGGCAGCATCCCCAGAATGGCGCCTGCTGGATCAATCGTATCCAGGGCATTGACGGGAATCGCGGCATCAAGTTCATACCCCGCCACCCGGACGTCCGGCTCGAAAATCTCTCGTGTGAACTTTGCCGCCGCGCACCCACCCCCGCTGAAGCCCACAACGCGCAGATCAGCAATCGCTTCAATTTCGGCAGGGCTGATTTGTTTGTCCCCATCGGCATCAATGTTTGAGAAGAATTGCTTGAGGGCGTCCCTCTCAAATTCCCAGTCCTTGAAAACAACAACTCTGCCTTCGCCCGCGATTGTCACCATTCGTTGCAACCATGACTCTCCGTACAGAACGGAAGAATCGCCGAGTCCGCTGAAGGCAATCAGGTGCTCGCGCTTATTGAGCACCGTTACCACAGCAGAATTGGCGTTGGGATCGGGTACAAATGACGGGTCGCCTTCATCGAGAATGACGTACACAACTTCACTGACTGGCGCAGCCGGCCAAGTAGGATTTGCCAAGCCGCTCACTTCAATCGTGGCCGAGCGCTTGCCAGCGGGAATCGTGACGGTGCCGCTCAGTGCCGCGTAATCCACCCCCGGCCGTGCCATTCCGGAAACGGTCGACACGGTGTAGGTAACGACAAGATCGGCGGCGGCGCTGCCGGTATTCCGGTAGACGGTAAATTCACCTTTGGCGGTGCCGCCTTCCACAGCCTGCTCTTTCGTTGTCTTGATGGAGACGGTTGTCTTGGGAACGTTTGCCGTCGCGGCATTCGACTTGGCGGATTCGCCGGTGTTGTTGAATGCAAGCACTTGATAAGAATACGTTGTGTTGGGCTTGACCGTCGTGTCGGTGAACCGCTTGGTGTCGGATTGACTCAGCGTCACCGTGCGGTCCACAGTTCCATTCAACGACCGAATTACTTTGAAGCCAGCTTCGTTGTCTGAGTTGTCCCTCCAGGTCAGATCGACAAGTCCCGCGGTCACGCGCGCTGTAAGGCCGGAGGGCGCATTGGGAATGGCCGGCGCAGTGCTGGCGGAGATGCTGGCGGCGTCGGACCGGGCACGCACTCTGGTGTCGAACATCGAAGCGCTGCCGAGGTATTGGTACGTCTCATGGGCGTTCACGCGGTAAGTGTAGGTAGTGCCATCGTCAACAGTGCTATCCGTGAAGCCGGTGGCATCGCCATCGCCTAGATCCATCCAGTTCGTGCCGTCGGCCGAGCGCTGCACGTCGTAGCTCACCGCGTCGTTGCCCGAGTTGGTGTCGGTCCAGCTCAGTTGCACCTGACTGGCCGAGACCGATGCCACATCAAGCCCGCCGGGAGCGGGCAAGCTGGCGGTGGAAGTAACCGTGTTGCTCACGGCATAGTCGCTGACGTACCAAGGACTGGATTCGGTATAGGTGTAAGCGCGGAACGTGTAGGTCTTGCCGGGGAGCAGGGGAACGGAACTCAGCGTCGAATCGGAGACGCGCGGGCGGTAGAGGAAGAAACTGGTCCCGTCCACCGAACCCTCAATCCAGGTGCTGGCGCTGCCGGGCGTCCAGCTTAAGGTGGCGCTGGTGCCGTTGGAGTTCAGCGTCGCCTGGAGATTAGACGGCGCGGTGACGCTGGAATCGAAGGTGGGGATGCTATTGTTGAGGGCTACGTCGGCCGGGGCGCTGTCGCCGGCGGAGTTGAAGGCCACCACTCGAAAATTCAGGTAGTCGCCGGGGCTGAACCCGGAGAGGGTACATGATTCCGCATTGGGGCCGACTGTTTCGGCCGTGGTCCATTCGCCCTGCCAGGAGTCCTGCTGTTGTTCGATGCGGAAGCCCGTCTCGTTGGTTGAATTGTCCAGCCAATAGATGCTGACCTTGCCGCCGGTCGCCCAACAATTGCCCACGGCCAAACCGGGATCGGTGGGCAATGGCACGATGGCGTCCGACGTTATAGGAGTGGAGTACGGCGAGTCGCCTGCGTCGTCATAGGCGCGCACGCGATAGTGATAAGCGACGTCATCGCGAAGACCACTGTCGGCGTAGGTTGCGCTTGTCGCCGGAGAACCCCCGATCTCCGCCCAGTTGCTTCCATCCCGCGAGCGCTCGATCTTGTAGCCAGTGACGCCGCTGTCGCTGTCAATCCAAGTCAAAGCGATGCTTCGGCTGCTGCCGGAATCACTCACTTCGGCATTCAGACTGGTTGGTGCCGAAAGCGTGCCCTGCACGGCGGCGCCGGCGAATTCACTGGTGTATTCCGTATCACCGATCGCATTGGTTACGCCCACGCGGAAAACATAGCTTTCCGGTTCCGCAACCGGGTCTGTTATGTAGGTAGTCGTATTTGCCGGCAAGGATCCGAAGGATTCCCAACCGTCGTCGTCTTGCTTAGCGTCAACAGTGTATGCGGACTCGCCCGAGGAATTGTCCGTCCAGGAGAACTCAATATGCTCATCGGAAAAGATTGATGCCGCAGCATCAGATGGAAGAGCCGCCCATGTATCGGTGCCTTCTGCCTCCGTGTAGTCAGAAGTCCCCGTTGAATTGATTGCACGAATTCGATATTGGTATTCGGTTGCCTCTGCTTCATTCATGTCGTCATAGGATGACGCTCCTGCGTCGGTCGTCGCCAGAGAAGTCCAGTCGCCCGTCCCGACCTTTCGCTGAATTGAGAAAACGTCAGTGAGAGAAGCAGCCTCCCATGTCAGGTCGATTTCACTGACAGACGTCTCGGTCACCGTCAGTCCCGACGGCACGTCAGGCACGGCGACTGCCGAAGCGATATTACTATAACTCGATGGAGCCCCGCCGCCCGGCGGAAGCATTCGGAAGTAGCATACCGTGCCAGGAAGCGGGCCAGTGAGGTCAATCGTCGCTATACCGGGACCAACCGACGTGACAGGATCAAACGAGATACCATCGTCTGAGCCTTCAATGATAAAACCTGATGGATCGCTTGAAGGATTGGTCCACGCGAGCCGTACATCACCCCCAGTGAGGATCGTCGTAGTCAGCCCGGTCGGAGGCTGGGCCGGCGTGGCGGTCTGCTCGGCGGATGCGGCGCTTTCGCTGCCATTGCCGTCCGTCCAGGTGATGGTGTAGTAATACGCCGTGCCGTTGGTGACATCGTAATCGCTGTAAAATGGATCGGTCAGGTCGGCCGCGATGGGCGTGGCATCCTCTGCGTTGCTGCTGGTTCCCCGGTAGACGCTATAGCTGGTCGCTCCGTCCACCGCATCCCACGCCAGATCGACCACCCCATCCCCCGCCGCGGCCGCCGGGTTCTGCGGCGCGGCGTTGCTGACCGTGACCGTGGTGGCATAGTCGGTCATGCCACCATCCTTGTCCTCGATGCGGGCCTTGGCGGCGTAGACCCCGGGAGCGGTATAGGTGAAGGAGCGCGAGGCGGAGGTGGACTGGTACACCTCGAAGGTATTGTCGCCATCGAAGTCGTAGCTGTAGAGGAATCCGGCTGTCGCATCCGCCGACGAGGCGTCGGCCTGATCGGTGAAGCTGATCGTGACCTGCCCGCCCAGCGTGATCGGCGTATCGCTCCCTACCGTCGCGGTGGGTGCGACGTTGCTGACGGCGATGGTCTTGCTGTCGGTGGTCGATCCTCCATCGCCATCGCTGACGGTGAGGCTGACGACATAGCTGGCGTTGTCATCGGGGGTGAAGCTGAAGCCGCTGGAGGTGGTGTTGGTTCCTCCCGGCAGCGTGTAGGCGCTGCCGCCTTTGGTCACGCTCCAGGCATAGCTCAATGGATCGTTGGCTCCCGCCGGATCGCTGGCGGTGCTGCCCAAGGTGATCGCCGTGCCTTCGGGACTGGAAGTGGGAGCGCCGGTGATGGCGGCGGTCGGCGCGACGTTGGTGACGCTGATAGTCTTGCTGTCGGTGGTGCTCCCCCCATCGCCGTCGCTGACGGCCAGGCTCACGACAAAGCTGGTGTTGTCATCGGGCGTGAAGGTGAAGGTGCTGGAGGTGGTATTGGTTCCGCCAGGAAGCGTGTAGGCGCTGCCGCCTTTGGTCACGCTCCAGGCATAGCTCAGCGGATCATTCGCACCCGCCGGATCGCTGGCCGTGCTGCTGAGGTTGATCGCGGTGCCTTCGGGGCTGGAAGCAGGGGGGGTGGGTGCGCCGGTGATGGCGACGGTGGGGGCAACGTTGCTGACGCTGATGGTCTTGCTGTCCGTGGCCGAGCCGCCATAGCTGTCGCTGGCGGTGAGGCTGACAACGTAGCTGCCGTTGTCGGTGGGCGTGAAGCTGAACGTGCTGGCGGTGGTGGTCGTGCCGCCGGGCAGCGTGAACGCCGCCCCATCCTTGGTCACACCCCACAGATAACTCAATGTGCCAGTTGCAGCCGGGCTGACGCTGCTGGCGAGGCTGATGGCCGTGCCCTCGGGACTGGAGGTCGGTGCTCCGGTGATCGACAGCGCCGGGGCCGCCGGCAATCCCAGTTGCGCTAGCGCCCAATCCTGATTCCCCGTGGCCACGGTGGCGTAGCCGCCCAGGACAATCTTCCCATCCGGACGCTGCACCATCGAATAGGCTTCATCCGCCCCGCTGCTGAGGCTTACCGTCAGCTTGCCGTCGGTATCGAAGCTGGTATCCAGGCTCCCATCGGTGTTGTAGCGGGCGATGGCGAAGTCCAGGGTGCCGGTGTTGCTGGAGCCGGCGGCCACGATCTTGCCATCGGGCTGCAAGATCAGCGTCCATACTCGGTCATCGCTGGTGGTGAAGCTGGTGGCCACCTTGCCGCTGGAACCGAAGGAGCTATCCAAACTGCCATCGGTGTTGTAGCGCACCATGAAGAAGTCTTTGCTGCCCGATCCGTTGGTGCCGACGCCTCCCACCACGATCTTGCCATCGGTCTGGATGACCACGCCCTGGGCCCCGTCCAGATTGCTGCTCAGGTCAGATGTCACCTTGCCGCTGGTGCCGAAGCCGGTGTCGATCGTGCCATCGGCATTGAGGCGGACGATGCCGAAGTTTCGCAGCGTAGTGCTTCCCACCCCGCCGGCACTGGCGGTCTCCACTCCGCCGAACACGATCTTGTCGTCGGCTTGCACGGCGATGAAGTGCCCTTCGTCAAAGCCGCTGGCGAAGTCGATGGTCTTCTTGCCGGTGCCGCCGCCGCCGAAGGTGGTGTCGAGCACGCCATCGGCGGAGTAGCGGGCGATGGCGTAGTCGCTGCCGGAGATGCCGCCGAGGATGATCTTGCCATCGCTCTGCACCGCGATGCAGCGGCCCTGATCTGCCGTGGTGCCGAAGTCGGTGGTGGTCTTGCCACTGGTCCCAAACGTCGTGTCCAAAGCCCCGGCACTGGTGAACCGCGCCAACGCGAAGTCCTGATCGCCGGTGGAGGTGCTGGCGTAGCCGCCCACCACGATCTTGCCGCTGGACTGGATGACAATGCCATTGACCGCATCATCCTTGCCGTTGAAGTTCAAGGTCTGCTTGCCGTCGGTATCGAAGGAAGTGTCCAGCGACCCGTCGGTGTTGTAGCGCGCGATGCCGAAGTCCAGGTTGCCGCTCGTCCCGGCCGAGCCGGCCGCGATGACTTTTCCGTCCGACTGCAAGGCAAGACGGCTTATGTTGTCGTTGTTCCCGCCAAAGCTGGTGGTCAGCTTGCCGCCGGTGCCAAAAGTGGTGTCCAGCGAGCCATCGGAAAAGACCGTAAGGCTCAATAGTCTGCGCTCTTCCAGCGTCTCCATGACAGCGCGGCTCAATGCCGAGGTTGAATGTGCGCGGTCCTGGCCCTTGCGGCCCCGGCGAGAGGATAAAGACATTACGTCTCCCTGTGAATTGTCCAAGAACTTCCGTTCGGAAAAGGAGGGCCGCCCCTTGGTGGTCCCGCCGTTCCCCATTCTTACGCCGCCGTATATATCTCGGAGAAATTTGGAAAACAAGGGGGCACTTTATTTTTTCAGGAATGGCAAGAATGGTGAGAATAGCGGTGAAGTGCATCTGTCCATCCCAAGCCCTGCGGGCGACCGGCAATTATTCGCTTTCGGCATATCCAGCCAAGTTTTTAGGACTCATCAATCTGCTTTGTGCGGGTTTTCCTGATTCTTGCCGCCGGCAAAGTACACTTTGAGCCGCGCAAAGCGCGCTTTGGGGGGCGCAATAGCGCAATTGGGCGGCGCAATTGCGCTATTCAGCATCGCAAAACATGTTTTGGGGAGCGGAGAGCATGCTTTGGAGGCCGCAATAGCGCTATTGAGGCCGGCAATTGCGCTATTGCGGCGGGCAAAACATGTTTTGCGCACTGCAAAGCATGTTTTGGGCGGTTCATCAGGCTAATTGGGGCAGGGAATTTCGCTGCGGGGAAGGGGAAAGTGGCGATGGCGGTGCGGAAAGCGGGTTTTTGGCTGCTGAATGCCCGCAGGCAGGCTGGGCACTGGGACGCGGCGGCAATTACGCTGGAGGATGAAGCAGAGAGGTTTGGATTTGTCTCTGGCAGTTTCTCTGCGGCGAACCTGCATTTTTCCGGGCTAGCGCAAAAGATCTGCGGCGGCAGAGTTTGCGCATATTTGAGAGTTCTTGACATTCTTTGGAAGATATTGCATAATAGCGGGAGATTCTGGTGGAGCTATCAGGATGGTACAGGAAGCACGGACACTGCAACGGACCGAAGTGGAACGCCTGGTGCGCGAGGTGCTTACCCAGCGCCTGCGCGGGGAGATTACGCCGCCGGCTTCGCGGGAGCGTCATGCGGCCATGCCGAAAGAGGCCGGTGGGATGCCCAATCCGCTGGTGGTGAACGTGTCAGCCCGGCACATGCACGTGAGGCCGGACCATCTGGAAATTCTCTTTGGCGCGGGGGCAAAACTCACCAAATTCAAAGACCTGTATCAGCAGGGGGAATTCGCATCGGAGCAGCTTGTTACGCTGGTTGGCCCGCGGCAGCGGATCATTCCGAACGTGCGCATCCTGGGGCCGGCGCGGGACTACACGCAGATTGAACTCAGCTATACCGACGGCGTGTATCTCGGCATCGATTTGCCGCTGCGGATCAGCGGCAACCACGAGGGGACTGCGGGCTGCACGATTCTTGGGCCCAAGGGGGCGATCACGATCAATCAGGGCGTCGTCCGGGCGGAGCGGCATGTGCATATGAGCACGGAGGACCTGGCGTACTTCGGGGTGAAGGATGGGGATTACCTGAAGTTGAAAATCGACGGGCCGTGCGGGGTGCTGTTCGACCGGGTGAAGGTGCGCTGGCACAAGAAGGTGGTGCTGGAAGTGCATATTGATACGGATGAGGGAAATGCGTGCGATCTGGAGACGGCTACGCGGATGGAATTATTCAAATGATTTTGGATTGCGGATTTTGGATTTTGGATTGAAGGCAAGGGGCACACTGGAAAGGACATGGCTATGGCGAGCGAAGCATTGGGACTGTTGGAGTGTAAGGGGTTGGTGGCCTTGATGGAGGGAACGGATGCGATGTTGAAGGCGGCCAACGTCGAGATGATGGGCTGGGACAAGGCCGGCAGCGGCATGGTCACGGCCTTCGTGCGCGGCGACGTGGCGGCGGTGAAGGCCGCGGTGGATGCCGGGGCGGAAGCGGCCGGGCGCGTCGGCACGGTGATCAGCGTACACGTGATCGCGCGGCCGCACGATGATCTTGGCGGGATGATGCCCAAGAAGAAGGGCGCTGCCCCGGCTACGACCGTGTCGGACCGGGGAATGGCGGCGGCGAAGAAGTGATTGTCGAGTGAATACGAACGACAGCAAACCTGTCATTCTGAGGTAAGTGCGAAGAATCCGGCTGGAGGAGAAGTCGAGGCCAGATCCTTCGGAGTACCTCAGGATGACAATCTCAGGAGTTGAACATGGCAGACGGAAACGGATTCGGCAGCGCGCTGGGGATGATCGAGACCAAGGGGTGGGTCGGGCTGGTTGAGGCGACCGATGCGATGACCAAGGCGGCCAATGTGGAGATCGTCAAGACGATCCAGATCGGCGGCGCCTTCGTGACGACGATCGTGCGCGGCGACGTGGGCAGCGTGAAGGCGGCGGTGGAGGCCGGGGCGGAAGCGGCGGGACGGGTGGGCGAATTGGTCGCCTCGCACGTGATCGCCCGGCCGCACCAGGACTTGCTGGTCGGCTTCGGCGCGGGCGGCGGCGGATCGTCGCTGTAGTCGCGCTGCGGCGTGCGATGCACGGATAGAAAACCCGTGCTGCGAAGAAGCATCCATGCGCATTCTCGTTGCCAACCTCGGAAGCACCAGCTTCAAGTACAAGCTGCTCGACATGAGTCGGGGCGGCACGGATATTGCGCGGGGGGCGTATGAGCGGATCGGGCAGGCTGATTCTTCCTACAAGACGCACGCCGATGTGATCGACGTGATCCTTGCGGAGCTGAAGGAGAGGCCGGATGGGATTGGGTTCAAGGCCGTGCATGGCGGGCCGATTTCCGGGGCGGTGCGCGTCACTGATGAAGTGATCGCGACGATGGAACAATTTTCGGATGTGGCGCCAGCGCACAATCCGCCTTACATCGCGGCGATGCGGGCATTTCAGCAGAAGATGCCGAATACGCCGCAGGTGGCCGCGTTTGAGACGGCGTTTCATCAGACGATTCCGATGGCGCGGCAGGTGTATGCGATTCCGCACGAGTGGACGGAGGAACTGGGCATTCGCCGCTACGGGTTCCATGGCGCATCGCACCGGTACATCGCGACGCGGGTTGGCGAGCTGCTGGGCAGGGAAGGACGGCGGATCATCAGTTGCCACCTCGGTGGGTCATGCTCGATCTGCGCGATCGAGAACGGCAAGTCGGTGGCAAATTCGTTCGGGATGACAGCGCAGTCGGGCGTGCCGCACAACAACCGCGTGGGCGACTTCGACACTTTCGCGCTGATGAAGCTGACGAAACAAGGGATGAGCCTGGACGAGATTTTCAGGAAGCTGGCCAAGGAAGGCGGCATGTTGGGGATGAGCGGCATTTCGCCGGACATGCGCGACATTGAACGGGCGGCGAGCGGCGGTGATGCGCGGGCGAAGCTTGCGCTGGAGGCTTTTATCGAGTCGGTGCGACATTACATCGGCGCCTATCTGGTGATCCTTGGCGGGTGCGATGTGCTGGTCTTCACCGGGGGCATCGGGGAAAACGGGATCGCGATCCGGGAGGCAATCTGCAGGAACCTCCACTGGGCCGGGATCGCGCTCGATCCGGTGAAGAACCAGGTTCGCGGCAAAGAAACCAAGATCAGCATGGTCGAGTCGGATGCGGAGGTTTGGATTATTCCGACCAACGAAGAGCTGATTGTCGCACGGCAGACGGTGGCGGTTTTGAATGCGAATTAGAGAAGTTGCTAGTTGATAGTTGCTAGTTGCTAGTGAAATGTGCCCTCACCCCAGCCCTCTCCCGAAGTACCGGGAGAGGGGGTAAGAGGGAAGGAATGATTTGGTTTGACCGGAGATGGTTATGGCAAACGGTGAAGCTATTGGATTGATCGAGACCAGGGGCATCGTGGCGGCGGTTGAGGCGTGCGATGCGGCGCTGAAGGCGGCCAACGTGCAATTCGTCGAGCAGCACAAGGTTGGCAGCGGGCTGGTGGCGATCACGCTGAAGGGCGACGTCGCGGCGGTGCGGGCGGCGGTGGACGCCGGCGCGGAAGCGGCCGGACGCGTCGGCGAAGTGGTCAGCGTACACGTGATCCCGCGGCCCCATGCGGACGTGGCGAAGATGGGGTAATTGCTCAGGCACGAAGGCACGCAGGCACAGAGGCACGAAGTGCTTGCGCGTCTTTCCTTCGTGCCTCCGTGCCTTTGTGCCTTCGTGCCTTGGAATTTTCCCATGTTCCTAGCCCGTGTGACCGGACACGTCGTTGCTACGCAGAAGGAGAAGACCTTGAACGGCCAGAAGCTGTTCGTGGTCGAGCCTTTGAACGTCAAGTACGACGAGGCGACGAACCAGCCGGCGTCGCTGGGAAACACCGGCCGGGCCATCGTCGCCATCGACTCCGTCGGCTGCGGCGAGGGGCAGCTTGTGCTGGTGGTGCAGGGGAGCAGCGCGCGGATGACCGAGGTGACGAAGAATTTGCCGGCGGATGCGGTGATCGTCGGGATTATCGACTCGGCGGTGTTTGCGGGAAAAACGTTTTATCAGGCGAATGCGTAGGGTGCGAAACGACAGGCAGGAATGCCTGTCGGACGGGTGCGTGACATTTTAGGCGGATTGGGAAAATATGGCTGGATTCGGGCAGGTG
>DAIOHQ010000044.1:0-24443 GCA_036744635.1 Tepidisphaeraceae bacterium | reverse complement strand
GCTCCTATCCGATGCGGACGTAGCGCTGTAGTGTTAGACCGATCCGAAATCCGCCGCCGGGGCATAGGTCAATTCCGCCAGGTGCGGCGTTTCGATCCGCTTTCCTCCGGCGTATTTCGAGTCAAACAGCGCGGCCAGAATTCCGCTCACCAGCAGCGTGCGCTCCACCGGATAGCTGGCCTTGCCGGTGCGGAACATCACCTCGATGTGGTTGCATAGGAAGCTGAAGTGGTCGCGCTGCGGCTGCAGCAGCGGGCACCACGCCGCGACCGGATTCGCGCTTCCTTTCACCGCGGCGGCGAAGCCGAACTGGTTGGTCACGCCGCCGCCAGGTGAGAAAAATGTCGCCGCCTGAAAGCCGTCAGCGTATTCGATCAGGAAAACGATCGCCTTAGGCTCGCGGGCGCGCAGATCGGCCAGCTTGGTTGCGGGCGCGACCGACCCGTGTACGCCGGGCTCATCCCAAATCGCTCCCAGCGCCGCCAGCAACAGGTCGGGCCGCCAGATTCCCTTGTCGCCCGCCTCCCACGCCGCATCCCCGGCCAGACACTGCACCGCCTTCACACCCACCGCCGCCTTGCCGCGCTTCTCGACAAACGTCTGCAGCGTCTCCAGGGCGTGAAAGCCATAGGCATCCATCTCGTAGCATCCCAGCGAGATGGCGCTTTGCAGCTCGATCCCCTGCTTGAATGCCAACGCCGGCCGCCGCCACGTCACCGGCAGGCTGGAACCGGCCATCATCGCGAATCCCAATTCGAGGTGCCGGTCATACATCCATTTGGCGTTGTCCCACGAATACGACAGGTGCTTATCGCTGTATACCGGCACGCTCTTTCCCGTCAGCCGAAACACCTTCACAACGTCCTCGAACAACTCGCGGCGCGGATACAGTTGTTGGCCCTTTTTGTTGTAGGGAAACAGGCCGTGCTCAGCGATGACCAGCACGCCATCGACCGCCAGCATATCCGTGCCGAGCGTCAGGGCATCGGCGATGCTGTCGCACAGCCGAATACGCGCCCGCGCCGCGATCCCGCGGCCGATATCCTCGGCCGGCGTCTGCAGGATGTGCAGGCTGACGACCTGGCAGTGCGGAATATGGCTGCGCCCGACGATTGCGTAGCCGTTGATGAACTTGGTGATGATGTCGTCGGCGTGCGTGCCGTTGAAATAGGCGGTGGTGATCGCGGCGATGCGCTTCTTGGGTCCCTGCGGCGGATCGAGTGCATCCGTCGGCAACTTCAGGTGCACATCAGGATATGCCTGGGACTCGGCAACGAAGGGATTGGCGGGTTTGGAGGATGGCGTATCGTCTGCGCTATCTGCGGCAAACACCGGCGAAAGCGCCGTTCCCAGCAGCGCCGCCGCCGTCGCCTTCAATACCTGACGCCGGGCAGGCTGATCGGATAGATTCATTTCTTCAGGCTAGCTGATTCGGGCCGACAATCCACCTCAGTGGTTTGCTCGCGACGGTGAGAAATCCTAAGATCGAAAGAAATGCCTATGCCCCTTTCGCTCGATCATCTCATCCTTCCGGAAGGCACCCAAGCGTCGGCGCCGGCGCGCAAGCCTTCGTGGCTGAAGATGAAGATGCCGGCCGGGGAGGAATATGGGAATTTGCTGCGGCTGGTGAACGATCACCGGCTGCACACCGTCTGTCAGAGCGCAAAATGCCCGAACATGGGGGAATGCTGGTCGGCGGGGACAGCGACGCTGATGATCCTTGGCGATGTCTGCACCCGCTCGTGCGGGTTCTGCCACATCGCCACCGGCAGGCCGCCGGTGCTCGACCTGGATGAGCCGCTGCGGGTGGGGGATGCAGTGGCGAAGATGCGGCTGAAGCATGTGGTGATCACGTCGGTAAACCGCGATGAGCTGGCCGACGGCGGCGCGGGGGTGTGGGCCCACACCATCCGGGAAATTCGCCGGCAATCGCCGGGAACCAGCGTAGAGGTTTTGATTCCCGACTTCTGCGGCGACTGGGAGGCGCTGCAGCTCGTGCTGAATGAGCGGCCGGAGATTCTGAATCACAACATGGAGACGGTGCCGCGGCTCTATCAGCGCGTGCGCCCGCAGGCGAAATATCACCGCTCGCTGAAGCTGCTGGAGATTGCCAAGTCGCAGGGATTCACGACGAAAACAGGGATGATGCTGGGCCTCGGCGAAGAGGAGTCGGAAGTCGAGAACGTGCTGGATGACCTGGTGGCGATCGGCGCGGATATCCTGACGCTGGGCCAATATCTGCAGCCGACGCCCCAGCACCTGGCGGTGGAGCGCTGGGTGCGGCCGGAAGAATTCAACGACTGGAAGTTGCGCGGAGAGGCGAAGGGAATCCGCCACGTCGAATCAGGACCGCTGGTGCGCAGCAGCTATCACGCGGAAAAACAGGTGGCCGCACACGCGAGGGCGTGAGCAGAGTTTCCCGTAGCACGGGTTTTCAACCCGTGCCCAACGGCGTTGTTGTTCAAGTCACCTTGCTCTTTCGGGGCCATCCCGGCACGGGTTAAAAACCCGTGCTACGGGAGCAATTTTTCACCACCGCTTCTTCTGACTGGCTACTTTCATCGGCAGGCCAAACAGGTCTATGAAGCCGCGGGCAGCAGTAACGTCGTACCCTTCCATGCTGAAGCTGGCGAGTTGGGGGTCGTAGAGGGAGTGCTCGCTCTTTGCCCCCACCTGCATGGCCCGGCCTTTGTACAGGCGCACCGTGGCGGTACCGGTGACGGTGGCGTTGGTATGGTCGATGAAGGCCTGCAGCGCATCGCGCAGGGGGTGGAACCACTGGCCGTTGTAGACAAGCTGGGCATAGCGCAGGGCAATCTGCTGCTTGTAGTGGAAGGTGTCGCGCTCGATGCAGATCTGCTCAAGGGCCTTGTGGGCTTCATAGAGAATCGTCCCGCCGGGGGTCTCGTAGACGCCCCGGGATTTCATGCCGACCAGGCGATTCTCCGCCAGCACCGTGACCCCCACGCCATGTTTGCCGCCGATCTTGTTGAGCTCCGCGATGATTTCGTGGCCGGCCAGCGGCTTGCCGTTGACGGCCACCGGCACGCCTGACTGGAATGTCACCTCGACGTGCTCGGCCTTATCCGGAGCTTTTTCAGGCGAGACCACCATGGTCAGGCAGGCCTCCCAATTCGGTTCGGCGTCGGGGTGTTCGATTTCCGCGCCTTCGTGAGAGATGTGCCAGAGATTGCGATCCTGGCTGTAGATTTTTTTCTTGCTGACCGGGATCGGGATGTTTTTCTTCTGCGCGTAATCCACCGCGCTCTCGCGGTCGCGCAGCTCGAAACTGGGGTCCTTCCAGGGGGCGATGATCTTCAGATCCGGGGCGAGGGCCATGTAAGTCAGCTCGAAGCGCACCTGGTCGTTGCCCTTGCCGGTGGCGCCGTGGCCGACGGCGTCGGCGTTGGTCTGGCGGGCCACCTCAACCTGCTTGGCGGCGATCAACGGACGGGCGATGCTGGTGCCGAGAAGGTAATCCTGCTCGTAAATGGCGTGGGCACGGAGCATCGGGAAGCAGTATTTTTCCGCGAACTCCTGGCGCAGATCCATGATGACGACTTCATCCGCCCCGCTCTTGCGAGCCTTGTCCTCGATGCCCTTGAGCTCATCGCCCTGGCCAAGCTCGGCGGCGAAGGCCACCAGCTTCACGCCGGGATAGCGCTCCTTGAGCCAGGGAAGAATCACGCTGGTATCGAGGCCGCCGCTGTAGGCGAGCACGATTTTCTTGGGCTGCGGCTGGGTTGTCGTGGACATCGTCATCTCCGTCAGGGGAAAGTTCTGCGGGCAGTATAGAAATTGCCGCGATGGTTCCAAGAGACGTGGAGAAATGCGGAATGCGGAATGCTGAATGCTGAATGCTGAATTAAATTCATCATTCATCATTCAGCATTCATCATTCAGTATTTTCCACCGCACTGTGGTCAACGGCAGGGTTGGTCATCTTGATCGCCCTGATCGCCATAAACATCGGTATTTCCTTGCGAGCCTGGTTTTCGGCGGCGGCGCGGGGGCCGCTGGTGCTGGTCTTGTGGCTGGGCCATTCCTCGATTGCGTCGATCAGCATTCCGGCGCTGCGCAGCGCCTTCACATACGCTTCGATGGGCTTGTGAAACGTCCAGGTATATTCCTGCGCGGCCTGGCCGGGATGGGTGACGATGGGGGCCTTGCGGGGCAGCAGGTAGCGGTCGACCCGGCGATACTGAATTTTATTGACGTCATCCCAGCCCCAGCTCGTCTCCTTCGGCCCGCGAAAACAGGGGTGCATCATCACCAGCACGAAGCGCCCGCCGGGGCGCAGCAGGCGATTGACGCCGGCGAAAACGCCCGGCAGCGGGTGCATATTCTGGATGGCCAGCACACAGGCGGCGGCGGTGAACTGGGCGGGTTCAAGGAAGCTCAGGTCGCGGGCATCGCCGACGCGATAGTCAATCGGGGCGTTCGTCGCAGTCTTGCGCTGCAGCTCATGCTGGCGGGCCGCGGCGATCAGCTCGCGGGCGGCGTCGATTCCGGTGGTATGGATTCCCCGCTTTGCCAGCAGCCGGCAAAGGACGCCCTGGCCGCAGGCGATGTCGATGGCGGTATCGGTGGGCTGCAGCGCCAGCAGACGCAGGACGCCGGGCAGCACAACCTGCTGGTGATATTCGCTGCCGGCCTCGCCGACGAGCTGGTCATACCAGTCGGCCGCGTTTCCCCAATCGGTGGGCGGCGCGGCGGCGGGCGAGTGGGGCGCGGGCTTGGGCGGACGGTGCGGATGCTTCATGGCGCTGATTCAACCCCGAATCGATCGACTTGCCAAGCTTGGGTCACTCTCCAGAAAACGCACCGCCACGAAAACTGCGCCGCCACAGTTCCAGTTTCATCCGGAGGCGATGGGGCAATTCTCCTTTAGTGCCCCATTGCGCTGGCCGAAAATTCCTTGTGAGCAGACTCACTCGAACGATCACGTTTACCAGGCAGAAATTATGCGGACTCGACTGATCTGGATCACCATCCTCCTATCGCTGCCGCTGGCGGCGAGGGCGGGTGATCTACCCGCCGGATTGCCAGATCGGGCGGAAGTAACTCTTCAGTCCCCGCGCGGCGCTGAGTCCGTCGAGCTGCTGTGGAGGCTCGATGCCGGCCCGGATACCAGCGGCGGATACGTTGGAGGCGGGACGCTGGGTTACGGCGATTATTCACTCATTCCGACCGCCGCTCCCGCATCGCCGGGGTCCACTTGGCGGCTCGAAGACGATTTGGGGGATTCTTACGGCATGTTCTCGTGGAATAGCGCCAATGCGTTCGTGCCATTCTCCGGCGGTCCGGGCAACGACCCCGGTTTTACCGGCGCCATCGCCACGCCTTCGCCCGCGCCCGAGCCGGGGGCCGCCGGTGTCATCATGCTGCTGGCATTGCAGGCTATGCGCCGCCAACTCCGCTGAAGCCTGTCTTAACTTATTTCGCGATGGTCGCGCAGGCGCAGGGGGTGGCAGCGCTCAAGTGAACGGGCAACCTGCGCTGTCCGCCCGGCATCGCCTTGAACCAGGATGCAGCGGGCGTGAAGAATCGTCTGCATCTGCGAATAGCGGCTGCGGCCGATCACGCCGAGGTCAATCGTATCGAAATGCAAGCTCTGCCAAGGCGCCTCCCGCGTGTGGGATCGGGCGAGGGTGAAGCGCAGGCCGCGGGTGTCATTGACGATACCGAGTCTGTTGTCGATGTTGATCCAGTCCGCGGCCAAATCCTCGCGCGGTTGGACGGCGGGATAGCCCAGCCGCCGGCGCACTTTTCCCCACTTGCGCGCCAGCTTCGCCCATTTTCCGCAACCGGCCGCGGATTCAATGAATGGCACGTCGACGGAACCTTCGGAGGTGTAGATCGTGCGCTGATTGTCGTTGAACAGATCATTGGCGACGCGCAAGTGCAGGCCATAGGCGCCATGGATGCGCATATCGGCGCGGGCGGTGAAGCGGCTTTCGACGATCATCACGCCGTCATCCTCGAGCAATTCGAGCATCAGGTCGTGGTCATACAGCCAGCCGCCGCCCGTGCCCGCGCCGCGGTACATAATGCGGCCTTCCACGCGGAGTCCATTACCGGTCGCTCGCATGCGCCGTTGCGACAGCGTGTGGCCGGAATCGATCGCGGCATCGACCGTTCCCAGAATGTTGCCCGGCGCCCATTCGGTGGCATCGTCCATGCCTTTGGGCACGAACAGCGCGATGGGATAGGGACCTTGCAGCGCCGCCCAGGAGAATGACGCAAACAGTTCCGGCATGCGCGACCAGCACAAGCCGCTCTCGGGACTGCTGCGGCGGGTGGTGAGCTCGTTGGCAAGTTCATCTTCCTCCAGCGCCGCGCAGGTATTGCCGTAGTGTTTGTGAATCAGATAGGCCATGCCGATGCAGGCGAAGCAGTCGGTTTCGTACTTGGCCCACTGGCCAAACATGCGCCCCCTGGTGACGCGGCGGCCATAGAAACTGCCATCGCCATTCAGTTCTTGTTCCTGCCGCAGACGGTCGAGGCGAATCAACTCGATCGATCGCGCCACCCGGTCCTGGGACTTGCAGCCAAGCAGTGCCAGCACCGGCTGAATGAAATACATGCCATAGGTGTAGCGCGCCCAATCCTGCCCGCCCATGTAAGCAAAACGGCCGTCAAGAAACGTGCCGCGGATGCTCTGCCACGTCTCGGGGACGTTGAAAAGCTGCGCCTCCGGCGTGCCGGCATGCGCGGAATCCAGCAAGTAACATCCCCACGTCAGCGACAGCAGCGGGCTGGCCACGTAGCAAAAATGGTACGGGCCGTGGTTTTCGATCGTGTAGTCGGAGTGAACGTTACAGGTGTAAATCTGCTCGCGCAGCCGCTTGCCGTCCACGATGTCATCGCGCTGGCGATCCTGCGGCGCCGACAGGGAATTCAGGCAGTTGTCGATCAGCGCGGCCCGCCACAGCGGGCAATGGGGATGTTCGGGAAGCATCGACAGCGCCGCCGCCAGGATCTCCGTATCCCAGGCGTTTTCCTCGGCCTTGGTGTCCCAGAACAGTCCCGTGCGGGCGGGGACGCCGATGAAGCGATCTGCTTCGGAGATGACCACACGGATGGTTGCGGCGCGCTCGCCGGAATCGAGCTGGTCCCAGATCAGCCATGCTCCGGTGGCCATCTTCGCCCCCCACCAGGCCGATTGCCATTCGTGCCCCCACTGCCCACCGCCGAGGCATTCCATCGTTCCGGAGACGTGACAGCGGGTCATGTAAGCCAGCGCCGACCGGGCCCATTGCAGCATCCTGGCGGCGTCGTGGCCGGGGCGGTCCGCTTTAAATGCTTCGGCCTCCGCGGCCAGCAGCGCGCTGGTGAAAATGAAATTCCCCAGGGTGCGCATCCCGTTTTCATCTTTGTCGCCGGTGCCGAAGACCAGGAACTCGCCTTCGGCGGTTTGCCGCGGATTCACGCCGGCCTGGGCGTATTGGGCAAAGTCGCGAAGAAGGTGGATGTAAGGTGCGCACGTATCCAACCGCGCGGCGCTTGGGTCGATGGTTTGGAACTCGGCCATAGGAATCCAGCCGCCTTCATGCGGGCACGAGGGCTTCTACTGTCACCTCTATCGGCACCACCGCGGATGCCCATTGGCGGTGCGGTGGCACTTATCGGATGAATTCAGGCGAACTTCAAGCGTCAGCCGGACGGGAAAAAGCGATCAGCAATTACCTGCAAGGCGCCGGCAAGTATTTGCTGTTCGCGGGCGGTGTCAAAGTGGTATGCTTGCGTTCGCTTCGGCGAAAGGGTTGAGCCGCGCACGCGTGGAGGGTCACGATGGGCTTCTGCATTGCACACTATGCGCCGGCACCAAATACCTGGCGCTGCTCTTCATCGTGGTGCTGTCGATCACCTCGGTGGCGATCACGTGGCGCTATCGGCGCTGCGCGGCGCCGGCGCTTTTCGTCGGCGTGACGGCGCTGGTCATATTCCCCTGGTATGCCCGCATCATCTACTACACCGGAAATCCCGTCTTCCCGTTCTGCGAAAGGACGTTCGGGATGACGGCGTGGAGCTTCGAGAACCTCCGCTTTTCGGATGCCGAGCTCGCCCGCATCCGCGCCAGCAAGGAGACGGCGGCGCAAACGGGATTAGCCAGCATCGCCACAGCCACGGTTCGTCCCGGTGCGGCCGAGGCTCCGGCGGTGTCGCCGGCGCCGGCGGGCAGATGGGCGCGCCTGGCGGCGCTGGCGATAGCGCCGATTTATAGCGCCGGCTGCATCGTGTCGCATGGCTTGTCGGACATTCCAGGGCTGATCATGCTTCCGTGGAATATCTCACACCGCCGCGATCTGTTCGACGAATCTCCCTTGCTCTCGCCGGCGTTGCTGCTGGGCGTGCCGGCGCTGGTCTTAGTCGGCGCCAGCCGGCTGCGCTCGCGCTGGCTGCTGGCGCTGGCCGTCGTCTATACGTTGCTCTGGTACACGCATCTGCACGACCTGCGCTATGCCCTGCCCGTCGTTCCGTTGTATGCGCTGGCGACCGCAGAGGCGCTCGATGCGCTGGTGCTGATGATTCCCGCCCCGCCCGCGCTCACGTCCCACTGGATTTTCTCTCTGGCCGGTTGCATCGCCCTGTCTCTGTCCGGATGGCAATATGCCGCCTCGGTCCGCGACGAATTCGGGCCGGTCCCCACCGATCAGCAGGAGCGCGACGAGTTCCTGACCAGCCACGCTCCGCGCCCGGCCCCGGTGCAGTCGAGCTTGCCCCGAGCCTATCTCGCGCGGTATGCATCCACCGGCGATTCGAGCTATCCGGCGTACCAGTTGCTCAACGCGCGGCGAGGGGACAAATATACCGTCTATGCGCTATACGATGAGCACATGGCCTATTTCGCCGCCGGAACATTTCTCGGCGATTGGCTGGGCCCGATGCGCTATGCCAACATCGAGGAGGTCTTCACGGACGGGCGGGCGCTCTATCAGGCGCTGCGCGGCATGGGCGCGGATTATCTGGTCATCGCCATGGATCGCGTGCCCGTGCAGGTGCCGCAGGATGCGTTCTTCCAGGATCACTTCCTGCCCATCTATGACCGCGAGGTGATCGTGTACGAACTGATGGAAAACGCCGCAGCGCGGACCGCGGGGCCGGAACTGCTGCAGAACGGGGGTTTCGAGGAACTCTGGTCCGATGGACAGCCGCTGGCATGGACCAGCGCGGGAACGCCGCTGGTGGATTCGAGCGGCCAGCGCAGCGATGGCAGTAAGATCGCCGTGTGCGCGCGGGGCATCAAAAACGCCTGCTTCCAAAGCGGCGTGCCGGTAACGGCGGGCGCGGTCTATCGCCTGCGCTTCCGCGCCCGCGCTGAGGCGCCCGGCCAGGTGGTGCGCATGCAGTTGACGTGGGCGCTGGAGGGCCGGGACGCAGGCCCCTTCGATATTCGCGTGGTGGCCGCGGCGACCGAGTGGCGGACATACGAGATGACCACGGTGGCCCCCCAGAACGCCGAGTCCGTGACCGTGGCCGCCAGCCCGCAAGATGAGGCGGCGATCTGGTTCGACAATTTCTCGCTGGTAGAGATCAGGCACGAACGAGGCCCGGGCTTGGCGCCGGTGGCGCGCCGCGAAACAGATACCAGCTCTGTGGATGAAAACGCAGCCGCTATTCTTTCCGCGCAGGAGAAAAGCCCGGAATAACCGGGCTTTTCAATGACCCCAAGGGGATTCGACCCCCTGTCGCCGCCGTGACAGGGCGGTGTCCTGGGCCTCTAGACGATGGGGCCAATCACTGCGGCACGTGGTGCTCTGCCCAGGCGAGCAGCACAATATGCAAAACCCGCCCCGCGCGTCAACGGCGCCAGCATAGGCTTGAGCACGACCGGCTCCGGTGTTTGAAAGCGGATGACGATGCCTTTAGGCTTGTGCCGCAATGCTCCACTATTTCAAATTTCGCCAGGAACTGTTCGCCCCGCGGGCGGGCTCGGATGTGTATGTCAAGCGGGGCGCGGGAAAGGGTTGGCCGGAAGAGTGCCCCCCGATCCGGGCGGCCAACGCCTTCGGCTTTGATCTGCTGGCCAACTTCGATCTGACTTTTCTCCAGGCGCGCGGGCGGTGGAAGGCTGCGAAGGACATCATTCTGAGCAGCGACTTCGATTACGCCGGCTCGGATGAATCCCCCGGCCAGCCGCTGACGCAGCAGTACGCGTGGTTCTGGCAGAAAGGCCAGAAGCTGCCGCATGTGATTTCCAATAACGTGTACGGGCAGATCAATAATCAGGTGAAGGTCAGCAGCTACTTGTTTCTGAAAACGGATCCGAATGATCTGCTGTTGATGTCCGAGATTCCCAACCTCCGCCGGCCATGGCGGGCGATGACGGCGCTGATCGACACCGACTGGTATCCGGCCAGCTATCCCTGGCATTGTGTGCTGGAGCTGGACCGGAACGTCAAACGCATCGTGATCCGCAAAGGCGAGCCGCTGTGCCGGATCATGCCGGTGCGCCGCGATACCTATTTCGCCCAGCAGATGGCGCCACAGACATTCGATGATTTCTTCACCCGTGGCCAGCAGTGGTTGGCTACCCACGGCAAGGTCGAGCATGAGTTGGCGCATGCGCAAGCCGAGCCGGTCGTCGACATCACTCGCACCTACGTGCGCCAGCAGGTAAGATCGAAGTTTGTGGTGATGACCTGAGCGAACGGCGCGGGGCGCGTGAACAAATGACTACAACCGTCGCGGAAAATGCGCCGCTGAACCTGTGGACCGTGCCCCTCCGCGGGCTGGTGTTTGTGCTGGCCGCTACGTCGATCTGGTGCCTGCTGGCGGAATTTTACGGGCTGATGTCGATGCACGCATTCACGCTCTGCATCTCCGCGCCGGCGATGGCGCTGCTGGCCGGACTGACATTTCTTGACTACGCCCGCGGCGACGGGCGCCTGTTTCGCGCGGTTGTCATCGGCGCGATCGCCGGATTGCTGGCGGCGTTTGCCTACGACATCTTTCGCCTGCCGTTTGTGTTCTCGCGGCAGTGGGGATTGGGCGGCATGGTGCCGCCGATGCCGCTGTTTAAGGTTTTTCCTCGCTTCGGGGCGATGATCCTCTCGCAACCGATCGAGCAGCCGCACTATTCGCCGGCCGCCCAGCTCGTCGGTTGGACCTACCATTTCAGCAACGGCCTGACCTTCGGAATCATGTATCTGGCCATGATCGGCGATGCCCGGCGGCGCAGTTGGCTCTGGGCGGTGGCGCTGGCGGTGGGGTTGGAGCTGGCGATGCTGTTCACGCCCTATCCCGGCATGTTCGGCATAACGGTCGGCAAACAGTTCATCATCGTCACGCTCACCGCCCACTTGATCTTCGGCGTGGCGCTGGGCCTTTGCGTGCGGCGGGCATTTAGCAACATGCGTGCGCTCACCTGATGGAGATCGCTTCTGTAGGCTTCCCCGCCCTGTGTGGAGGAGGGCGGGGAGACCCCGCCCCTACAAAGATTGGTACGGTGCCTCACGCCCGTAGCGTCGCCCCCAACTTTTCTTTCGCACTGGCGATTACTCTCTGCACCGATCCTTCCACCTGCTCGCTGGTAAGCGTCATCTGCGGCGAACGGAATGCCAGCGTAAGCGTTACGCTCTTTTGCCCCTTCTCCAGCGGCTTGCCGCGGTAGGTGGTGACGTATTCAAAATCTTCGAGAAACTCGGGTTTGGCCTGGCGAATCACGCCGGCAATCTGCTCGTAGCGGGTGACTTCGGAGACCACCAGCGACAGGTCGCGGCGCACCTCCGGGAATTTCGGCAAGGCGCGGAGCTGCGGCACGTGCTGCGCCCCGGCCAGCAGCGGCGCCAGGAATATTTCCGCGGCCGCGGGAGCTTCGCGGAGGGAGAGCGTCTCAAGGATCGGCCGAGCCACTTTGCCGAGATAGCCGATGCCCTCACCCCCCCACTCGATCCGTCCACACGCCGCCGGATCAAAACCGGGATGTTCGGCGGGGACGACCTGTACCGGCCGCTCGGCATTCAGCTTTCCCAGCAGAACTTCCATCGTCCCGCGCAGCTCGCGCAGATCCGCGCTGCCCACCAGCGCCAGCCGCCGATGCTCCTGAATGGCAGCGGCGTCGTCCAGCCAGAACGTCGATCCCATCTCGAAGAGCTTCGCTCCCGGCGTGCCATTGCTCTCATTGCGCACCACCGCTTCCAGCAGCCCCGGCAGAATGCTTGGCCGCAGCCGGGCATCGCTTTTGCGCACGCTGGCATCCGCCCGCGCCAGTGCCGCGGCCTGCGGCGGAGCAAAATCTCCGGCCAGGGCATCGCTGACAAAGCTGAACGTCACCGCCTCGTAATATCCCGCCGCCACCAGCATCGTGCGAATGTCTTCGATGGTGCGGGCATCGGGGTCGGCCGGGGTGAGGCGAATGGAAATCTCATCACGGGTGGGAATCTTGTCATATCCCACCACGCGGGCCACCTCCTCGACCAGGTCCACTTCAATATTGAGATCGAGCCGGGCGCTGGGGATGGCGCACTCAATTTCGTCTCCTCGCTGCACTGGAGAAAGGTGCAGGCGACGCAATGCTTCCATCACCTGCTCGATCGGCCACTCCACCCCTAGCACGCTCTTGAGCTTCGCCAGCCGCAGCGTCAATCGCTTCGGCGAATATCCGCTCGCACCCGTCTCGACCGCGCCGCTCAGCAGTTCCCCCCCCGCCGTCTGCAATATCAACTGCGCCGCCCGCGCGCTGGCCCGAAGCGGCAGCGTGGGATCGATGCCGCGCTCGAATCGGTAGGAGCTGTCGCTCTTCATCGCCAGCCGCCGCGCGGTTTTGCGCACGCTCAGCGGGTCGAACCGTGCCGATTCCAGCAGCACATTCACGGTGGCCAACGACACTTCGCTGTCCCGTCCGCCCATCACGCCGGCCAGCGCCACCGGCTTCTCGGCATCCGCTATCACCAGCATCTTCTCCGACAATTCGCGCTCGTGCCCGTCGATGCTGATAATCTTCTCTTTCGCCCTTGCAGCGCGCACCACGATCCGCCGCCCCGCCAATTTGTCGAAATCAAACGCGTGCAGCGGCTGGCCCATCTCGAACATGATGTAGTTGGTGACATCGACGACGTTGTTGATTGGCCGCAACCCCACCGCTTCCAGCCGCCGCGCCAGCCACGCCGGACTCGCGCCGATCTTCACGTTGCGAATGATCCGAGCGGTGTAATGCGGACAGAGTTCGGGATTTTCGATCTGGACGGAAGTGACCGATTCCGCCTCGGGCTGAACTTCGGCCAGGCTGATTTTCACATCCCGAATCTCCCGCCCCAGCAGCGCCCCCAGCTCCCGCGCCACGCCAATGTGCGACAGGCAATCCGGCCGATTGCTGGTGACCTCAACATCAATCACCTTGTCATTTCCATGCTGCTCGATCACTTCCACCGGCAATCCGCCGTTGGTCAGCGCATCCCCCGCCGCCTCGGCCGGCAGTGCCCCCGGCAGATATTCTCCCAGCCATTCCATGCTGATTTTCATGATGGTTTCTCAACTGAACTATTCGCCGGTCTTGGCGACGGCGGTGGGCGAATCGATAGGCTCGCGAATGCGATCCAGCTCCTCGCGGCGCTGCTTTTCATCGAGCGGAACCGCCGTCAGTTTCAGCGTCTGATCGGCGACGGTGATCCCCGTCAGCTTCATCGGCATCACCTTAATGCGGTGCTTCTGGTCCTCGTCGAACGGCACAAAGACGACCGGCGCCGTCGCCTCGTGATTCAATGTGTGCAGCAGCAGCTTGGCCATCGCCACCGACGCGGCCTCGGAATTGAAGCTGCCATCGGGCAATACCTTCGACTTCCCCTGCATCTCCGGCAGCGAAGCGCTCATTACTCCCTTCAGCCGATCCAGTTCCCCCGACCACACCGCCTCGGGCATCGGCACCTTCCCGGCCAGCACCTTCACCAGATCCAGATTCAGCTTGCCATCGGCATCAAGCCGCGGCTCAAAGTGCAGGCTCATCACCGTCCCATCCATCACCTGCAGGTTGCGCACCGTGCCGGCCAAAATCAGCCGCTTGTTGTGCAGCACGATCTGCGGGTTGGCCAGATATCTGTCAATCTTGGCATCCCAGTTCTTCGCGGTCTTCCACTTGGTGAAGAATGCATTCAACTCATCCGAGGTGAGAGTGATGGTGATCGGCTCGACCGATTGCGTCGACGGCTGGGTCTGCGCCTTGGCCACCCAGCTTTGCACGTGGGTGACTTCCTCTTCGGCCCGCCGCGCCACCGCTTCATCGTACCCTTTGGCCGGCCGATACCATTCCGGCGTGCCGCGCACCATGTACCAGGTGGCCGCGGAGAAGGCGAGAACGCCCACCACCAGAAGCAAGATGCAGATAAGAATGCGTTTGAACCATTTCATACGTCAACTTTCGCGCGGCCAGTCTACCGGATTCTTCAGCAAATTCCCTACCGTTGTCACAATATCGTCCAGATTCCCTGTCGCCGCCGCAGCTTTTTGCGCGGCCGATGTCCCCGCCCGCGTAGACTGATGATATGCCCGCCGAGGCGCTCGCGCAATCTTCCACCGATATCTATCGACGCCAGGCAAGGCGCATCCGCTGTGTCCACGCCGACAGCGTCGTAAACCGGCAGCGGGCGCTGCACGTGCTCGCAGTTTCAGCGACACCAGCGCCGACTGAAGCGTCACCAACCCCCAGCGCCAGCAAGTCCTTCGCCGACGACATCGCCGCCGCCCTCGAGGGCAATATCCTGCGCCATTCCCAGCGCGTGCGCCTGCTCAAGCAGGCCGGCCGTTACGGCATTGACCGCTTTGAAGCCAATCTGCTGATCGCCGCCGTGCAGCACCGCGCTCGAAGCACCCCGGTCGACGCTATCAAGGTACTCCGTGGCCGCGCTTTCCCCACCCATGCCCTCGCCCTCATCCTCATCATCCAGTCCCTCATCGCCACCGGCATTCTCCTGATCCTGCGCGCCTGAGCTGTCTCCATCTCCTCACCTGCTCTAAAACGACTGCGTGGCCGGCCTCGTCACCGGACCGGGAAGATCGTTCGCGTCGCCGCTCTTTGCAGCTTTCAATAACTTATCGAAACGATCCTGATCCGCCACTGCGTCCACGTGCCCATCCATGAATCCAACGTTGACGATCCCCGGCCACTTGTCGAATGCCTCATAGCCCACCAGCGTCTCGGCATTTCTCCTGGTTTTACTGCCTTTCGGCGGCACGATGTACACATAGCCTGGCTTTCGAGTTGGATCCTTGGGATTCGTCAGCACCCGTTGGACACTCGACTCCTCCGTCCCGCTCTCACGAAAAAATGCAGTCAGCTCATCCAGTGATGCTGGATATTTTCCTTTGTGGGCAACGACATAGAGCATCAGCCATTGGCCGATTTGCCGCAGGTTTGAGAATGAAGCACTCTGCAGTGATCCCCACGCCATCTCCTCAGACAATGCCGTCTCCAGCATCTCCACCGTCGCCTTGCTCAGTTCGAGCACTAGCTGATCCCCCTTCACCACCGGATCGATCAGAGGAACAAACGGCGCCAGATGCCCCCATGCCGACCGCCGCGTGCCCGGGTTCGCCGTAGCCTCCAAGATCGCTGCCTTAGTCGACTTCACCATCTTCCCCAGTGCCGCCGCCTGCTTCTCATCAGTCGCCTGGATCACGATGTCAGCGCTGGGCGCTGGACTTAGCCGCGCAGCCAGATGCGCACCCGCCACCGCACGCAGCGCCGCCGGCACATCCGGATTGCCAAAGATTGGCGGCAACTTCACATTTCCCGCCGCCTGCAGCAGCGCATCATTCATCACAAACGCCGCCCGCAATCCTCCTTCGCCGGCGGCCGCGAACGCCTTGGCCAGATCCGGCCGATCCACCGCCTTATGCCCCGCAAGCTCCTGCACCTGCCCGCGCGTCCCGATCACCAGCGCCCCCTTCATGGTCACGTAGACAAGCGGTGAATTGCCGATCGCGGTGCCCTGCAAATGCTCGTTGATTTCCACCATGGCCGGCGCCTCGCCGCCTCGCCCCATCGTTTTGTTAATGAAATCTCCGAGCGCCTTTCCATCCTCCCCTTCCTTCAGCGGCAGCACCGCGAATCCAGGAATCGTCCCCCGCAGTGGAAAATCCATCACCCACACCACATGGCTTCCCCCCGCCTTGGCAAATTCCTGCAGCAGACTGCTGAACTGCTCGTTGTCGCGATCCATCCGCCGGGCCGTCTGCTCAAGCCTCTCCTTTTCCAGACCTGCCATGCCCAGCACATCCCGCTCGTGCTTCTGAATCACCTTCATGTCGATCGCAGCTGCGTCTAGGTCGGCCACCGCAATCGTCTTTTCGGATAGGAACGGCGCCACCGCCTTCCACGCCGATTTGTCCGCGGCCCGCGCCCTCTGCGCTGCTGCAAAGCACAGGAACACCATCGCCGCCATCGCCGCAAATCGTCGCATGAATCCTCCAAGGATTGGAACAAAAGACACGCTAATCGCATGAAGGTTGAAACACAACGATGCCGCCAAAAGCAGCAGGACGATTCAACCGAATCGTCCTGCGTTGGCTTTCGATTTGTCTGAATCAGCTTCTACGCCGACTCTTTCCTTCGTTCCGGCTTCAGCTCAAACAGATTCTGCCGGCCTTCGACGATGTCTTCGGTGATGATGTACTTCCCGCCCTGCCCGTGATCCGGCAGCTTATACATCAAATCCAGCATGATCTCTTCGCACACCGCCCGCAGCGCCCGCGCTCCGGTATCCCGCTTCAACGCCCGCTCGGCGATCAGTTGCAACGCGCCGGGTGTGAATTCCACCTCGCTGCTCTCCAGCCGGAAGAATTTCTGGTACTGCTTGACCAGCGCGTTCTTCGGCTGCGTCAGGATGTTGATCAACGTCTTGACGTCCAGCGGTTCCAGCGACGCCACCAGCGGCAGCCGGCCGACGAATTCGGGGATCATCCCGAACTCGACCAGATCCTCAGGCTGTGCGGATGCCAGGATTTCCGCCCGGTCGTGGGCGCTTTCGGATGGTGCGGTCTCGCTGCCGAAACCGATCTGCCGCTTGCCCAGCCGCTTGCGGATGATGTCTTCCAGGCCGACGAACGTCCCGCCGCAGATAAACAGAATCTGCGAGGTGTCCATCTGAATATATTGCTGCTCGGGATGTTTCCGCCCGCCCTGCGGCGGAATGTTGGCCACCGTGCCTTCGAGCATCTTCAACAATGCCTGCTGCACGCCTTCGCCGCTGACGTCGCGGGTGATCGAGACGTTGCCGCTGGTCTTGCCGATCTTGTCAATCTCGTCGATGTAGACGATGCCGCGCTGGGCCGATTCCAGGTCATAATCGGCCGCCTGCAGCAGCTTCAGCAGGATGTTCTCCACATCCTCGCCGACGTATCCCGCCTCGGTGAGCGTGGTGGCATCCCCGATCGCGAACGGCACGTTGATGATCCGCGCCAGCGTCTTGGCCAGCAGCGTCTTGCCCGAGCCGGTCGGCCCGATCAGCAGCACGTTGCTCTTGTCGATCTCGACATCGTTGTCTTTCTGCACCGCCGTCGGCGCTGTCCCCTCGGCCGGCGTTTCCAGCGTCCCTAGACGCTTGTAATGATTGTGTACCGCCACTGCCAGCGCCTTTTTGGCGTATTCCTGGCCGATCACGTACTGATCCAGATATTCCTTGATCTGCCGCGGCGTGGGGATGGAACTGAACAGCGGCTGGGCGCTGGAGAGCTTGCGCTTTTCCTGCCGGATGATGTTGTGCGCCAGGTCGACGCAGTTGGCGCAGATATAGACATCGGATGGCCCCTCCACCATCGGGCCGACATCACGGGAGGATTTTCCGCAAAAGCTGCATGTGGTCACGCGTCGTCCTCGAAAGCCCCCCTGCTGGTTGCTGGTCCCACCGCCGGGAGGATTGGTTCCACCGCCTCCGTTGCCGGTGCGATTGCTGCTGGCCATCGGCTAGCCTTCCTGTTGGGATGCGCCTTGGCGTCCCAAAAAAAACGCGACGAACGGTAATTTTCGCCGTCAGTCGGCAGTTTCAGCGCCCTCGCGCTGTTCCCACCAGACTTATCGAACTTCCACCGGGGAGGACTTGATCGAGGAATCGACAAATCCGCACGGGCCGGCCAGCGCCATCTTAGGCCTTGCCCGCACGCGGGGGAACACCTAACCGGCGATATTTTCCCCTCCGCCCCCGGCGCCATTCAAAGACCATTCTTATTGGAATCACCCGGTTTTTCTTCAACGAGGGCTGTTGAATTCGGGAGGGGGGGGCTTGGTGCTCGGCCGATTGTGCGCCTTCTGCGCCGCGGCCACGATCTTCGCCTTGGCCCGCTCAAACTCCTCATCGGTCATTTGCCCCGCCTTATGAAGCTGTCGCAACTCCGCAAGCGAAAATCCCCCAATCGGCGACGACTCCCCCCGCGTCACCCACTTCCGCAGATAAGTCACCCCCACAAACATAACCACCAAAAACCCCACCAACACCACCGACCAGACGATCACGCTGGAGGTATCACGTTCCTCAGCCACCAAAATAAGCCAGGGCATCATTGCGATGGTAGAGATGCACATGCCCGGCGGTCAACGGATGACCAGAGTTTGGCCTCCTCTATCCGCCGTCCGCGGCACGCAATAGCCGGAACGACAGATAGGCAGACAAACAGCCCAACGCCGCTATTGCGAGCAACACATAGGTGTCCAAGTCCCAGGCGAATTCAAATCGCCCCGAGAGCCCCCACACAATTCCACGGAATCCCAGAAACAAGGCTGGTACAGCAAAAAGTCCAGCAATCAGACCGAGAATTCTGGAACGAGTTCGGTTAATCCGCGCCCGGCCCGCACGCGGCGTTGCATAGTCCAACTTATGTTGGGGCGACGAGTTCATGAAAGCGACAATCTGAGGTGGATAACGGATCAGCATTCAACGGCCGGCCGGGCACCGAGCGGCGTTGGAGTCACAAGGACCGTTCCGCCCGGCCGGTCCGTTGCAGTGCGTGGTTAGCCGGCGGCCACACCGCGCGCTACTTCCCGAGCATCGAGAACGGCTCCAGAACCGGCCAGAAATAAATCAGGTACGCCGTGACAAATAGCAAGCCTAGTGCGTTCATCGAGAGCGACAGAATCGCTTGCCTTCGGGGACTACGAACCACCGATCGCATGGCCAAAGCGCCGCCAATCGCGAACGCGATGAGCGACACCAGGCCAATCGCTATGTTCCGACCCACAAAGGCGTGAAGTGGAACGAATGCCAACGCCGTCAGCACGAATATCGCGTTCGACAGCATCAACGCGACCGGATTCGCCCCCGGAACTCTCGGCGGCTGATAGTCGAGGATGGGCGACTCCGCAGGCAATGGTGCAGTCTCCGCCATATAACGGCCCAACATTCACTGGCCGGGGCCGACGATCAGCATTCGAATTACAGGAACTGTTCTGGCCCCGGTCCAGTGCAGTGTTTGGTTAGCTCGCTCTCCTTCCACAGTGATCGAGTGGCAAGGAGCTGACGGAGCCACGGGAAAAAAAGAACGGCTGCCGTCATCAATGGCCAGACAATCGGTAGTCCGACGCGCCGGGTCGGAATATAGAACGCGCTGAAGACAACGGCCATCACCAAAGGGCCGGTCCACAACGTGCGAACGAACTTGCCCCGCGGGGTAAGTCTGTAGAAACCCCATGGAGGATTCCAGGCATGGAGCAGTTGTTCGATCAATCGTGACATAGCGAGCTAACATATCATTATCCTGCGCCGTGCGCCACATATCATGCCGGGGCGCACGCGCGGCAACTGCTGACAGCATACCAGTGTAGCGCTCGTTCTGGGCAGATATTGCGCGGACGAAAACCGGACCGGGGAGGAGCCAGGGGATCAGCGGCTGTCTTGATACAAGGAGTCATTTCCTCCCATCGTACCCACGCCCGGCCAACAACGCGCGCAACAATCGGGATCGCAAAGGGTGACGCACGTCGATTGCTACTTCAGCCGCGGATCGAATGCGTAGGGAACTGGCGCCGACTTTGCCGACGCAGCGAATTCCGGGTGCAGTGGATTGATCAGGTAGTTGATCTCACCCCCCACGACCGCGCTGGGCACGGCCAATGCCAGCGACCTCCCGGCCGCGGCCCACTGGTCGCCGAAGCGGCGCAGCGCCGGCGGCGCAATTGGCTCCCGCCAGTTCGGCGGCAGCACCGCGAGATCGACCCGCTCCACCTGCCCCTCCTCGAGCGTGATACTCGACACAACGTAGCCGCTCAGCAACCGCGGCGGGATCAGATGCACCAGTTGTTCCATCGCGGCCAGCGCGCGGGATTGCGAGGCATACGCGATGGCAACGCTCTTGCTGCTCCACCGGCCACCGTGATCCCGCGCGCCTGCGCCCTGCCACATCGTCGCCGCGAAGCGGGCGTCGCAAATCCTCCACGCGGCGATGCTCACGAGATAACCCCGTGCTGAATCCGTCCGATCAGGTCCTCCACCTCGCGGGCGCCCACCTCGGTCCGCGCCAGGGCAATCGGCGGCCGATCACCCAGCACTGGCAGCGGCGTGTCCAGCCACTTTTGTGCGCCGGCCTGGTCGCCGCCGAACAGGTCAACCGCTTGCTCGAACAATCGCGAGACCCGCAGCACCCGCTCGGACTCCGCCGGCGATAGCTTGCCGGCCTGCCGGCGTCGAAGGAATGTCGCCCCCGTCAGCCCCACCAGCTTCTTGATCTGCTCATAGGTCATGCCGGTGGTACCGGCCAGCCGCTCGATTGCGCCAAATGGCAATCCACGCTCGATCAATCGCTCCGCGTCCAGCCACGTCTCATAGCCCGCGCCGATGCTGTCGCCACGCTTTTTCGAGTCGATGACGACGGTCACTTGCCCGCCCATGCCGCCGGCCACCAAGTCCGGCCGCTTGCCAGCGCCCGCCATTCGAGCGCCGTGGCCAACCCCCGCCTTCTTCGATCGTCGCTTCCAAGGTTTGGCCCGTGCGCTTTGAACTGATGCGGCCATAAACATCTCCGATCACCAAATGGACAAATCATATCACTCATATGGACAACGGGCAAGCCGAGGGACCGCGCGCAACTCTCGAATTGCGCATTTGCCGCGCCGCCAGCGCAACGCCTAAAAACCACAAAATCCCCAACCAGCAGATTTTTTTCTCCCGCCCTCAAAATCCTAACCCCCGCCCGCGCAAGCATCTGCGTCCATCCGCGTTCATCCGTGGTCCAAAATTCATTCAAGTGTTGCGCGCCCGGCGCGCCGCCGGCGCAACTCCGCGCCTTTATATGGAGGACTATGTTATGACGAACAGCAACACACAACTGACCATGGACGACGGACAATCTCCAATCCAGGATTCTGCACTGTGCAACTTTGCACTCAGCACTCTGCACTCTGCACTTCACTTGAACAAGAACTCGATACCCACCGCCGCCTCAATCCCGTTGATGCTGGGGTTGCGCTCCTGGCCGCGGATTCTGGCGTTGGAGAGGTGGAAGTAGCTGATGGTGGTGAAAAGGTGGACGTTTTCCCGAAGGCGATAGCTGAAGCCCAGGCCGGTGTGCTGGGTGAAATTGAACTGCGTCCCGCCCGGCGGAACGTCGCGGCTGGACTCGAATACACCGGCGCCAACTTGCGAGTACACCGACCAGCCATCGCCGCGCAGAAAATGGTGCCGCAGCATGATGCCCAAGCCCCCCGCCGCCGCGTCCTCGCCCTCCTGCTGCACGCCATACCCGCTGATTTCCGCGCTCAGCGAAAGGGTATTGCGGAAATAGTACCCCACGCCGACGCTGCCCGATTCCGCGTAGGAATCGCCGCGGCTGACATCCTTGGTGGCGCTGCCGTAGGCGGTAAATGTCCAGGTGCCCTGGGCAAAATCGCCGGTCGGCCCGGCCGCCTGCGCTGCCAATGCCGGCAGCAGCGCGATCAGACCGATCAGCCACCGGCCACGGGAGAGCGAAATAACAAGCGATCGGAATATCATCTCAGTAACGACTTCAGGCAATGCCTAAAACGTCCACATCATCCCGACATATCCGCCGAACCCGTTGAACGCGGGATTGCGGTCGCGGCCTTCGATGAAGGCGTTGGAAATGTGCAGGAAACTCGCCCGGCCAAACAGGTGCATGTTGTCCGTCAGTTGAAAAGTAAGTCCCACGCCGCCTTGATAGGTGCCGTTGAGGCGCGTGCCCTTGGGCGGAAAACCGCGGTTGCCTTCCAGAATGCCGGCGCCGACTTCGCCAAACAGCGAGAGTCTGTCCACGGTCAGGAAGTGATAGCGCGCGATGGCGGTCAGGCCGATCATCTGGGCATTCTCGCCGGTCTGCGCGCCGTAATAGCCGACGCCCTGCAGGACGACTCCCAGGTGATCGATCGGATAGGTGCTCAGCCCGATCGTGCCGTAATACAGATGCCGGTTATCGCGGAAAATGTAGCCGCCGGTGGCCTCAAAGGTATGGGTGCCGCGCGAAAAGAGCGTCGGCGCGGCCGGCTTGTTATCCGCCGCGAAGAACGGCGCGGGGATCTCGCCCACTTGCGGGGCGGGTTCATCCGCGCGGCAGGGAACGGCACCCAACAGAGCTGCGGCACAGCAAATGGCGAACACGGATTTCATGCGGGCTCCTTCCAGAAAACTGATCTTTCCCAAGGCAGGATGTTTTAGCCGAGGCGCGGACGGCTGACAAGACAATGAAAATCAGAAGCGCGGCGACGACTCCTGCGCCAGCAACGGACGGAGAGCTGCGCCCGGAATTCGCGTCTGCTCCTGATTTGGCAATTGGCAATTCTCCCCCCGGAAACCCGCGTTACAACGCTCCACCCTGCGGGCTACGTCCCGCTCTTGCTTCCCCGGCGATGATATTCTTCGGGCATCTGCTGGCCGGTGTTGTTGTCCGGGACGTCGAAGGCGAAGGTGTTGGCGCGGCGGTCGAAATCGGAAGTGTTGGCGGCCGATCCGTGTACCACCAGCGGCCCGAAGAAGACCGCATCGCCGGGCTGCAGTTCTACCATCGTCGATTCCTTGGAATCGATGTCCCCTTCCAGCCCGATGTTGAAGCTGGCCGAGACGAAGGTCTTATGGTCGATCGGCCCGGCCTTATGCGAGCCTTCCACGAAGCGCAGGGCGCCGTTGGCCTTGACGTTGGGATCGATGGCCAACATGCAGTTCACCTGGCTTGGCCGCTTTGTGTGATGCTGCCAGTAGCCCCAATCCTGGTGCCAGGGGGTGAACGTTCCATCGCGGGCCGCCTTCATCATCAGCTTGGAATGAAACAAGTAGATACCCGGTCCGATCAACTGCTCGATGATGTCGAGCATCGCATCGGAGCGGCTCATCGCGTCGAGGATGGGCGACACCTTTTCGCTGTGCATGAGCTGGCGGATGCGCTTGGGACGGTCGGCCGGCTGCCCGTCTTCCCACGAGACGTGTACGGTTTTTGGAGCATTGGCCGCCATCTTCTCGTGCAGGCCGTCGATCTCCGCGCCGAGCTTGCGGATGAGTTCCAGCGGAAACAGGCCGGGCTGCACGATGTATCCCTTGTCGAGAAAAAACGAAATCTGTTCGGGTGTGAGCTTCATCGGTCATCCTTCAAGAGAATTTGCCAGGCATTTCCATTGGACCGCGCGCCGCGGTTACAGTAAAGAGTTACGCCACTTTGGCCCCAAATTGGGCGTGGCCAGATTTTGTGGCAAATCGCGTTCTGGCGCCATTCCAACCGCGTTTCTATTGCAGAATCGCAGTTGTGCCACAAAGTATGGGCACGCCCCCCAAATTCGCCCACAGATGCCGAGAAATTTTCTTGCACCCGCCCAGGAAAACAGGGATTGTATGGTTCCGTACCTTTCGGGTATCCTATTTCGTCTGCCGTCAGTTCCTGCGACGGCACTGGAAGGCAGATTATGACAGCTCACTCCACTTCCGTCGACCGCGCAGCAATTCGCCTCAGGCGCAGCGGTTTTACGCTGGTGGAAATGCTGGTGGTGATGGGCATCATAGCGGCCCTGGCTGCCATTCTGCTACCCACCATCACCCGCGCCTGGCGCTCGTCGATGCGGGCGCGGGCACGGATGGATATGGAGACGATCAGCGTCGCCATCGAAGCCTACCGGAACGACTTCAATGCCTATCCAACGCCAGTGACCGCCGGAACCGCCCAACAGGTGCTTGTTCAGGCGCTGATCGGACCCGGCGGCGTCAGCGGCCCGGCGGCCGATGGATTTGCAGGACCGGGGTTCCGCGTCCGTCCCGGCGGGCGCGTCTGGGGGCCGTATCTGCCGCCGGACAAAGTGCGTTTGCGCGACCCGCTCAATCGCCAGAACGCGTCGCCGGCCTTCGACCGCATGGCCATTTTTGACGCCTTCGACCGCGCCATCCTCTACTTCCCCGCCCACGGCAAGAGCGACAAGATCAAGCAGGCCAACGGTTACATGACCAACGCCACCACGGCGCTTTACAACCCTAAGGGCCTGCCCAAAAATAACCTGTTCAACTTTTCTTGATAGTTTGGGTTTC